>NZ_JBVVPX010000026.1:0-105479 GCF_055811375.1 Mesorhizobium sp. WSM4848
GAGCGGCGGAGGAGGAGGAGGCTGGGGAGGATAGTAAGCCCAAACAACTAGAGCATTCTGCAGCCAAGTGGTTCACTTGGCGTCGCAGAAATCCCGCCGCTAAATCAAATAGATATAGCCGGATTCTCGTTCGATTTGAACGTATCCCGCTGGCGGATTTGGCTACGGTCTAATTTGCATCCGCTGATTGGCGCAGCGCCTCTGTCTCTGCCATCTGGATGCCCATTTCGACAAACGCAGAAAGAACTGAAAAGCGGTCCTCCAGTGCAACACGTGCCAGTCCGGCCAGAACCCCCGCACTCACGGCGCGGGCGGCTGGCGGCAAGGCCGATAGCGCTGGCGCCGCCATAGCTGAACCGTTGCCATGCCGTCCTGCAGCCAGGGCAATCCAGGCGGCCGGCGTTGTTGGCGGCATTGCCGCAGCCTCGCTCACTTCTGGGCGATGGTGAGGGCTCTCCGGTTCGCTGACCCAGTCACGAACAACCGCGAGCAATTCCTGATCCCTGCTGTCGAGCAGAACGGTGAGGTGGCTCAGGCATTCATGTGCCCACCACACCGCAGCCCGCTCGGGAAGCAGATAGGCACAGAACGTAATCGCCTCCTCGGGCACCCGCCCGGCCAGCAGGGCGCGGCAAAATTCGATTGAAGGCTGTTCGGTCGGAAGTGCCACCATGTCCCTGGAAACAGCGGGGCAGGCCATGAAAAGGTCCCGTGCCGTTTTGAATCGAAGCTCATTGGCCATGGCGCCACGCTTTCCCCAGGGAACAATCGACACTGAAGCCCTGGACGGGGCGGGTCAAGCCTCCAGTCCCTGGCAAGATGCAACTGCCCTCCACCACTCGTATGCTTGACGTTTATTGACAGACAACCGCTTCGGAATTTGGTATTGTCCGCAGTCGATGAAATCGATGCTCAAGACAGGAGTATCCGTTATGCGGTTGGGCAGTTTAGCCTTCGTGTTTACGGTCGCGTTTTTTTCGACCCACGCTTTTGCTGATCCGCTTCAGAAATCAGAAGACATCGTGAAGTTTTTTGACGCGGCGAGCGAGCTCGGCCCGCCGCGTGGAATTTGCGTCGGCACCGAAGAAGAGTGCAACAGCAAGACCAAAGCAGCGCCGGCCGAAAAAACCAGCCTCGACATGCTGATCAATTTCGGCCTTGATTCTGCGGAACTCGATGCGACTGCGCGTGCTGAACTGGACGAGTTCGCCAAGGCGTTGAAGGACAGCCGACTGAGCACTTTGAACTTCGTTGTCGAGGGTCATACTGATGCATCCGGCTCGGCTGACTACAACGAGGGACTTTCGGAACGCAGAGCCAGATCCGTAACAACCTTCCTCACCTCCAACGGCGTCGATCCTGCCCGCATCAAAGCGACAGGCCTGGGCGAAGCCAACCCGCGCAACCCCAATCCATTCGATCCGGTAAACCGCCGGGTGGAAATGCGGATAAGGACTGAGTAGGGCGGCTCCGACCACCGAGGCACGGACCACGTCGACACGCCTGAAACCGGCTCGTCAGTTGTAGTTGAGCACGCCACCCACGGCCACACCGGTGCCGAAAATCAGCGCCTTGGTCAGGAAGTCGTTGTTGTCCGGCGGCGGAACATCCCGTCGAACCACGACCTGCTGCCTACGGGGCTTCCGTGCCACCACCGGCTTTTGTGTGCGGGCCTTCTGTGCCACCGGCTTTTTTGTGCGGGCCTGCTGCACCTGTTTTTTCGGCTGTGCTCGAGCCAGATCGGCAGCGTATCTGGCGCGCACCGATTCCATCATTGGATCCGTCTGGATCACCAGGAACGTCAGTTGCTCGCGTGTCAAAAAGGTCGTCTGCGGCAGGCCGTTCTTCGCTTGCCAGATGCCGATCGCCTGGCGGGTCTTTGGGCCTATGTTTCCGTCGATACGGCCAAGCTCGTTGCCCAAGGCTTCGATGCGCAACTGCAGATCGATACGGCCCTGGCGATCGAGACCGATCGCGCTTTCCGTCAACTCGGTGCCCAGGGCCTGCTTCACCTCGTCCGAAACTCCAACCGAGGTGCGAACGGCTGAGCCGGAAATTGCGTTGGCCTCGTCCTCTTCGACTGCCGCAACCTGCCGATCTTCGGCCCTCGGTTCGTTCAACTGGTCGATGTTCAGCCGTGCCACCGTGGCGAAGCGGCCGCTCGGAAACTGTTCAAGATAGGCTTCGTAGAACGGAATGGAACTGCGCTTGGAAGCTTCGTCCCACAGACGCTGCTCAACCTCCCAGGAAGGAGGCTCGTTGGTCACCGGGGCAGCAGCCCTCATCGCGCCGGACGCACCAGCGATCGGTTTTGTGGCAGGCGCCGCTTCCGCTTTGAACTGTCCCAGGAAGACCTCGCGTCCCAGTGATGCGTTGTGCCAAGGTCTTTGGCGACCTTGTGTCGTTTCGGTCACCTGGCCGCGCACACGCGTCAGCGCGCTCTGGATTTCAACGCCGGGTTCAGTCAGGTGCCTGGCGAGCGCCGCGGAGTAGGGACTGTTTACGCCGTTGCCGTCGAAAGCGATGGCGCCGGGGTCGGTTGCATACGCAATCAAGATTCCGCCGGTTCCAACGCCGTCCGATTTTGCTTCAATCGGTGCCAGTCCGGAGCCAAACGAGGCGGAACGGCTCTTCGGCATCCAGGCGGCCAGCGTCCTTGCCAATGGATTGTCGCGGCAGGCATCGAGGATGATGACGCCGATCGCCGGCTCGGCTGGTAACGCCGCCATGAAGTCGTCGATCTGAACGGTGCGGGTCTTGAGATGAGCGGGCGATGTCAGTTCGCCGTCTACCGGAATCAAGAAATTCTTGCCGTCGACCTGCATGCCGTGGCCGGCATAGAAAATGACGGCGAGCTCGGCATCGTAGGATTGCTCGGTAAACCGACTGATGAGGCTGTGCATGCCTGCATTGTCTTGATCGAGCCCCTCGATCACCTGGAAGCCGGCATTGCGTAGCGTGGATGCGATGAGGTGCGCATCGTTGGCGGGATTGGGCAAGGCAACGGCATGGGCATATTTACTGTTGCCGATGACCAGTGCCACGCGTTTGGCATCAGGCGCGGCAGCCTCGGCTCCAAGCGATGTGGTGACAAACAGGACAAACCCGCTCAGAAAGATGGCAAATGCTTTCATGGTCCAGCCCTCCGCCCCGCCAGGGCGCACTATCGATCTCTGCGCATGCCAAAATGGCTCCTGGGCGTATGTGATCTCGACCACAGTTTTGGTTCACAAAGGCGCGAAAAAAGTTGGCAGCAGGAACACCAATGGACTAACGGCAAACTCGCACGCCTCGAGAAGCAGGTTCAAAGGGTATTATGCATCGAGCTTATGAGAGCCGTGATCGCCTGCTTGTATTTTTCGAACTCGGGCGATGTCTGCCGGACTTCCGTGGTTGTCGTTGTCTGTTGGCTCACCTCAACCATCGCCGGGCTCAGCTTCCGCCCCATTTTCCTTTCGGCCCAGCTCACGACATAGCTGGCGGACTTGCCGGTGAGAAACGGGTTGGCTTGAATGACGGCCGATCCGAGCACGGCGCTCAATTGCGCCGAGCCCGGCGACGACAACACTTGATGGGCGCCTTCCATCCCCAGGAAATGACAGAGATAAAGTCGGCCGGCTGTGATCTGGTGGCCGCGTGCCCGAAGATAGGCTTCGCCTTCGCGCGCCAGATTGCTGACCATCTCGCGCGAGATGGTGGCGTCAAAACGCAGAGCGAGCAGGTCGGCGGTTGACAGTGTCCGCGCCAGTTCCGGGCGGTAGGTGTTCATCATCCGGATCCACGTCTTGGTTATGAACTGACCGGCGCCGGTCGCCGAAGAAAGTGGGTTCTTGGCGCGGGCTTTGCCGCCACTTTCGACTTGAACGATACGCTCGGTCAGCGTTTCGACAGCGGAAGCATCCGTCGCGATTGCCGTGACCGTGCCCAGCGGATCGATCGCCTGCCCATTGCGATAGAGTTCGAAATGCAGGTGCGGCCCGGTCGAAAGACCGGTGGTGCCGATATAGCCAATGATATCGCCTGCCTTCACCTTCGCGCCGACACCGGCCTTGTCCGCGAACTTCTGCATATGCGCATAGCGCGTCTCGCTGCCGTCCCCGTGCGAAATCTTCACCAGATTGCCGTACCCGCTTCCATCGCCCTGAAAGACGATTTCGCCGTCGAAGGCGGCGGCTATTGGCGTGCCCAGCGGCGCCGCCCAATCCACGCCCTTGTGGATACGGACGGTTCCGAGGATTGGGTGCTTGCGTGGGCCGAAAGTGGAGGTCATGACCCCGTTGACCGGGGTGACCATGCCGTTGGCGACTGTCAGCGAGCGAACCTGATCGTCGCCGCTGACGCATGCAAACTGCCCGTCGGTCTGCTGGAACACGAAACAGTCAAGGCTTTTTTCGCTGCCCTGGACGCCAACATACAGCACCCGTCCGGCCGTCTCTTCCTTGCCACGCGGCTTTTGCGAATAGATCAGGACCAGACGCTGGTCTTCGCTGGCGAAGGCATCCAGATCCTGTCCTCGCGACAGATACATGATCGCTTCTCCGATCACGCCGGTCGGAACTTTGTTGCGCGCTGCTGTCGAATAGATCGCGTCGAGCAGCCGGTATTGCCTTTTGTGCGTGCCTTGCGCCTGTGCACCCGAGTAGTTGAACAGGTCTTCGCGCACCCAAGGGTCGACACCAGACACAAACACACCAGCGGCATTGCGCGTCAGCGTGCCGACAAATACATTCTTGGCGTAGATCGAAACCTGCATGAGGGACATGGTTGTCGTCTCGCGCGTCGGCCTGAAACCGCGCATGGCGACGACATGACCTAGCTCAAGGCTCTCCCGATTGAAAAGCGCCTTCAGGGCTTCGCCTGCCAGCCTGGCATCCTCGGCGGAGAAATTCGCATCGAGCGCAACGCTGTCCAGGCTGCGGTCGTTGAGAATCTTTACGAAAATGTCCTCGGTAGCCTGGTATCTCTGATGTTCACTGACGACGTTTGCAACGCTGGTGTTGTTTTCGATCTGGGTTTTCTGGAACGCGGGAAGGGCTGCCTCGCCTGAACCGATTGTTTCGCCCCAACCTGCTTCGGCATCATCCCCCTGCGGGTCCGAAGCAACCGGAGCCTCGTTTGGAACGGGCGGTGGCTGAACATCGTTTTGCAGCTCTTTGGATGGCGCCGGCGCGGTCTGTCGCTGCGCCTGGAAGAATGCGAAATCTTCTTGCGTCGACGGTATCGTCGTCATGAACTTTTCGCTGGCGCTAAGCATCACGTCGGACAGGATTTCGATCTGAGGAGAAACGCCGGCCTGATCGAGTTCTGCTGGGCGCGGGGTCACTTGGCTTTTTGTTGTGCCGCCGGTGTCGGGCGCAAGGGTGATCCACATCGGGTCGCCTGCGAGATCGATGATGGCAGGCACATAGACAGATGCGTCGGCCGGCACATCGTCGGTTCCCTCGACGGCGTGCAACTCCTCATCTTCGTCGCCAAACGACCAATAATCCGCGGTGAAATAGAAGCCGGCAGCGATCGACAACAGGACAACCACAGCAAGACCGGCCAGCAGCCTGCGCCAGAGCCTGCGTCTGCGCAGGGCGGCGCGCGCCTGCTTTTTCAACCTGAAGCTTGTGTCGATACTGTGCGTCACGGATTGCTTCCGGTCAGAAAGAAGGTCCACCGCGCCTGTTCAAGCGTATCGACTTCGAGAAATCGTGCGGCGATATGGCCGCGCTGCCAGCATTCGTCGATGCCGCGTATCGAGAAACGCCGCCGGTCGATGCACATTTCGGTCGACCCGGTCAGGGTCGCATGGCCAAAAACGTCCGTCGCATAGATGTAGATGTAGCGGTTGGTGAGTTCCTCGCGGATGACGTTCACGCACTGATTTGCGCCGATGGTCCACCAGCCATCGGTCTGGTCCGCATTGTCGACCTTTTGGCCGACAGCGAGATTGACGACGTCGAGCGTCTGATTGCAGACGGTGAATTCGGCGCGCGCTTCGTGGGACGACAGGAGAGCCAGCAATGTCGCGCCCAACATCACCGCAAGTCTGATACCGCCTCTCAGGCCAAGCAGGCCGCGAAGCCGGTCACGCTGATTGTTGGGCGGCACAGCGGTCAGGAAGGAAAAGCGCGAGCTGCGGTGGTCCATCGGCGTCCATGCTACCCGCCGAGCCGGAAGTACTTTGCCGTTGCGGAGAACTCAGCTCGGTTGGCGTCGATCTCGTCGAGAATCTTGGGCAGCAGCAGCGCGGCTGGTGTCGGCGCGGAGAACGCCGCAGCGTGAATATCCTGTGGACCCGTGATCACCATTATGATCTGCGGCACGACCTTGCCGGCCGCCTTGTCGGCTGCGCCGAGATCGATCGGAATGTTGAAGGTGGCCTTGTCCGCTTGCGCCAGGATACGATCGTCGAGGCTGAATGCCATGCCCCTGTGGTCGATCAGCAGCACGCTGGAAATGAGGCCGCCATGCGTCACCAGCGAGCCGCCGATCGGCGAGCCGCTCGGCACCGTCGTTCGATCGAGAACAAGCTGCGGCTTGTCAGCCGGCATCTGGTCCAGAAAGCGCAGAAAGTTGGTGACTTCGCATTGAGCCGGCTCGATGAGGCGGACACTGATGTCCGGTTCGACACGGAATCTTGCCTGGAAGTCGGACAGCATTCGTTCGAACGGCTGGACCTCCGTGCCCAATCCTTCGATCGCGACAGCGGTCTCGGTTGCCGACGTCAACGTCGCATAGAAACAGTCGCCGCCGTTGAAGTCCCGCACCCAGGAGACCCGTTGCGCAGCGTGGTCGAGGGCATTTTTCGGCGGCAGACCCAGGTCCGGTTTCGGCACGTTCAAGGCAACAGTGGCTTCGCCCGGCTGTTTGCCTGGCGCCGGCTCGTACCGCTGCCGTTTTGCGCTCGCATCGTCTGTCTGGCTTGCCGCGGGTTCGGGCACCCGCCCGGCCACCTTGGGTCGTGCCGGCTGGCTGGCCGGCTGATCGGGCTTCCGGCTCTCCGTCATTTCGGGCTGGACCGCTGGGGGCGAAGCCTTGTCGGCCGGCGGCATGGGCGCGACCTGGATGCGCGGCGGAACCGGCTCGGGGGGTTCCTCGGCTGGCGAAAGGACTTCGGCGGGCCGTGTCGGCTCCAACTTTTGATCGGCCGCCGCATCCGCCCGATTTTCAGCCGGCGATGGCGCCTCGGCTACCGCCGGCTCCGAGGTGTCATCGGCTGCCGCCTGCTCCTGGGTTTCCTCGGTTGGCGAGAGGACTTCGGCGGGCCGCGTCGGCTCCAGCCTTTGATCCGCCGCGGCATCTGCCCGATTTTCAGCTGGCAACTGCGCTTCGGCTGCTGCCGGCTCCGAGGTTTCCGCGGATGCCGCCGGCTCCGAGCTTTCTTCCGATGCCAACCGCTCCGGGGTTTCCTCGGATGGTGAGAGGACTTCGGCGGGCCGTGCCGGCTCCAACTTTTGATCCGCCGCGGCACCTGCCTGACTTTCGGCTGGCGGTGCACTGGCTTCTGTTTGTGACTGATCGGGTAGAACTGCCTTTGCCGGCTCATCGCCCGGCGAATTTGCAGCGCTGTCCGTCGGGGCCGGTTTTGATATTTTTGGCGACAAGAACGATGTATCGCCGGCGGTCGGCGTGGAAGGCGTCATCACGCCGCTGAGATAAACGCCTGCACCCGACGCGACAGCCAATGTCGCCAGGGCAGCGATCGCGATCGATCGGGTCCTGGCGGACTTTGCAGGGACCTTTGGCAACGCCGCGCGAGCAGGACCGGCAACTGGCGAAGGCCTTGGCTCGGACAGAAGCGCGGGCCGGACATGCGGGACGAAGCGCTGCTCACCGGCAGCCGCCGGAGGCTGACTTTCCATCTTGGGACCGGCAAGCCTGGGACCGGGAAGCTTGGGGCCAGGCGCGGCGGTTCCCCCCGTTCGCGGCGTCCGGTCGCGCGGTGTGATCGACGTTGGCGGCCTTGTCTCCTCGTCCGTGTCGTCACGTGTCGCCCTGGCGATATCGGCCATGCTGATCGGCCGGTCTTGTGGATCCGGCTGCAGCATGGCCTCGACAATTCCACGAAAATCGGCGTCGATGTCGGACAGGTCCGGAACGGTTCGGCGTTTTTCCACGATCTCGAACTGGGAGCCGCTCATGTCGATCGGTTTCCCGCGCAGAGCAGCAGCCAGCACCAGGCCCAGGCTGTAGATGTCGGATTGCTCGCTGACATCGCCGCCGTACAGCCCGAGTTGCTCTGGAGAAACGTAGTTGTATTTCCCCGCGAACTTTCCGCCGATTAGCGTCTCTCCGCCGACGGTCGCCGACCGCGCGATGCCAAAATCGATGATCTTTGCGCGATCGACCCGGCCTCCCGGCAGGATGATGTTATCGGGGGAGAGGTCGCGGTGTATCGCTCCCGCCTGATGCACGGCGCTCAAGCCGGAAGCCAGGCGATGGCAGAGCTTGCGCACGTCTTCCGTCGGCATCGGGCCACGTCGCATGATATCGAACAGCGATTGGCCGTCGACGAATTCCATGGCAAGGTAGGGGCGACCGATGCCGGGGTCGATCGTGAAGACGTGATATCGCACGACCGCGTCGTGCGACAGGTGATTGAGGATCGACGCTTCCTTGCGAAACAGCGACAGGATCGTCTGGTCACGGGCGAACTCGGGCAACACAATCTTGATCGCGACGTGGTCGCCGGTCTGGATGTTGTGGCCACGGTAGACTTCGCCCATGCCACCGAATGCGATCCGCTCGTCCAGTTCATAGATGCCGCTGAGTTGCGTGCCGACAGCTGTGGTGGCCACGTCAGGCGATATCCGCGTCTTGTCGTCGGCGCTCATCAGCCTCGACCTTCCGCTCTGGAAGGACCGGGATAGGCCCCATTGCGCCCGTCTCCGATCTTCACGAGCACGATCGTGACATTGTCCGTTCCCCCACGCGCCAGCACCATTTGCAGCAGGTTTTCGCATGCCGTCTGAGGTGTCGCCGACACCGCCGCCGCCTCGATCTCGGCATCTGTGACATGCGCTGTCAGCCCGTCGGTGCTCAACACAAATATGTCGCCCGGCATGATTTCGCCTTGCTGGAAATCAATGACGATCTCGTCGCTGACGCCGACCGCATGCGTGATAACGTTGCGGCGCGGCCAGGCGAGCGCTTCGGCCGCGCTGATCATGCCCTTGTCGAGAAGTTCCTGGACTTCGGTATGGTCTCTCGAAATCTGCGAGATCGAGCCGTTGCGGATCAGGTAGACGCGACTGTCGCCTGCCCACAGGCAGGCAAACCGCCCGTCCATCGCCAGCAGGGCGGCGACAGTGGAGCCGATGGTTACGCCGCGGGATTGCGATATCCTGCGAATTTCGGCGTTGGCCCGGCTCAGCCGGTCCTCGAAACGCGCGCGCAGATCCGGTGCAGAGCTTGCAATGCCGATCGTTGCCAGATGATCGACAATGCTGGCCGAAGCGACTTCCCCGGCATCATGTCCACCCATTCCATCGGCCACCACCCACAGGCCGGTTTCCGGCTCGACCAGATAGCTGTCTTCGTTGAGCTCGCGGACACAGCCTCTGTGGCTGACGCCGAAGCTTTCAAAGGGGAGGGCGACATTGTTCACTTTGCCACCAAGCGCTTCTCAAGCGTCCTCTGCGGCGCACTGTCAGGCGCTCGCTCGCGCCAGTTTGCCACAGGCTCGAACGTTAGAGTATCGAAATAAACGTCCGCCCATCTGTTGCCGATGACAGCCGCACCGCATTTGGAAAATTCAAAGGTCATCTCAAAACGCCTTTGGACAGCTGAACCCGGAAAGCGCAGGAAGGAAGAGAGGGATTTGGTCCGAACTGGCCTGGACCGTATAGGCGACATCGCGTCCGCCGATTACGAAGCGGGCTTGCGTGTTGCCGCCGGTGCTGGTGATATCGGCCCTGTCCAGCAGGCGCTTCAGTCCCCACGGACCGTCGAACTTGATCGCGGACTCACGGCCCGGCATTTCCGGAATGAGGCTCAGGCTCGCCGACGCGGAAGCCATGCCGCTCGGCCAGGTCACGGTGCTTGGCGCGTTGCCCGCCTGGCTGCTTTGGACGATCTGGCCATCGACGTCGAGTACCGCCGTATCGGCATCACCATGCAGTGAAAACGGCGTAAAGGTGACACTGACCGACGGCACCGAACCCCCTGAAGGAAAGAAGGCGTTGCGGATTTCCGCCGCCAGCTGGAAGTTTTTCAAGGTCGACTTCGACAGGTCGCGCCCGAAACGCGCATCCTGCTTCCAGTTCCAGTCCTGGCCGGTCATGTCGATCAGCGATGCCAGATTCTGTGCGAAGAACCGGTCCATCAGGCCGCCTGGAGCGAACAGTTTGGCGAAATCCGCCATCGCAATATCCTCGGGGCCATCGCTGGCGAAGGGATAACGGCCCTCGACCATCTCCTCGCAGGCGCGCGTGACCTTCTCGTCGAGCATCTGGTTCAAATTCGTCAGCGAGGTTTCTGCGACGTTGCCGTCAAGCTCGTCGGCGGTCGCAGTGACCATTCGGGCGAGTTGCTTGGGCAGCCGCGAGACATTGGCGCGAAGGGTGGATATCTGCAGCTGCAGATTCATGTTGGCGCGTTCCGTTTGCGAAGGGACATCGGCCGCCAATTGCAGGCTTTGATGGATGTCGCGGAAATTCTGGGTCAGCGCATCGATTGGGCGGCGTCCAGCGGGACCGTTCACCAAAGCCTGAAATGATCGGAATTGCGCTTCGATGTTCGCCCCGGGATCCTGGTTTTGCCCGCGAGCGGACCCTGTGCCGGCCCGGCTTTGCGATTTGCCGCCGGCGATTTGAATGCCGATGCGGGCCAATCCGCTGGCGATATCTGCAGCGTCTTGCGGCTGGTTTTGACGCATGCCGGCTTCGGCCTCGGAGCCGGACTCTTCGTTGGAACCAGCGTCTCGCGTCAGCGCTGTTTCGTCGGCTATCGCCGTAAAAAGCTGGTCGATTGGCGAGCTTGGTGACGCGGCGGCGGAGAGCGCGATATAGTTCGGCTTGTCCTTCAGCATTGCCTTGAACTTCAGTCTGTCGAGAACGCCGTTCCACGCCGCGGCGAACTCCCGCCCATAGCGCTCGACAAGTTCGGGACCGAGTTTTGGCAACTCCTGGTCGATGCCACCTTGCTCGCCACCGCCGCCGAGAACCCACTGGTCGTCGACAAGCATCTGCGCAATGCGCGAGAGTTGTCCGAGATAGAAGTTGTTGAAGCCGCTATAGGTGTAGATACCGGGAACGCGAAGGCCTGACAGATCGCCGCCATCGACACGCTCGAACAACAGCTGCGCTTCCGGGCCGCCTTTGACGGAGACGGAAAAATCATCCAGCGCTGCGGCGTATACCGCCGACTGCACCAGGGCAGAGGCACGATCGGCAAGGCTCATGCGTCCGAGCGAGCGTTGAGCGGCTTCGACCAGTGGCTGGTTGAGTTCGAAGACCGGATCATAGGCGTCGTCCAGCGCAAGCATGGCTCGCAGATGCTTTTCGAGTTGCGTCCGTCCCTCGCGGTTGTTTTCACCCGGATACCGGTTCTGCTCCCAGTCCTGCCGCATCCAGGACACGATCAACTCGTCGTCGACCCTGGGCGCCTTGCCGCCAAGCATCATGTAGATCTTCAGCGGTTCGTAGAGCGCGGTGGGATCAGCCATCCTAGCCTGGATCGTCCGTTCGGCCTGAAGCAGCAGGCGCCAGCGGAACATGCGCTCCAGCGCCTGCCGGTAAGCTGTCTTTGATGCCGAAAGCAGTCTTTCCCGCTGACTGAAGCCGAACGTCTCCTGGATCGGGGTCGGCAAGTCACTGCTGTCGAACCCGGCCGGCAGTTCACGCAATTGGTCGAGCGGGCCGATGACGTTTTCAAGGTCGACGTCGGCGACCGTCGTGCTTTTGAGGAGCGGGTCTGCCGTCTCGCGATACTGACTTGCAGCTTGCGTGGTAGAAGCGATCAGCGACCTGTTGGCTGAAAAACTCAGGGCCAGGGTGCCCAGAGCCGCGGCAGCCATCAATGCTATTGCGCCAAGGCCGCCATACCTGGCGATCGCTGCACGCCTTTCAGCCGATTTGTCGTATGAAACCCAGCCGGATTCCGCGAAAATGACGCCGGTCAGAAGATCATGCAAGAAGAAGCTTTTGCCGGTGCCGGAAAGATGGGCGCGAGAAGCGCTGCCGAAACTGCGGCCGATTGCGCCCAGCACCTGGTCGATCGGCGTGCCCTCCTGGGTGCCTGACGAAAAATAGAGGCCACGCAGGCTGACATTCACCTGGCTGCGGGCCGGATCGAATATGCTGGCGACGAAACTGGCAATACGGCTTTTTAGCGCGTCAAATTGAGCTGGAAAGCCAAAGATGGCTATGCGCGCGACCGGATCGGCCTCTTCCTGCAGGCGGTCGGCCATCTCCTCTGCCAGGCGCTTTGCCAATGCGTCGAATTCGGCCGGTGCCTCACCGGCCATGTTCTTGCTGCGATCGGCGGTCTGGAATGTCGCGCCCCACACTTTTCGGCGGCGCTGCTCGTCGAAACCGCCAAAATAATCCATGAATCCGGAGACAAGGTCGGCCTTGGTGAAGAGCAGGTACACCGGGAACTGGATTTTCAGTGTTTCGTGAATTTCGCGCAGACGGCTGCGTATTTCAACGACATGGACGTCAAGCTGCCGATCATCGAGGCTGATGAGATCGGCAAGGCTGATGGCCAGGATAACCCCGTTTATTGGTTGCCTTGTGCGGTGTCGCTTGAGCAGCGACAAGAAGGCGAGCCAGCTCTTCTTGTCGCTCTGCGCATTTGAATCCTGCGTCGTGTAGCGTCCGGCGGTGTCGATCAGCACCGCCTGATCGGTGAACCACCAGTCGCAGGATCGTGTGCCGCCGACGCCGGCCACCGGCTGGGCGTTCCCCGAACCGGCAAGCGGAAAATTCAGACCCGAATTGACCAACGCCGTTGTCTTGCCGGCACCGGGCGGGCCGATGACGACGTACCAGGGAACTTCGTAGAGGAAATTGCGCTTGCCGCTCGACCGCTTGAGCGCAGCGATGGCTTCATTCATACGAGCCTCGAGCACCTGCGAGTCGTCATCCCTGTCGTCATTGCGGGCGACTATCGTCTCGAGCGCCTTTTGCGCCTTTCGCTTTTGCCAGAAACGCACTCCATAGAACAGCGTCGCGATCGCAACGATCACGCCGATGATCGTCACGCGCAGCCAGACGGGCGCCAGCGGACGAGTGTCGGCAAAGCGGATCAATGGTCCGGCAAACCAGACGGCTGCCGCGAAACCGGCCAGCGCGATCGCACTGAATATCCGCAGCAGCCAGCGCGTCATCGGCGCTTCCAAATGGCCGTGCTCACAGTGTTTCCTCCTTGGGGATCATCAAGTCGACACGGCGATTCTGGGCGCGGCCTTCCGGCGTCGCATTGTCGGCGATCGGCTCGTCTTCACCCTTGCCGTCGACGGTGATCCGGGAAGGTCTGCTGAAGCGTGGCGCCATCATCCCTGCGACGGCCTTCGCCCGGGCGATGGAAAGGTCGAAGTTGGATTTGAACGGGCTCGATTTTCGCGGCTTCACATTGTCCGTGTGGCCGACGATCATGATCGGTCCGGGCTCCGGTTCCAGTGCGGCGGCAATGTCCGCGGCGATTGCTGCAAACTCCGGTTTTATCTCCGCCCTGCCGGACGGGAACAGCAGGACATTGTTGATCTCCACGATGATGAACCTGCCCTGCGTGCCGACGCTCAGCCCGCCGCGCGCGATGGTCTTGGCCAGTGCGGCATGGATGCGATCGATCTGGGAGCGGGTAGGGGCGACAGGCGGAGCGACCTTCACCGGCGCAGCCGACGGCGCCACGGTGGCGCGTTCTATGGCGATCGGCGTCGACGGATCGAGCGCCAGCAGCCTGCCGGCAAGGGCATCGCCCTCATTGGTGATGAAGACCCGCAATGCGAAGAATGCCGCCGTCAGCAGCGCAGACGCTGCGGCCGCAATCACCCAGAGCGGCAACCGGGCCGACGATTTTGGGCTGGACACCGCCAGGCTTTGCCAGTGCGGCGAGATGTCGTCGTCGGCGCGCGCCCTAAAATAACGAAGCGTCTCGTAGACGTCGCGTCGAACGCGTTCGAGATTGTTGTCCTCGCGCGCAAGGCCTCGATACTGGCCTTCGAACCCCAGCGACAGGCAGGCATGCATCAGTTCAAGCAAATCATAGTGTGCCTCCGGCGCGGCCAGTATCTGGTTCAGCGCTTGGTAGAAACCCGAGCCGGTGGGCACGACGTGGAAGAACTGTGACAGCATGCTGTGCTGTGCCCAGGTGTCTGTCTGGGGCCAAGGCAGGTTGCCGATGAGGTCGTCAGCGGTTTCGCAGAGAACAAATTTTGCGATCCGTGCATCTTCTTCGGGAACACCGGCTTTCTCCATTGTCCGATCGAATTTTTCGATCGCCTCGGCGACATGTTCCGCCAGTTGCTCCGCCTGTCTTTCGACAGGCATAAGCCTGAGTTGGCCAAACAGCATCAGCAAAGGAGCGGCCGCGGCGAGGATCGGATTGGCTGCGGAATATTTGACGCCGTCCGTGGCTTGCAGGAGGATATCCTGCTGAATGCCCGGCGCCGCCGCAAAGGAGCCGGCTGCCGCCGCTGCGCCGGGGTCCGCAGCCTGATAAATCACGGTTCCGGAGGCCCAGCCCGGCGGTGCATGCTGACCGACACCGGGATCGAATACCGTTGAATCCTTGACCGGCGAGGGACCGGGCTGCCCGTCGTCGGGAACAGGTCTGTGAGGAGCCGGCGCTGATTTCTCGGCGCGGCGCGGTGCGCGAATAACGGTCTTGCCCGCTGGGCCGAACGGATCGTCCTTCGAGCTCATCGCCAATCGTCCGTCCACGCGTCCGCGCCGCGTGTGCGCCACATCAGGGCAAGACGGTCCCCGACCAGGCGCAAGAACTGCAGGCGCAGCAGCTGCAGGCGCTGCTGGCGACGGCAGTGTCTGGAGGAAGGTCGGCTATATCTTTCTAACCCGCCGTAACATGACATGTGCCGCAGACCCCCAGGTCAATCAGCCTTACCCGCTGGCGAACTGTCGAAAATGATCGTAAGCTTAGAAACGGTCGATTGGAACCGGATGCAGCGCTGCGAAAGGATTTTTCTTCGCCAACGACAGCGCCGCATCTTTGGGTTCGCCAACGACGCCCTGATACATTCCAGTTGGTGCTTGATCCGCGCCGCAGCCGAAGGTCAGCGCAGCAAAGCTTCAGTCCTCCCGGTCTACTTTTGCTTGTCGGCTTTGGCATAGGCTTCGCTGAAATAGGCCAGGAATATGTCCAGCATTCCGTTTTCGTGTGCTTCCTCCATGGTCCGCCATTTGGCGACGAAGGCGTCCCAGGCCAGGCCCTTCTTCGAGGTGAACGACGTCGGCGGGAGTTTTTTGCTGATCGCCTCAGGCGACAGATCGTCAAGCAGCCGCGAGAGCGCAGCTTGCATGGCTGCATAGGTGGCGAACTCGTGCGTCTTGAGATCGCGGAACGCGTCTTCGATACTGTGCCTGGCATCAAGATAACCGGATCTGCGCCGCGCAAACATGATTTCGAGGATGTCGTCGGTTCCCGGGACGAACTTTAGGGGATTGTTGTCGGCAGCACTGATCATCGTCCGTTGTGTGCTCTTGGCCAGTGTTTTCGCAGCCGCACGTGCCTTCAGCAGCTGGGCTAGCTCCTCGACAACGGTCCGCAGCACCGCGCCGATTTCGGCAGCCGCTTCATGCGGATCACGCGATTGAAGCAATTCCGGCGAGATGCCGGCTGCGATCGCGATGTCCCGCAGCACCTCGTCTCTTGTCGAAGGGAGAGGCGCGGGCGGCGAAGCCACCGGTGCTCTCTGCCCGGGCCGTTGCTCCGCCGGATCGAAGAAAGGCTGATCTGCGAAATCCAGCGGCCGGCCGGTTGCAACAGGCATTTGTCGCTGCGTCGAACCGTGGCTGCTTCGAGGCTGGCCTGTCGCGGCGTGCTCGTCATCAATCGAAACCAGGACGACATAGCGGCCGATCAGCAACCGGTCGCCTTGACCGAGCCGGTGAGGGCCGGCCATGCGCTGCGTCGATCCGTTGATGAAGGTGCCGTTGCGCGAGATGTCGTGCAGCCAGAACGCGCCTGCCTGGTAACGCACTTCGCAGTGTCTGGCGGAGATGAACTTGTCGGGATCGGGCAAGGTCCAGTCACAGGCCTCGCGGCCGATTTCAAAGCTGCGATCACGAGCGGAATAGCCGGTCGACATACCGGCGGGCAGCGAGACGACATTGTTGATCTGCAGCCTGATGAACATTCAAAAATCGCCGTCGATCCTGTCGGGAAAACTCACCCAGGACATACCATTATACCAGCAATTTCTGAGCGGCGGCACAGAAGCGTTCCAGTCGATGATTCCACAGGCGACCACGCTGTAGCCACCAAGGGTCCCCTTTGGTCGGTGCAAGACATGTGCTAGGCTCAGGCAGAAACGAGCGGCGGGAGGGGGCACGACCCATGCCGAACGAACGTGCCACGGTTGTGCAGACGCCGGTTGGCGCTGACCTGTTGACCTTCACGCATCTTGTCGGGCGCGATGAGATCAGTCGTTGTCTGGCCTATACGGTCGGGTTCGTCAGCAGCAGCCCCGACGTCGATCCGCTGAAGATGCTGGGCGGTGCGGTTTCGATCGAAGGTGAATCCGATCCCAAACGCTGGTTCAGCGGCCTCGTCTCCGAGTTTCGGCTGACCCGGATCGAGGACCGTCTGGCTTACTACGAAGCCGTCATCAGGCCATGGCTCTGGTTTCTCGGCAACACCACCGACTGCCGCATTTTCCAGAACATGAGCGTCATCGAAATCGTCGAGGAGGTTTTCTCGAAATACAGCACGGCAAAATTCGAGAAGCGCCTGCAAGGCTCTTATCCGCCGCGTGAGTATTGCGTCCAGTATGACGAGAGCGATCTCGATTTCGTGCAGCGGCTGCTCGAGCACGAAGGCATCCTGTATTTCTTCGAGCACGACGAGGGCAAGCACACGCTTGTGCTCGCCGATGCCATGAACAAGCTCAAGCCGGCGCCGGGCTATGAAAAGGTGCCCTATCACTTTGAAGGGCAGGGCTCCCGGCGCGATGTCGAATACATCACCGAATGGATTCCAGGCAGCTCGGTGCGGCCGGGCGCCTATGTCCATACCGACTATGATTTCGAGAAGCCGGGCGCCGACCTGATGGCCAAATCCGCCCAGCCGTTCGGTCACAAGCTGGCCGCGGGCGAGAATTACCGCCAGCCCGGCGCGCATCTCGACGTTGGCCGCGGCGACAGCCTGGCTGCGATCCGGCGCGAGGAAATCCAGGCCGTGCACCAGCGCATCGCTGCAGTCGGCACCGTGCGCGGCCTGTATTCCGGCTGCACGTTCAAGCTGGACGGCTTCCCAAGAGAAGACCAGAACCAGGAATACCTGGTGGTCAGCGCCGAATACAGGCTGTTCGATCCCGGCTACAGAGCCCTTGCCGACGTCGAAAGCGAGAACTTCAAGGTGATCCTCGGCGTGGCGCCGACCGCCTTGGCCTATCGCCCGCCGCGGGTCACGACACGGCCGATCATGCGCGGCCCGCAGACGGCGACGGTGGTCGGTCCGTCCGGCGAGGAAATATTCACCGACAAATATGCACGGGTGAAGGTCCAGTTCCACTGGGACCGTCTCGGCAAGAAGGACCAGAACAGCTCCTGCTTCGTGCGCGTGTCGCAGACCTGGGCCGGCAGCGGCTGGGGTTTTATTCAGATCCCGCGCATCGGCCAGGAGGTGATCGTCGACTTCATCGAAGGCGACCCCGATCTGCCGATCATCACCGGTCGCGTCTACAACGCCTCGCAGATGCCGCCCTACGGACTGCCGGGCAACGCCACGCAATCCGGCTGGAAATCCGACTCCTCGAAAGGCGGCGGCGGTTACAACGAGCTGATGTTCGAGGACAAGGCCGGCTCCGAACTGGTCAATTTCCAGGCGCAGAAGGACCACAACCTTCTGATCAAGAACGACCGCACCAAGCTGGTGCAGCACGACCAGTCCGACCGCATCGACCACGACGCCAACCACTCCGTCGGCCACAACCTCGACGAGGACGTCGGCAACAACAAGACGGTCAAGGTCGGAGTCGACCAGACCACGGATATCGGCAACAACGACACCGAGACGGTGGGGGTGAACAGGTCGCTGACGGTGGGGTCGAACGAGACGATCGGTATTGGGTCGAACTCTACTGAGACGATCGGGGCCAATCACACGCAGACGGTGGCGATCGTGCAGACGGTTACAGTGGGTGCGGCGCGCATTGATTCTGTGGGTGCTTCTGAAACCCGAAGCGTAGGCGGCCCACAAACGAATACGATCGGTGCGACACGGTCGGTGACTGTTGGGGCGGCGCAGAGCCATTCGATCGGGGCGAGCGACAGCTGGAACATATCGGCCAGCCAGAGTATCGAGATCGGCGCAGACCAAGGCATTAAGATTGGTGGCGCCCAGATGGCCGAGATCACCAAGACGCGCAAGACAGAGATAGGCGCCGATGACAGTACACAGGTAACGGGCGCCCATGAGCTGAAAGTTGGAAAAAAGAGCCTAGTCCAGATCGCCGACGACTCTGCTTTCAATGTAGGCAAGAATTATACGCTTGAGGCGAAGGATTCGATCACGCTGAAGTGCGGAAGTGCCGAGATCATCATGAAGAAGGATGGGACGATCAACCTCAAAGGCAAGGATATTTCCATTGATGCTTCGGGAAAAATCAGCGGCAAGGCATCCAGCGACATCAAGTTCAAGGGCAGCAAGATCCACCAGAATTGAAGGATGAAGCATGACTGAAGTTCGTGATCGCATCGATGGTGTCGTGATAGGCATTTTCTTGGGATTTGACGACACGTCGCCGCTGGTGGTCTTTCCTGGAAACCTTGTCGAGACGGCAGTCGCCGCGCGGAGCCTGACCAAACTCGATGCCAGTATGATCGGCGCTGAAGTAGCGCTTCTCTTTCAGGAGGGCGATCCCTTGCGCCCACTGATCGTGGGCAAACTTGTGGATTCTTCACGCCGAGCCGACGCCAAGCAGGTCGTTCGCGACGGTGAATTGGTCCATATTGTCGGCAATGAGCGCATCGAACTGCGCTGCGGCAAGTCGGTCATTATCATGGAGAAGGATGGCCACATCACCATCCGAGGAACTTATGTCACCAGCCACGCCAGCGCGACCAATCGAATCCGCGGCGGCTCCGTGAACCTGAACTGATGCCCGGAACCTGAACTGATGCCCGCGCCAATACTTTGCGAGATCGTGCGCCAGCATGTGGAACAGGCAGCCTTCCTGTGGACGGTTTACCATTACCATCTGCTGCATCCGGGCGAAAACCCGGATATGGACGATGAGCGCCTTGCTAGGTTGATAGAGCGCCTTGAAGCTCATCTCGATGGGGCCAGGGTCGCGGGTGAGACCGGTCGCAAGATCGCGCAACAGCGCTTCGAAGAGTTCCCGGAAGCGGGAGAGCTGTTCGTGGTGCGGATGCTCTCCGCTCAAAAACCGATCCGCATCACAGACCTTGATCTCGCCAAGGTGCAGCGCTTTATCGAAGTCAACTTGGGAAAGTTTGAGGCGACCGTTAGCACTTCGGAACTGTAGCTTTTTTGGGGCTACTACGATCTTTTGAGGAGTTCGGGAGGCACAGGCATGAGAGTCCAGGCTGTGCCGTCGTGACGAGCCAGACCTTCGCGATCAAAGTACCAGATGATGCCTTTCTTCACCTCGATGTTCTTCGGACTGCCATATTCGGACGGTAATGCCAAGGTCTCCAACAGATTCAGCTTCGCGTCGAATATGTAGATTGCTGTCTTACCCAGCACATAGAGTTTCGATCGGTCGAAGCGGATACGGAGGAACTTCTCGAGCAAACCTTCGACGGAGGCGTCTTCCATTGTGCCCGGTCCCGTTCCCGTAACAATCGTGCCGCCACCGCCCACAGCAACAAGGCGCGACGCGTCTACAAAAACAAGGTCGTACAAGGCCTGATTGTTTGGGAGCTCTGCCGGGCTCCATATGCCATCGTTGTAAAAGTAGAGGCAACCTTTTGCCGCATGCTTGGGCCGGCTGTGCGTGTATCCGCAGACCGCCAGTTTTTTCGGGCTAATCGCGGCGATGCCCTCGAAGAAATTGTTTGCCATACCATCGACATCACGCTCGCAAATCCGGACCCATTCATCCTTCCTGGGCCTGAAATAGACTTGGGAACCGTCGCCGCACACATAGAGGATGCCCGCATTATGGGTAATGGCGAGCGTCGAACCAAGATCCTCGGCATCCTCGCTGAGGACGCCGGCACCGGGGATCTTTTCGTAGTCCACGTCCTCAGTAAGAAAGTAGAGGTCGCCTTCATTGGTTAGCGCGACGAACACATTCTCATTATCGCTCTCGAACGGGTAGGTGCAAACCGAGACGACTGTTCTGGGGATGTCAACATCAGCGACCTGTTGTTCTGTCGTGTCCTGAAACATGAGAAAGCGCGAGTACGGATCCTCGTCGTCGAGTTCGGTCGGGACCGCGGCGATAAGATCTGGGGCAATGTAGCCCGACGCTCGAATCTTCATCTGCGCTCTCCTGCTGTTGTCGGTCTATTTTCTAGGCTTTGGCGGCTTCATCGTCTTCTTGGCTTCCTTGCCGGGCAACGGGTTGGAGGTTCGACCCTTCTGGCCTGGCCCGAATGCGCTTTGTTGTGCCTCGACCGCTTCCTTTGCCTTCTTGATGCAATTCGCATTGAGATCTTGGAGGTCATCGAGAGATGAAATGGTTGCCTCGGTGATCTTGCTCATCGGCGCAACGCCGAGCTTGCCTTGCGCTTTCAACTTGGCTTTCGCAGCCGCTAGTTTTGTGCCCTTGAGTTTGGCCAAACCGGGTCGGCCCAGCGTAACGATCTTTTCACGGTCGGCCTCATGAATCCGTTCGTGATCATCAGGGCTAAGACAGACGCAAACCCCCTCTCCGAGCGTCGGAGCGTTGGCGATGCGCGTGGATGCAACATCGGCGTCGGCCCGACTGCCGGTCCGGAAACACTTGTCCGGGACGATGTGATGTGCCTCGCCGCCGTTGTCGTTGCAGACCGCGGCGATCGCATCATAAGAGCCAATCAGGCATTTTTCCGTGCTGTAAATGACTCCGGCGCCGGTGGCCAGTTTCGGAAAGGTCAGCGTATTTCCCTGTGGAGAGGCATGATTGTTGGTCGACAGGTCCGTCATTCGGTTGACGGGTTCGCCATCGGCCTTGACATTGCTCGACCAAGCGACGGCGTATTCCTTGCCGGTATTCTTCGATGTGATGATGCCTTTCTTGGCCGCGCAGCCGGCCTCAGTGCCGGTCGTCTTGGTGTAGTAGGACTTGTTTTTCTGCGTAATCGTCTGACCGCCGATCTTGACAGTGCTGGTGCCTTTGTCCGTGTCGCTGTCGAAGCCGAAAGAAGGATAGGGAATCGGAACGCCAGGGGGTGTTGCCGGATTCTCCGGCGGCGTGAAGCAGACATCAGGAAAGGCCGCTATGACCTTGTTACCCTGCGCCTTGCAGGCGACTTCAAGGCTATTGGCGTAGACTGTCATCTATGCAGCCCTAGCAGCAAAGATAGCGGCGCCGCAGGCGCCGGAGTCGTCGGAGGCCTCGATCAGTACCGGATTACCCGCCGCGTAGCCCTTCCTTGCGGCCGCAAGGGCCATGCCGATCATCACCGGCACCGCCGCCGCCCCGATATTTCCAAGCGATTCGCCCGGCGACCACAGGTCCTGAAAGTCATGGGCACCCCGCACGAGCCGAAGGCTTGCCAGGGCCGTTTGCTTGAACCAGTACTGCTCGCCGATAAGGTCCGAAATACGGAACCCCAATTGGTTCATCTCAATGCCGGCTTCGTTCAGCGCGTGCCGATAGGCGGTCGTCATTCCGTCGCCGCGCAGCGGTTCGTCGGCCTCGTTGTAGATGAATGCATTCTCCCGGGCGAGGCCGAGACCGTGCAGTCTTAGTACGGGCCCATGACCAGTACGGGTGCACAAAACAGCGGCCGCAGCCTCGCCGGGAATAAAGCCGTTCGGATTGTTGGTGGCAAGCAAGCGGCGGTTCGCCAGATAGAAGCCTATCGCTTCGGGAGTGAGATAGCTGTCCACCCCTGCGACAATGACTGCTGACGTTCCCCCTTCGGCCAGCAGTCGGCGCGCCTGCTCAAGTGCTACCAGACCGGATGGCCGGCCATGCGATACGATGCGAGACCGTGGGTCGACGTCCATATCGAGGGCTGCGCACACGTTCCGCAAGAACACAGATGCATCCTGGACGGAAGAACTAGGCCGTGGGGCCTCTGGAAGGCACAACAGCATCGGAGTCCGTTCGCGTGCTTCTGGCACCGCAGTGCATATCTCGCTTATAGCAGCCGCTGCCATATGGATCATACGTTTTTGGCCGATCCATCTTCGCGGCATACTGACCGGGGCGCCAAGCAGCCATTCGCCTTCGCCATCGGCGTAAGGCGTCTCCTTGAAGCCGTCCAAGCGCGCGCGGAGCGCCGCACAAGACGACGGTGCATCAAGACCGACAGCCGTCACCATACCGGTCGCTATGATATCGAGCGCAGCCGTCATGCGTCCTCGACCTCCAGCTGAATCGGCTCCGCGATTGGACGCACATATGGCTTCTTGACGACTTTGGCGTGGAGCATGCCTGGCGTCGGCGGCCCGACCCAGCATTCCGTAAAGTCGAGGATCGTGCGCTGAAGACGTTGTGACACACGCCAGACCAATGAAAAGCGACGGTTCTCGGTGTCGAATAAAACAGTGTCCGGATGGATATCGGCCTCGAATGCCTTGGCGTGGCCCTTGAACATCGCAACCTTGATGGCCGTGGCTGGCATTCTAAAATGTTCGCGCCCCAGAGGTGTCAAATTGACAAGCTGAACTTCCTCGCCGCCGCGCGGCGGATCGATCTGCTGGTCGGGCGGAGCCATCTGGAAGTAGCGTTCGTCGAAGTCCGGCGGCAGAAAAGGGAAAATGTTGTTGGCCCAATTGTCGTCATAGGTGCCGCCATATTCGATGCGGCCCGGCCAGCCGCGGCCCATCGGGCCGAAACTCATCGGTTTGTAATCGCCAAACGGGGTGCGGATATCCTCGCCGACAGCTTGCGTGTTCGGTAGACGCAGGCCGGGAATGAGGCGCTGGTTCCTGGTACGCGACCAGCCGGTTCCAACTGGATTGTATTTATAGCTGGCGGGGAGCTTGTCCTCCGGGTCCAGCCTGTCGACGCCACCCCAGGCAACATCATAGGAGATGGGCAGTTTCAGGAAGGGCTGCGGCGGGGTGGAAGTTAACACCGGCCCGATGGCGCGCCACTCGCGGTGGCCGACGACCTCGAACAGTTTCGACCAATTGCCCACCTTGATGCCGACGGGCACACGCTCGGCCGGCCTGCCGTTTGGTGCGTAGGCACAGCCATTGGCGACGATGTCACAGCGCAGCTTGCGGAAGACGAAATCGGTTTCCCACAGTGTGGCGGAGTAACCGGGTTCGCCGGTCTGTGTATCGGCAAAAACCAGCGGCACCTGTTCGGCCGATTTTTGCACCAACCCGCCAGGCGTCGCGGGAAAGTCGAACGTGCCTTTGACCACCACTACGACCCACTCACGGCCGGTCGTGTCCGCGCTCACGGAGAATTCGTGCCGGTAACCCATCTGGTTCCAGATCCGCATCAGCTGGTCTCCCAGTTGGCGGCAAAAATCTGCTCCAGCGTCGCTTGCGGCGACAGCGGATCAATATCGAAAATGTCGGAACGGCCAGTCCACATCACCATATCGTCTATAATGTCTCCGTCCTGCCCGACCGGCGGCACCGGCAGTGTGGCCAAAGCGGCATCCAGTTCGTCGGGCGTCAGCTCGCCCCTCTGGGCGGCGAAAGCAGCATCTTCAATCCCGGCAAACCACGCATCGGCGCGAGCCAGTTGAATGGAAGCGTCAGGGAGCTGCGCCACGACGCTCAACGGGAACTGCCTGCCGACCCTGTCGGCGCTCTGCAGAATAATGCCCGCCGAGGCGCCAAAAGCAGCCGGGCCGGCCAGGAAGCGCAGCGCTGTGCTGCGCGGCCAGCTTTCCGAGCCGATCAGCGGCACGATGTGCTGCGCCAGCCAGCGGTCCCAGACGCGGACAAAATCCCCCGGCAGCCGCCGCGTGACGAAATCGCCGGTGGCAGGCATTTTGCCGAAAAAGCCGGGGATCATATCTGCGGCGGACATGAGAATTTCTTGAACATTTGCAAATTGTAGGGGTTCTCGACGCTTGCCGCCTTGAGCTCGAAATCCGCGTACATGCCTTGCGTGCCCAGTCGCAGGCTGTAGACGTCGGACAGCGAGGTGCCGGTGAAGCGGCCGCTGCGCAGCAGCCTCAGCCACGCCCAGCTGCCGGTTTCGTTCAACATGACTTCGGGCGAGCCGTCGATCGGCTGGAAGGCGAGCGAGATGACGCCGGTGCCGTCCTTGCCGGGCCAGGTCATCGGCTGCGGCCGCGTCGCGTTGTTGTAATAGACGAGGTTCTGGCCATCGAGATTGAGCGTCACGCGCGTGACATTGGGCGACAGGTCCGTCGGTTGCAGCGTAAAACTCATCACCGGGCCGGTACCGCCTGGAAAGAGATCGTCGCGGATCCGCCTGGCCTGTTCGAACGCCGCCAGAGCTGCCGCATCGAGGCCGAAATCGGCGCGCCATTTCCATGGCTGGCTGGCGGTGTCGACATAGCTGATCAAATGGTCGTTGATGAAGCTGTCGATCATCCCGGCCGGCCCGAACAGGCGGGCGAAATCGCGGACATTGACGTCGACCGCGCTTTCGGGGCTGAACGGATAGCGGTCGTTCAGCGCCGCCTGGCAGAACGGCAGGATGTCGGCGCGCCAGATGGCGTTGAGTTCCGAGGTGACCGCCTTCTGGGTCAGGCCGCTGGTGTCGCCGGCGATGCCGCCGAGCCAGTCGTCGACCGGATCGGGCAGGATCTGCGCTTGCCTGGCGACCGCTCCCGTCAGTTCGGCCAGCCCGCCCTGCTTCTTGATGGCGTCCTGCGGGTCGGGATTGGCCGTGACCGTCTGCAGCACGTTCGAAAGTGCGGTCAGCGCCACCACCGCGGCGTCGAGTGCCGGCGGCTGGCCGTCGACCTCGGCGATGGCCCCCTTGAGCGGCTTGAAGTGTTCGGCCACCAGAGTGCCGGTAAGATCCACCTCGTTGGCGGAGCCTGCGCGCGGCAGCAGTTTTGCCCCTGTCTTTACGATCTTTCCCAGCTTCCCCAGCTTGCCGAGCAGTTTCGATGTGCCCTTGGCTGCCGCCTTGTTGTCGGCGGCCGGCGCTTCATCGGATCGGGTCAGCTCGGTCTCCTGAACGACCGCCGTAAGCAGGCGTTTTAGCGCGGAGTCGGCGCTCGAAAGGTCCTTGAGGTTCTCGCTGGCGACATTCAGGTCGGCCAATGGCGCCAGCCTGATATCGCGCAGGATGCTGTCCCATTGCGCGATGTAGTCTTCGTAATAGAGTTTCAGGATATCCTCCGACAGTGCCGAGACAGAGGTTTCGGAATTTTCCGAACAGCCTCCGGCGAAGACCGCCCGATCGAGTGCGGCCTGGGCGGCGACGTCCTCGACCCGTTCGAGAATGGCATCGTGGAAGCCGGAATAGGTGAACGCGCCTGAAATGCCGACGCGCAGCGTCTTGTCGGAACGCCGCGCAAAAACCTTGGCGCCGTTGGGGCCGGCGAAATTCGCCGGGATCCATTCCTTGAGGTCGGCCACCGCCGGGTCGGCCAGCAACTGCCTGTAGGCACGCGCCGGCAGCGAAATCGTGCAAACCGTTTTCAGCGCCTCGGCAACCAGCGCCTGATCCGCTGATATGTAGCTGTCGTCGACCGCCATGCGGCGGATCGCGGCAAGCTGGTGCTCTTCCGCGTCGGCGGTCGGAAAGGGCGCCGCCGGTGCGAATTCCGGCAAGTCGTTGACCCACCAATTCTCAATGAAATCGGCGTCCATCTGCGACAGGCCCGTCATCATGCGATAGGTTTTTAGCGCCCCAAGCATGAAATCCGGATCGCGGATCTGCCGCCACATGGTCGCCTCGAGCAGAGCGACCATGTGCGGCTCGAGGACGTTGCGCAGAGCGTGCTCGTAAGTGTCGGCCTGCGCCCGCAGCAGCTCTGCCGACGCCGACGGCCCCAGCAGATCCTGGGCACTGCTCGGCGGTGCGGTACGGGCATTGGCGACCTCGGCCATCGCATTGAGCGCGCTGTCGATGGCGGGCTGCTCCACCGATGCCGGGCTCGCGGCTGCCGCGGTCAGTGGCGCCTGCAGCGCTTCGAACTGGCCCGCCTGCGCTGCGATCGCATTGCGGTTGTCATAGTAGGACCAGGTGAACATCGCACCCGCCAACAGGGCTGCGGCGGCACAGGCTGCGGCGGCGCCACGCCAGATCCAGGCACGGCGGCGCTGCGCCAGCGGATCGAACGTCCCCAGGCCGGCCTCCCTAAAAATGACCTCGGTCAGCAGGTTCTTCAGGAAAAAGCTGCGTTTTTCAACGCGCGGCGCCGGCATGGCCCGTCGCGGCGGAAGACCGAAGGATGACGACAGCGCCGCGGTCAGCCGGTCGATCGGCGCCCCTTCCTGGGTTGCCGACGTCAGATAGAGGCCGCGCAGCCAGGCGGCTTCTTCGTAGCGGCTTTCGCCGAACATCGCCTCGACCAGCACCTGGATCGGCTCGGACAGGCTCGTCAGCTGGGCGGGAAACCTGAAAATCTCGGCGCGGGCGGCGAGTTTGTCCTCGTCCTCCAGGCGCGGCACCAGCCGCCGCTCGAGTTCCGTCGCAAGGGTGGCGATTTCCCGTTCAATGGTCTTTGCGTCGACACGCGCATCGAGCGCGAAGGTCGTCCCCCAGACCTGCTCGCGCGAGGCCGTCGACAGGCCGCCGAAGAAAGCCTCGAAACCCTTGATCAGATCGGCCTTGGTCAGCATCAGATAGACTGGAAGGCGGATTTCGAGCCGGTCGTTGAGCTCTGCCAGGCGCCGACGGATCTTGCGGCCATGCGCCTTGATGGCTTCGTCGCCCTCTGAAAGCGCATCGATCGACAGCGCGACGATCACGCCGTTCAGCGCCCGGCGGCCGCGATGCTTTTTCAACAGGTCGAGGAAGCCCAGCCATTCGGCCGCATCGACGTCGGGCTGGCTCTCCTGCTGCACGTAGCGGCCCGCCGTGTCGATCAAAACCGCATTCTCGGAGAAAAACCAGTCGCAGTTGCGCGTGCCGCCGACCCCCTGCAGATCGTCGGTGAGATCGATCGGAAAGTTCAGGCCGGACTGGCGCAAGGCCGTGGTCTTGCCGGTGGCCGGCGGCCCGACGATCACGTACCAGGGCATCTCGCGCAGGAACTTGCGTCCGCCCAGCTTGCGGCGCTTCAATTCGACCATCACCTCGGCGAACTTGGCGCCGACGGCGGCGACGTTCTCTTCGCCGGGGCTCAGCGGTTTTTCCACCACGGGCGCAGCGATTTCGGCGACGAACATGCGGTTGGCCCGGATCGCCCGGCGCTGCGCGACGATCAGCCAGATCAGCCAGAAGATGACCAGCAGTGCAATGATGACGATGCGGACATTTTCCGAGGCGAAGGGTTCGTAAGCACCGACCCTGACGATCGGACCGAACACCCAGATAACCAGGGAAAGCAGTGCGATGCCGATCAGCGTCCACAGCCAGCGCGATGTCAGAACCGCCCAGAGGAAGCGCAGGATGAACATCTCACAGCCTCTTTTCGACCAGCACCTCGACGCGGCGGTTCAAGGCCCGTCCCGCGCGGGTGCTGTCGTCGGCCACTGGATCGGTAGCTGCACGTCCTTCGAAACGAATGCGGTCCTGCGGCACACCGTTCTGGACCAGCATCTCGGTAATGGTTGCGGCGCGCGCTTCCGACAGCCGCTGGTTGGTGGAAAGCGGATTGGACCGTTGCAAGGGAATACTGTCGGTATGGCCGACCACGGTGATGTTGCCGATCAGTTCTTGATTGGCGAGGATCACTTTGGCGATTGAACCGATCAGCGGCTCGAAGCCTTCCGTCAGTGTCGGCCGCGACGACTGGAACAGTTCGGGGTTGGAGGCCTGGATGATCAGCCTGGCCAGCGAAACGCTCTCGGTGCCGCTTAGCGCGGCCCTGAGGTTGTCCGGCGCTCCGGCCTGAAACTCCGGCACCAGCGCGAAATCCACTGCCTCCGGCGGCGGTGCGTCGACCTGTGGCGATGTCCGGCTGATCTCGCCGCGGGCCGGCGGCGGCAAAGCACGAACCAGCGTCGAAAGCTCGACCGCCTGACTGCTCAGTCCCATCGACAGGCCGAGATAGATTGCAGTGGCGAGAACCGCGGCGCCGAGCCCCATCACCCAGATCGGCACGATGAAGCGCTGCGGCTCGTCGGATGCGATCACGCCTTTCCAGTTCGGCGACAGCGGCGCGCCGTCGGCGTCGGCATCACGCAGAAAGCGCGCGGCAGCAACGCGAACCGCATTGAGCGAGCGGTCGCCCGACCGGCCTGGAACACGATATTTGCCGCGGAAGCCGAGCGCCAGGCAATGATATTGCAGTTCGAGCAATTCGCGATCCCGGTTCGGATGCCGCTCCAGTTCGTCAAGACGCGTGAAGAACTGCGTGCCGGCATCGACATCGCCTCGCAGCATCACCACAAGCGGCTGGCGCGGCCATGCGCTGGCGCCGCCCCATGGCGTGTTCAAGGCGAGATCGTCGAGCAATGCCGCCACCACCCAGGCTGCCTGGTCGGCGCGCTCCAGAGAGGACCCCGCCGCCATTGCCGCGTCGCGTGCCCGCACCAGCTCATCGAGCAGCCGGGTGCGCAACGCTTCCGGGTTTTCCGGCGGCAGCGCGCTTTCAAGCTCGGGCGCGAACTCGAGCAGCGGCGCGAATGCGTTGACCAGCGTGTTGGGATGGGTACGCGAGCGTTTGATTGGCACGCCCGACAACAGTGGCGTCATCGGTCGCGGCATCGGCGCGCCGGTCAGTCGTATGCGAGTGCGTTCGCGATCCTCCGACAGTCCGAAAGGATCATCCCGGCTCATCATCTCACCTGTTTACCGAATAGCAGTCGACCTGCGGCTCGCTCGGCAGCACACCCGACACGCCGATGACGAAGCCGGGGGCATCGAGCAGCGAGGCCCAGTGCTCGCTTTTCTGATCCAGCTCAAGGCACAGCCGATCGCCATCGTAGGGGATTTCGCGCGGCTGGGAATGAAGCGGTTTTAGCGGAATGCCGGGTAGACGGGATTTCCACAGGCCCTCGAACTGATCGGCCGAACCGACAGTCGCCTGGTTGACGAAAATCTTGCGCAAGGCATCTTCCGACAGCTCGGAGCCGACCCGGATGACGATCCGGCTGGCCACCAGCAGCTTCGGGTTGTCGATGCGGATTTTCCAGACATTGGTCGAATGCCGCATGACCGGCAGTGCGCGTGATTTAGGCTCGATGTAGCGCAGGCTCAGGATGAGCGAGCGCAAGGCGTCGGCCAGCGCCGAATAGGCGGGGCCGGGCGCCATGTGATCGTAGGCCGGCAACTCGCTCAGCCGCCGCGCGCTCGAGCCGTAGGTCGCCATTGAACCGGCAAGACCGGCAAGCTCCAGGTAAAGCTCGGCCGGATGGAAAACATCCTGAGCCAGCATGTGCGCCAGTCGCGGACGCGCCGCATTGGCGAGATTGAGCATCAGCAGGTCTTCGACGCTGCGCCCTGGTCCGCCCATGACCATTTTGCCATGCGCCTCGGCGATCTGGTCGAGGCCGGTGACAACTTCCAAAAGCAGCTGCCGGTACCAGGCCACCGCCCCGGTAACCAGTGTCGGCGGCAGGAACGTCTCGTCCAGCGAGACGCCGCCGTCGGCTCGCACCCCTTTGATATCGGCTATCGGCAGGGCGGTGTAGCCGCCAACCGATTTTCCCGGTGCAATCAGCAGCGCTTGCGGGCGGGCGATTTCGATTTCTTCAGGATCCGAACCGCCCTGGACGGCGTCGCGCACCGAAACGATCCGCCCATGATAGCGTGCTCCTGTCGATGCGGCGTGCGCCGGATCGAAGCCGACACCGCCGGCAGGCTCGAGCGGCAGGGCGACCAGCACCGGTCCGGCGCCGGTATCGGCGGTAACCGGAAGCGGTCGTGGCGCGTCCATCAGGTCCGGGATGGAGAAGGGGGTTCCATCCGGAAAGATGCCCCGTGCCGACAGGATCGAAACCTGGCCGGCATCGAGCATTGCCTGGTCCAGCGTCAGCTGCTGAAAGCCGAACGTATGCAGCTGCCCGGCCTGCAACGCGCCGCGCACAGTCGCCTCGAAAAAGCGATCCTGCTGCTGAAAATGCTGGGTCCGGAGAAACAGGCCTTCGGACCACAGCACTCTGTTTGCATCGCTCATGCCGCTACTTCCTGCATCGAGCACTCCTTGCCTTGGCCGCTAGGCGGAAATGCCGCCGCTGCCAAGCGTGACGTTGACGGTAACTTTTGATCCCGGCGACACCGACTTGGTTGTACGCCAGCTCCGGCCGCCAGGCTCGCGAACCAGGGCAACGAAGCCCAGCGCAGCCGCGTCCGGCTCGACCGTGATGGTTTTGGATGCGGTTTTTCCAGGTCCGATGGAGATCTGGTCGGATCCGATGAGATCGCCTCCGAGTGCGGAGCCGGCATCCCCCTGCAGCGCGAAATAATCGGCCGAGTTGAATTTACCGGTGCTGCGCAGCCGCATCACGAGGACCGTCACCGGTCGGTCGCCGCCGCCTGGTCCCGGGTTCATGCCGGCCGCGCCGGTCAGGTTGACGGTCACCGCGGATGGTTTTGGCGGACCGCTCTGGCAAGCAGCAAGCAGCCCGGTTGCGCCCAGGGCAACGACAAATTCGCGGCGATCGATCATGTTTCACTCCTCCTCATATGCATCCCGAAAATCAGCGCCGATTTCGCCCAAAAAGCTCGATTCCGCACTCTGGGCGATTTCACGATGGCGTTTCTGGTAAAGCTCCCACAGCCTGGCGCGGCGCCCGCCCGAAAGCACGGTGCCGATCGCGGAACTCGATTTGAGCTCTTCCTCGATCGCTGCCGGGTCAAAACGGTCAATCATGCGCCGCAAGGCGGACTGCACGCCTCGCCAGGCGCGCACATGATGTTGCGCGAGATCGCGCACCGCGTCGGCGATTGCCGCTTCGCCGGCCAGAAATCCGGGGCTGCGCTCGGCGATAAGGGTTACGATGGCGTCGTCGACCGTCGGCAGAAACTTGAGCGGATTGACTTCAGAGGCCCCAACCACCGTCTGGGCGACGCGAGCGTTTCCCTTTTCCTCGGCCCGCTTGCGCAGCAGCTGCATCAGGCCTTCCATCATGAGCCGATACTCGCGACCGAATTTTTCCATTTCCGCGACGCTGTCGCGTCCGGGAAAATCGGCTTCCTCAACACCCATGCCACGCAAGAACGCCGTGCGAAGCGCGGTGTTCGCCGGTTGCGCCGCTGCCGGGGAGGGGGCGGGTTTGGCGGCAACGCCAGCACGTGGCGGAGCAGGGATATCTGCCGGACGGCCAGGCAAATCCCAGGGATGGGCCGGCTCTCCGGCGATGTGTTTGCGTTGACCGGCCGAGCCGTTTCTCAAATCGGGCGACGCGGCCGGCCCGAAGCCGAAACCGTCATCGAATTCGGATGACTTTTTTGAAACGGGTTGGCCTGGAGCGGGCTCGCTTGCACCGGAAGGCACCGGATCGAAGCTGAATGGGTCCGCGGCGTCCGGCGCACGACGTGGTTCGGAATAGCCAGCGCCATTCGGCGCCGGCGTTGCTACCGGGTCGAGGCTGAACGGGTCGTCGAAGGCAGGCGAACTGCGCTGGTTGGCGCGCTCGAACGCTCCCGGAATTGGCTGCTCGAACGGGTTGGGCAGATCGGCAGGACGTGGTCGGCGCGGCTCTTCTTCGACCGGGGCTGAAAAGAAGTCATCGCGGCCGATGCTTACCGGCGCGCGCGATGCCGGCGGTGACCGCTCTGTGAACGTTTGGCTGGCCGCTGGTGCGTGAGCGACCGGCGTCTGCAGATCGACGCAAACGATGTAGTCGCCCAGCCTCAGCCGCATGCCGTTCTGAAGACGGGCCGACGTGCCGGTGCCGAGCGGGCTGTCGGAATCGTTTATGAACAAGCCGCTGCTTGATGTGTCGGTGACGAAATACCCATCCCGCCCGCCGGTGATCCTGCAATGGGCGCGTGAAACGAACATGTCGGGATCGTCGATCTGCCAGTCCGCGTCCGCGCTACGGCCGATCACCAGTTCACCCTCGTCCAGCCGGGTCTGCCGTACCGCCTGGGCGCGTGGCCCGTGCTCAAGCGTCAGCAGCAGACTCATGCCGCGACCTCCGCCATTTCCGGCCGCCATCCGACAATTGTCCGCAGCCGCATGTCGTCAGCATCGCCCCTTTCAGCGGGCCGCGCAAGCCAGGTGGTTCGGCCGAGCTGTACCGCTCCGATACGGGGCGGCGGCACCGCTTCACGCGCGAGCACCATCCGCAGATCGACGTCGAGCGATTCCCCGACCATGTCGCGAACCGCCTGCTTGAACATCTTCAGACGTTGACCGCCCGGCAGGAACGTCTTGAACTCCTCATACCCGAGTGGGCCGACGCGGAGTTCGATCCTGCTTTGGCGGCTGAAAACGCGCGGGCCGATTGTCGCCCCGCGACCCAGTACTGCGTAAGCTTGGGCAAGTCGGGTCTGCAGCGCAGTCGGTATGGACATCCAGGCGGCAACGAACTCCTTGATCTGGACCGGCACCTTGAACGCTTCCGCCAGGAACAGCGTCAGCCGCTCCGGACCGTCGACCTGGCTGGCGAGCGACGCCGCCTGGCGAAGCTTCACGGCGTCGAGATCGGGATTGTGGGTGCCGGGAAGTCCGATTCCTGCCATGGCTTCAAGCATGGCTCTTACCCGGCCGCCGACCGCACGTTCGACCTGTACCGCCGGATGCGCGTCGGCCCAGGCTCGATAGTACAGGGCGATCATGCGGTGCTGGAGAATATTGACGAAGTCCACGAACGTCGTGTCGCTGGTCTGCCGTGCGTCAGCGCCGGTGAACCAGCGCTGCGACAGACGATCGAGCACCCAACGTGTCAAATGAAGCGGCATCGGGCCTTCCGGTCCCATCAGCCCGAGATTTGCAACCGTGACCCGGGCTGGCGCCCCGTCCTTCCCCCGCGTCTTGTCCTTCGCTCCGCGGAACTCAACCACGTCCTTGGCGGAAAAGCTAAGACGCACATGCTGCCCGAGCCTTGCCGGCTCGCGATCCACGCTGCCGGAATAGCCGAACAGGCCGCCCCTTTGTTCGAGCCGGCGCAACAGTTCGAAAAAGTCGAACGTATCGTCCAGCTCTTCGACCCGGTCCGGGTCGAACTTGTCTAGATCAGGTAGCGATTGCCGGGCGTCATCGGCCATGGCACATCCTCCTGCTTCTGCAGCAGCCGCGTGCGGGTCCGCACAAAGCCGTTTATTCCGGCGTGGCGGGCAAACAGCCGCGCAAGCAAGGCTGAAAGCAGCAATGTGCTTTGCCCAGCCAGGACCGACTGGTCCACATGCAGCGTCACTTCCGTGCCCCGTCCGAAGCACATCGGCCCATCGATCTGCAGCCGTTCGATGACGGACCGCGAGTCGATGCGAACGATCGAGTGCACATTGCGGGCGAGGCTCGGATCTCCCCGGTCGGCATAAAGATCGAGCAGCGCATGCAGCGGATCGACGCCGCGGCCTTCCTTGGCAAGGCTGAGAAAGTTGAGCGCCAGCTGCGCCACCAGCCGCCAGGCGAGATTGTCGGCTCGGGATTCGCCTTCGGCGCCCGCGGGCAGCGCGGCCGGGATAGCCGGCTGGGGCGGGCGCAACGCACCGAGAAGCCGGACCATTTCGACGGGATCGCCTGTCTCCAGCGTCAAGGTAGGGTTGTCATCGAGGATCGGCAGATCGCGATTGGTGCAAAGCGCCATGATGTCGACACGCTTCAGCGGCCGGTTCGCCGGGCTTCCGGCCGGCCGCGAAACCGATAGGAAAACGTCGTCGCCGGTGTATGAAGTGCGGGTCAACCCGTCGCGCCGTTCATCTTCGGTGGCCCGGCGAGGCCGCCGTTCGGTGGAATAGACCCAGCCATTGCTGCGGTTTTGCCCCAGGCTGAAGAGCTCCGGAATTTCGGCGTCGGGACCCTCGGCATCGGCGTCCTCGACGCGGGTCACCCGATAGATTTCGAAGTCGCGCGCCCGCGTGCGGTCGGCATGCAGCACTTGCCGCGTTCTGCGCGGATCAAGCTCGATGACGTTGCAGTCACGCTCGAACAGGTTGATGATCGGCGTCGCGAAAAGTTCGAAATCCGCCGGCGTCACATCGGCAAGCTCGGGTACCGGACGCCGGAACATGAAGATGATCTCGACCCCGGCGTCGCATCTGCGCACGACCGATTGCAGTCCTGAAACCCGCACGTAGTGAAAGCGCTCGGGCATCATGAAATATTCACGCAGCAGGCGGTAGCCTTCGAATGTCGGACGGGTACGAGGCATCAACGCCTCGTCGTCGCTGATGCCGACCATCTCCGGTCCTGGCAAAGGCGCTAGCGGATTGGCCTTGCCCTCGGCGCGTGCGCCAACGGCCGAGCAGGCGCCAAAAATCGCGTCGAACAGCAATGGCGCCTTGGTGCGTCCGGCAAAATAGAAATCAAGCCGGTCAAGCGCCAATTCGCTAAGCTTGCCTTTTCCGGCCCGACCCAGCGTGATACGCAGCGCCGCCTCGCCGCTTACGCCGCCGATCGGTGTTATGCCCGCCGCTGCCAACCCGCTGCGATCCTGGAAATAGCTGACCGACGTAATCGTTATCGGCCACAGCGTCATTTCCTGCGCGGTGGTGAATGTGCAGCGCGTCGACAGGCCGGGTTGCAGACTGGACACCAGCCGCGTGTTCCGCTTGATGACATGGCCGGCAATCATCGACTGGACCTGCTGGCCGGGTTTCAGCACTGCCATCGCCGTTGCCGGCGCCGGGGTAACCAAATCGGGGTAAAGGACATCCAGCACGCTGCGTGAAAACCGCGAACGCTCGGCGTCGACTTTCAATCGGGTGCGTGCAGCGAGGAAAGCGACGCCGTCAAGCAGCCGCTCGACATACGGATCCGGGCAGGGGACGGTATCGAGAGAAAGATTGCGCGCCACCGCCGGATGCATGTCGGCAAATTCCGCAGCGAGTCCGCGGATATGGGTCAGTTCCTCCTCGTAATATTCTACGAAGACCCGATCCATCTCAGCTTTCCCTGAATTCGGTCCGCGCCAGGCCGTTATCGAGATTGATCGTGGTGCGCAGGCGCATGCGTTCCGGCGTCGGCGTCATGATCAGCACGGCGTCTATCTCGATCTTCAGGCCGACACTTTTGTCACCGAGGGTCACCGTTACCTTTGTTGCGCTTTCCTTGAGACGGGGCTCGAAGGTGGCAAGGACCGAGCGGATCTCGCGCGCCAGGGTCTCGCGATCAAAGTCGCGGGACGAACGGCCCGAAAAGGAAGGCACGCCGTAGTTGACCACACTTCGGCGCACCTCCGGAAAATCGGCCAGCGACGGCGGATTGTCTGCGGCCTGTTCGCTTTCGAAATCGGAAAGAAGCGGAACAGCTTCAAAACGCTCGGTGTTGAACAAGGCCTCGATGTCGCGCCGCACTGCCTCCCTGAGGACGCGGGCCGATACGACCACGCCACGGCTTTCGATCTCCGCGCGGTGTTGGGCCTGAAAGGCCAGGCGGTGCAGTCGCCGCTTCTGATCGGGAGTCAGCTCCGCGTCGGCGTCGATGAGCCGCGCACTGCCCGCAAGCAGCGTGTCCAGCCGGTCCGCGCCCAACTCGTCCTGCAAGGTCTGGCGGAGCCCGTCTATCTCGGAGGTGACGCCCGGCAGGTCGTTGACGAGGCGGTCCCAAAGAGAGGGCTGGACCGCCTCGCGTTTTGCTCGCGAACTGCCGGTTACCTGTAGCTTGTCGGCGCCGGGCCGCCGCGCCTCACTTGCCGACATAGACATCCATTTCGATTTCGTCATCCTTGTCATAGACGAACTTGATCTTCTTGTAGGCGAAGCTGACCTCCTCCTCGATCAGGTCTTCCTCGTCCTCGGCCTGCGACATGTCGTATTCCATGATCGAAGCGTCGGTCAGGGTGACGACCAGATAATCGCTGGTCTCGCCATCGATGGTCCGGCGGGCGGAGAACACAACTTCGTCCAGCGCCTTGTTGTCGAACAGCGCCTTTTTCAGATAGGGCGATGACTTGTCATAATGCTTGGTGAACTTGATCATCCCCAGCGACACGCGACCGCGGCGTGAGAGCGAATTCGGATCGTATGGCGCGATTATCTTGTAATCGACCCCGTGGACTTCGATTTCGTCCTCATGACCGTCGCGAACGCTTGGCCCTTTGATATCCGGAACTTTTAGAAAACCATCAATTTTCACGGGCATTGTCTTCCTCCAGCGCTTTCAAAACAAAACAAGGTGGATGTTGCTGCAAAATCAAGCCTTTACGGACGGTAGTTCTGACACCAGTCGAAGCGAGGCGTTGATGCCCTCCAGCTGGTAATGCGGGCGCAGATAGAAACGGGCGTTGTAGTAGCCCGGCCGCCCCTCCACGCTGTCGACCTGGACTTCAGCGGCGGCAAGCGGGCGCTTGGCGCGCGCCTTGTCGTCGGCAAAGGCCGGGTTGGCCAGCACGTAGCGGTTGATCCACTCGGTCAACCAGATCTGCATGTCGGAGCGCTCCTTGAACGACCCTATCTTGTCGCGCGCAATGGCCTTGAGGTAGTGCGCAAAGCGCGAAACCGGGAAAAGATAGGGCAGGTTGGCGCTCAGCCGTTCATTTGACTGGGCGTCGGGATCGACCAGCCGCCCGGCGCGCGTCTCGTCGTCCTGCAGCGAATGCGCACCGATAAAGGCTGCGAGATCGGTGTTCTTGCGGTGCAGGATGGGCATCAGGCCGAGCTTGGCCAGTTCCGCCTCGCGCCGGTCGTCGATGGCAACTTCCGTCGGGCATTTCATCGCGATCGATCCGTCGTCGGTGGGGAAGGAGTGCACCGGCAGGTTGATCACTGTGCCGCCGTTCTCGACGCCGCGGATCTGCGTGCCCCAGCCATAGAGCTTGTGACTGCGGTTTATGTTCACGCCCATCGGGAAGGCGGCGTTCATCCAGACATATTTGTTGTGGTCGCCCTGCACTTCTTCCTCGAAAGTGAAGCCCTTCACCGGAACGGTTTCCGAGCCATACGGCAGTCGCGCCAGAACACGTGGCATGGTCAGGCCGATGTAGCGCGCGTCCTCGCTCTCGCGCAGCGATTGCCACGAGGCATAGGCCGGGTTGGAGACGATCATCTGCAGGTCCTGCGGGTTCGGCAGTTCCTGCCAGCTGTCCATGCGGAACAGCCGCGGGTCGGCGGCTGCGATGAACGGCGTATGCGCGGAGGCACAGATGCCCGAGATGTTGCGCAACAGGCCGACGTCACGCGGATGGTTCGAGAATTCGTAGGCGCCGATCAGGCAGCCGATCGGCTCGCCACCCAGCATCGAATACTCGTCCGTATAGACCTTCTTGAAGATCGGGCTTTGATCCCACATCTGGCCTTCGTAGTCTTCAAGCGTGTCGGCAAGCTGAACCTTGGAAATGTTCATCACCCGGATCTTCAGCTTCTGATCCGTCTCGGTGTTGTTGACGAGATACCACAGGCCGCGCCATGTGCCTTCCATTTCGCGCACTTCCGGCGCATGCAGAATCTCGTTCACCTGGGTAGTCAGCATCTTGTCGATGCCTGCTATCAGCGACTTGATCGACTTGATCGCGTTGGACGAGATGGTCGTGGTATCGGAGCGGGACTGCGCCGCCAGCGCGAGATTACGGACGAGTTGCTGCAGCTTCTCGCTGTCGTCCTTCTTGACCTTGAAATCCTTCTCGAGGAGCCCGCTGAATTCTCCGAGGTCGATGGCTTCCGCCTCGGCGGCGACGGCTGCGGTTTTTTGTTGTTCGGCCATGATTTACTCCTGAACCTTGTCGTCGTCGGATAATGCCTGGTTGGCGATCTTGCCGAGAAGCGGCTCGTTGTTCAGAAGTTGCGCTATGCGCTTTTCGGCGTCGACACGGCCGTCCATGAAGCCGAGCAGTTCCTCGAGCTGACGACGCATCTTGAGGATTTCGGCCAATTGCGGAACTTGCTCGGCGATCTTGTCCGGGGCGAAATCGCCCATTTTGGTGAAGGTGAGATCGAGTGCCAGCTCTTCGTCCCGCTCGGCGCCCTCAGCCTGAGGCAGCGTATTCTTCACTCGGGCTTTGACGCGCGGCCCGAGCGCCTCCATGAAACGGGGGAAGCGGTTGGCGTCAGTCTCGACAAAGGAGCGGTCCAGTACCGACTTCATCGCTTCCCTGGTCTGTGAAGCGCCGGAGAGGTCGGCCATCACGCCCATGACGAACGGCAATTCGATCGTCGTCGGGCTGCCATAGGTTTCCACGTCATAGGCGATCTGCACGCGCGGAGCGCGGTTCCGTTCGATGACTTTCGCTTTGCTTTCAGCTGCCATGGCCTCGTTACCTTTCATCCTTCTGGGCCGTCTTCTTGGCATCGGGAACGCCGGCAAGCAGCCGGAATTCCTTCAGCCCCGACGGGGCGAGATCTTCCATCAGTTCAACGAAATCCATATGCACCATCCGGCGCACCCGGCGGGCCAGGTGCGGGATCGGGCTCGACGGTTCGGTGCGGTCGTAGAAGGCGACGACGAGGTCGAGGCATTTCACGACGTCGTCGCGCGAGGAAATCCGATCCGGGAGCCCCGTGCTCGGTTCCGCGTAACTCGCCATACTTGCCATCGTATCGGCTCCATTACCGTTTCGAACAGGCGTTGCTGGTTCTGCAGGCGCGGAAACAGGCTTTGTGGCGCCGGCGGCCAAGTTTCGTTCGAGGGTCGTCAGCAAACGCTGCAGAAACCGCTTTAATTCCGGAACGGTGGCGCCGCTGCCCTCGATACGGGCATTGAGGGCGGTTTCCACCGCCTCGAGGGCCGCGATCGCGGCGCGCGCATTGGCAAAGAGCAACGTCATCTCCGCGCCGGCCTGATCGATCTGTGCGACGCATGCGCTGCGCACCCGGTTCACCAATTGGCTGTGCGCGCTCGCCAGAGCCGCCTTTTCGGTCGCGTTCAGGCCCGAGGCCGCTTCCTGAAGCATGACACGCTCGTCGAGCGCGCCCTTCTCCAGATCCTCGCCGAGGATTGGGCCGATTGCACGCGGCGCGAAAAACGTCATTTTCCGCAAATCCTTGAGCAGGCCATCCTGACTGTTCTGGAGGTCAGTCAGCGCATTGATGCGGCGCAGGGCGGCGTCGCGCGGCGTAGCACCGGACCGCAGGGCCGGGTGCATGGTTGCCCAGTGCTGATCGAAGGTTTGCGCTATGAGGGTCAGGCCCTCAGCCAGCCCGGCCAGCCGATACTCGTTGGCCAGAGCACGCGTAACGATGACGAGGAGGCGCAGGTCCCGGCCGTGTGGACGCAGCTCTTCGGCCTTGGTGAGCACGGTGGACCAGTCGATCGGAACGGCAACTTCTAACTTGGCGTTCCCTTGATATTCGACCTTTTTCTGCTGTTCCGTCAGGCGCTCCAGCTCATGAAAGGCTGGATCGTTGCGCAAATCCTCCCCTGACGGATTTTCACCGTCCAGCGGATTCAGCCAGAGTGCGAGATCGATCACACCATCCCCCGCGCGCGGCTCTTGGGCCGCGCCTGACCCAACGTTACCACACTGCGACACTTTACCACAATTTAGTTGATGCTCAATCTTAATACGAGCCTGCAACCGGCGCGCTGGGCTCAAAAGTGCTGGCGGATTTGTCGAACCCTGTCGGTGAACGCATCGCCAACAGGCGGGCGTTCGATGGCGTTGCAGCCGATGGCGCCGGCGCCTGCCGGGACGGAAGAAATCGACTGAATCGAACACCCGGACGCCCCGCTCATAAACGCTCTTTGTCAAGTCGCTGCTTATGTGGCAATTTGTTGGCTGGCAGATTGGAGGGGCAAGTTCGATGGAACAGCGCCGGTCGTCGCAGAGCTTCAAACGCAAGGAACTTGTCGGCAAGCTCAACCCCGTCTGTTTGCGTGCCTTCAAGGCTGCGGCCGACACCGCCAAGCTGCGCGGCAACCCCTATGTCGAGCTCGTTCACTTCATCGAGCAGTTGGTGCTTTCAGAGCGCTCGGATGTGCAGCTAATACTGGCAGATGCCGGGGTGGATGCGAGCCGGCTCACGGCCGATATGACCCGCGCCGTCGACAAGCTGCCTTACGGCGCCACTTCGATCGAGGAGTTTTCCGATCATATCTTTCACGCCATCCAGGAGGCCTGGGGCCTGGCCGGGCTGGAATTCAGCGTCGACGAAGTCCGCAGTGCGCATATTCTGCTCGCCTGCCTGAAGACGCCGGTGCTGGAAGGCCTGCTGTCGAAGATCAGCGGCGAATTCGACAAGATCGATGCGCAGACCGTCATTGCGCGGTTCGCGGATGTCGTGGAGGGTTCACTCGAAGCCGGCGCCGCGACTGCGCTTGCCGCCGCCGAAACGCCGCGGCGGGCTGCGGGCGGGGATTCGGCGCTGGCCAAGTATGCGACCGACCTGACCCAGCGCGCCCGCGATGGCAAGATCGATCCTGTCGTCGGCCGCGATCCCGAGATCAGGCAGATCGTCGATATCCTGATGCGGCGCCGGCAAAACAATCCGATCCTGACCGGCGAGGCCGGTGTCGGCAAAACCGCGGTCGTCGAGGGCTTTGCCTTGCGCATCGCCGAGGGCGACGTGCCGCCGACGCTGCAGGGCGTCAGCGTGCGCATGCTCGATGTCGGGCTGATGCAAGCGGGCGCCAGCGTAAAGGGCGAATTCGAAAAACGGCTGAAGGCGGTCATTGACGAGGTGCAATCCTCGGAAACGCCGGTCATCCTCTTCATCGACGAAGCGCACACCTTGATCGGCGCCGGCGGCGCGGCAGGAACCGGTGATGCGGCCAATCTGTTGAAGCCGGCGCTGGCGCGCGGTGAGCTTCGCACCATCGCAGCAACGACCTGGGCCGAATACAAGCAGCACATCGAGAAGGACCCGGCGCTTACCCGCCGCTTCCAGGTCGTCAAGATAGATGAGCCGTCGGAAGCGGTCGCCGTTCTCATGCTGCGTGGTGTCGCCGGTGTTCTTGAGCAGCATCACAAGGTGCAGATACTCGATGAGGCGATCGAGGCGGCGGTCAGCCTCTCCCACCGCTACATCCCGGCGCGGCAACTGCCTGACAAGGCGGTGAGCCTTCTCGACACCGCCTGCGCCCGTGTCGCCATTTCGCAGCATGCCACCCCTGCCGAGGTGGAGGATATCATGCGCCGCCGCCAGGCACTGGAGGTCGAGCGCGCCATCATCGGCCGCGAGGCAGCAATCGGCATCGACGTGGCCGACCGGCAGGCTCGGGTCGAAACCGGACTGGCCGAGACCGAACTCACGCTTGCGGCCGCGCAGCAACGTTGGGATCGGGAAAAGGCGCTGGTTGGCGAGATACTCGAATTGCGCGCCAGGCTGCGCGGCGAGGGTGTGCCGCTCGACGCGGTGGAGCCTCAGGGGGCGGTCGCCGAAACCGCAGGCGCCGATGTATCTGGGATCAAAGCGCCTGAAACCGATGCGCCCGAACCCGATGCGCCTGAACCAACCGATGCGGCAGCAACGGCCACTGCCGATCCATCTCCGCCCGATCCGGCTGCCGATCTCGCGCGGCTGCGCGAGCTGATGGCCGAGCTCGCAGAAGCGCAAGGCGAGACGCCACTGATCCTGCCGTCGGTCGACCGCAACGCCGTGGCCGCCGTGGTGCAGGACTGGACTGGCATCCCGACTGGCCGGATGCTGTCGAGCCAGACCGAAAAGGCGCTGCGGCTCGCCGTCACACTGTCCGAGCGCGTGGTCGGTCAGGATCACGCCATGGAAATGATTGCCAAGCGCGTGCAGACCAGCCGCGCCGGGCTCGGCGCGCCCGAAAAGCCGGTGGGGGTTTTTCTGCTCTGCGGTCCCTCGGGCGTCGGCAAGACCGAAACCGCGCTGGCCCTGGCCGAGACGCTCTATGGCGGCGAGCAGAACCTCATTTCGATCAACATGTCCGAGTTCCAGGAGGCGCACACCGTCTCAACCCTAAAGGGCGCGCCACCCGGATATGTCGGCTACGGCAAGGGCGGCATCCTCACCGAGGCGGTCCGGCGCAAGCCCTATTCGGTGATCCTGCTTGACGAGGTCGAGAAGGCGCATCCGGATGTGCATGAAATCTTCTTCCAGGTCTTCGACAAGGGAATGATGGACGACAGTGAAGGCCGGCGGATCGATTTCAAGAACACGCTGATCCTGCTCACCTCGAACGTCGGCTCCGAAGTCATCATGGACCGGACCAGGAGCGGCACGGTACGGGCGGGGCTCGATGATCTCGACACGGCATTGCGCGCCCCGCTGCTGAAGGTTTTCCCAGCGGCCTTCCTCGGCCGCGTGGTAACCATCCCTTACTACCCGCTCTCGGACATGATGATCGAAGCTATCACCCGCCATCAGTTCGCCAAGATCGCCCGCCGGCTGCGCTCGAGCAACGATGCCGAGTTGGTGATCGGTGACGGTGTCATGGATCTGGTCAAAGCCCGCTGCACCGAGATCGAATCCGGCGGGCGAATGATCGACGCCATTTTGACAAACACGCTTCTGCCGGAATTGAGCCGTGGAGTGCTGAACCGGTCGCTCGAGGGCGAGAAGATGACGAAGGTGACGGTCGGAGCCTCCGAAGGAGGTTTCACCTATTCCTTCGAATAGCTGAGCAGCATCTGTGGTTAGCCGGAGCCGTGGCACCGCTCAGGCTTGATCCGCCGCATTTTGCGCCCGAGCACCAGAGCCAATTTGGTGTGGTTTCGCGCATCGGTTGCATCTTGGCCCGAGACACGCTACTATACCCTCTCGCGTTCCCGGGGGGGAAGGTGGATGAGCATCGTCCATAGGGTCGGTCCAGTTCTAGATCAGGCGATTGCCGCAGTCCTCAACAGGGCCGGCTATGGCGACACCGTCTCGGTCAAAGCGGCATTGGTCCAGGTTCGGCAGGCTGCACCCGGTTTGGTTGCATCCAACGACGATCTCACCGAAGCTATCGCCGAAGTCGCTGCTGCCCTGGGCCTGTTAGTGGCTTTCGATCAGTGCGAGCAGTATCCGCCCAATCCCGCTTAGTTATCCGACCACTGCTCGGAAGGTTCTAGTGTCGCGCAAAAGCATGCCCTCTGGCTTGAACCAAAGGTGCGCAGCGGTTTTGCGATAACGACATGCATGAAACAAGAACTTAAAGCGCGTCGCTTGAATCCGTTCAGCCGCGACGCGCTTTAGCGAAATAATCCCACCCCTCATGGAACCCTTTAGCAATCGACGAGTTGCGTTCAAAGCTAAAGGTGACCCTCATGGCAACCCGAGAGAGCGATCGCGGCTTCCGAGAGCTGGTCCGTTCGGAAGACAATCGTCGGAGGCTACGCAAGCGATTAGGACTGGAAGGCGATCAAACCCTGTCGCCGAGGCTTCTCGCATTAGCTCTGAAGCTTCAGAAGGAGCTTGAGCGGCGAGAGCAAGAACTGGCTGATGAGAACCCGCCATCGCCCTGAAGTTCGTCATGGCACTCATTCCGGTGACCGTAGATGGTAACGCGTGACAGAGCGGGCCATAAGACCCTTGCCGACGCCGTTCGCGAATTGATCGGCACCGAAGACAATCGTCGTCATGTACTGAAGCTGTTGGGGCTGGCGGTTGATTCAGAAATACCTCCAACACTGGCTTCATTGCTCGAGGCCCTTGGCAAGGCCAAGGACGACAAGACTCCATAGCTGCCGCGAGGTTAGGCCTACGGCCCTCCATTGGTTTCAGCCCTCCGGTCCACATCGAGACCGATGACGTGGCCCACCTGCGGCGGCCGCGACGTCGCAGGTGTAAGACGTGCGCGGGTGAAGGTCCGGAGCGACCACCAGAAAGCTGCCGACCCAATGCAGTCTTTCAACGCGAGCGTCGCTTGCTGGAGCTGCGTCAGTCGGTCGTAGGCCAATGGTATTTTTAACGGAACGCTAATATACATGGACGCTCGAACGAGCAGCGCCTGCCAAATACCTAGGGAACGCCATGCGAAGACTCGTCTTCACGGCAATGTGTATCGCCACCGCAACTGCCGCTGGCGCCCATGATTGGTACGAGGGCAAGATTGACCCACTGACGAAATTCAAGTGTTGCGGTGGCTCAGACTGCCGCGCCATACCTCGGTCGTCGGTACGGTCCAGGATAGACGGCGGTTACACTTACTTGCCGCATAATTTCAACATCCCACGAGACCGTGTGCAGGAATCCCCGGACGGCCAATACCACATCTGCGAGAGTACCTACGTCGTAACCAATCAGCTGTATTGGCGTTGCTTTTTCGCACCTCGCGCAAATGTCTCTCTAATTCTCCCACGCGCACGGCCGCCGGCATTCGCACCCATTCATAATCGACGACCCGCACTCGGTCTGGCCGACCAGGAACTAAGCTCGCAATATGCGGCCGAGATAACTTCCGAGCGCGCCGGCGCGAAACAACATGAACGCGATCATCGCGATCCAAAGCCCGTGGTTTCCCAATGAAGCCTGCAGCAGACAGGCAACCGCGAGAAACACCACAGTCGACAGGAACATGCTGTTGCGCAACTCGCGGGTTCGCAGTGCCCCGATGAAGACGCCGTCCAGGAGAAAGCCTGCAAACGACGCGATTGGAAGGATGACGACGTAGGGCAAAAACCTGGCTGCCGTTTCCCTGATTGCCTGCTGGTCGGTCAGCAGGTTGACGATCGCATCGCCCGCCAACCAGTAGAACAGTGAGAACAGCAGCGCCACTGCCAGCGACCAGATGCCCGCAACCCTGATCACGCCGCGCAACGCAGTCCGGTCCTTGGAGCCTATGGCCGAGCCGACCAGCGTTTCCGTCGCATGCGCGAAGCCATCGAGGCCGTAAGCCATGAAGCTGTGCAGGTTCATCAGGACCGCGTTCGCAGCCAGTACGACGTCGCCTTCGGCGGCTCCTGCACGCGTGAACCAGCCGAACGAGACCAGCAGGAAGAAGCTGCGCAGGAAAATGTCTATGTTGACCCCGAACAATCTTGCGAAGGCTGCCCGGTCGAGGATGGCCCCAACTATCGCCGGAGTCATTCCCTTGAAGGGTTTTACAAAAAGCAGCGCTGTGAGGAATGTCGCCCATTCCGCGACTGCAGTGCCGGCACCAATGCCGACGACGCCCCAATCCAGGCCAATCGCGAGAATGAGAGTAGCCGCAAGATTGAGAACATTCATGCCGATCTGCAGGGCTAGCGCCAAGGACACGCGCTGGCTGCCGAGCAGATAGCCGAGCACCACAAAATTGCCCAGCGACGCCGGCGACGACCATATCCGCGCATAAGCGTAGTCCGCCGCGCTATGCTGCACCGCCCCGCTGCCGCCCATCAGAGTGATGCCTGCGCTGATGATCGGCCACTGCAAGCAAACGATCACGACGCCCGACACAGTAGCGATCAGCAAGGCACGCAGGAGGTGCTTGCGCAATTCGACTTGGTCGTTGGCTCCATAGGACTGCGCAGCGAGGCCCGTGGTTGCCATGCGCAGGAAACCGAAGCTCCAGAACAGGAAGCTGAACAGGATGCCGCCCAGCGCAACGCCGCCGAGGTGCTGAGGGCCACTCAGGTGCCCGGCCACGGTCGTATCGACCATGGCAAGTATCGGTAGCGCGAGATTGGCCAGAATGATCGGAAGCGCCAGCCTCACCACGCGGCGGTTCCAGTCCATCGCCGCCGTTGAGTGGGGCGCCTCTTCCATGTCAGGCCGGGAGGGCGTAGCCGTCGCGCGAAAGCCGCCGGAGGTCGTCGAGCGATATTGCGTCCATATCCAGCGCCGCGAGAAGATCGTTCTCGCTGACGAAATCGCGTCCATAAAGCGCCGAAAAAATCTGGATACCGGATTCATGCAACGCAGCCGGCTTGCCGACGAGACGGCCGAGCTTGGCTGTTGCGACCAGGCCAAAGGGCACGTCCTCGAGCACATAGCGACTGTCCGCCGTCGTCGGTCCTTGCCCGCCATTGCCGGCTTCATGCATCTCCTGGTTCATCTGCGAGATCGAGGCCAGCGGCACGTGGAACGAAAGATGGAAGTGCTGGAAGATGGTGCGCACGTCCTGCCCAAGCGCGGCGGCGATCACCAGCCGCTCCTCGTCGAGTTGCTCGAGCAACCGACCAACCTTGGGCGTGACGTTCTGGCCCTGGCTCCAGGTCTCGCCGCGCTCCATGCGCGTCAGATTACAGAGCGCGATCCCCATGTGATTCTGCGGGTTGAGGTTGCTGACCGCGATTGCCATCAGGCTGCCACGGTCGACGAAGCGATCGCCGAACAGCTTTTCGCACAGCGCCAGGCCTTCGGTGCTGCGCGCATGGGGAACAGTGGCGATGTCTACTTTCTGGCGCACAGTCGAGACATTGACTTCGGCCTGGCCCTTCTGCCGTCCTGCAACGACGGTGGTTCCCCAGGCGATGATGGTTGCCGTCACGCCGTGTGCCGCGAGCTCGCGTGACAGATAGAGCGCGCCGAACGAGGCGTGCGAGCTTATGATGACGGTCTGGTCGGCACGCACATGCGGCGCAATCGCGTCGAATGCGAACTTGTGCCCATAGCCGGGCAGGGCGACCACGACGACCTCGACACCGTCCACCAGGTCGGCAGCACCTGCTGCGACCTTCGGATGAAACTTTCCCATGATCGCGCCGGAAGCGGTGAGCGCTTTGCCCGTCGCCAGTTCCTTCGTGCGCTCGCCCGATGGCGACCAGAGCATGGCCTGATGTCCCATCTGCTCCAGCAGACAGGCAACTCCAAACGCGATCGACCCGGCGCCCACGATACCAACTCGCATGTCATGCCTTTCGATGTGCTCGATTTCTATCTCGTTCACGCGGGCCTGGTGACGTCGAAGGCAAGCGCCTCCAGCGTCAGGTTGCGCGCCTTGGCTGGGTCTGCAGGCGCGGACCTATGGCGGGCGGCTGGTTCATTCCGCGACCGGCTCCCCAAGCGTGTGCATCAACCGGTTCGCCCAGCCGAACAGCGAGGCCGAAAGCACCAGGTCGAGGATTTCCTCGTCGCCAAGGCCGCAGTCCTTCAGCCGCGCAAGGTCCTCACCGTCGGCCGCGGGCCGACATTGCGAAAGCTTGACGGCGAATTGCAGGATCGCCGATAGCCTGGGCTCAAGCTCAGCATCCACGCCGTCAGCGAAGATTTTGCCGATGGAGGTTTCGTCTTTGGAAAGCTGGGAATAGCGCTCCGCGTGGACGGCGGCGCAGTAGATGCAACGGTTGACCAGCGAGGCGCCGACCGCGCCGATTTCGCGCTCGGCGCGTGACATGCCACCGCGATTATACATGATGCCATTGAACAGCGGCGACCGGTGCTTCAACGTCTCGGCGTCATGCGCCAGAACAAGCACATAGTCTGAGATTTTTCGGTTCGACGGCGTCACCTGCAAAGCGTCCAGCTGCGCGGGCGTCGCATGATCCAGATCGACCGGCATAACATGCGGCTTCCAGATCGGAACTTTGGTGGTGAAATCCTGCAACACGCGTGTCATGCCGATTGCCTCATCAGTCGCAGTCCGGCCACGACCCGGATCTGGTAGCTCACAAAGGCCACCAGCTCGGAGAGACGGACGATATCCGCCTCGACGATACCCGCCCGGCGCAACAGCTCGATATCTCTGCCGCTCGCCGCGCGTGGGTTGGCCGCGACCAGGTCGGCATGACGGATCAGCGCGCTGATGCGGGACTCGCTAGCTCTAAAGTCGAGGTCACTGACCTGCCGCTCTGTTTCATCAGGGGCGGCCTGATCGAGCATCGCGCCGAAATGGTCGCGAAACGCCGCATCGTCGTTCAGGCTGGCGATGCGGCAGGCGATGGCCGCGCGCATCGCATGCGACAGGCCACCGGGATCAGAGGGACGCAGGGCCGCGTCATGCGTTTTTTCCGTCAGCTCGAAAATGTCGGCGCGTTTGGCAATGACTTTGGCGAGTTCGCTCTGGGGATCGATTCCTGACAGGCGCAGAACGACATCGTTCATAGCGCACCTCGCTTCTGAGATGGTCGATCGAAGCCGCGGTCGGGAAGCTCGGACGCCGTCCACTCGTCGCCTTTGAGTTCAGGCGTATCGTAGTCGAGCAGTCGCTGCCAATGGACCTCGATGTCCTCGCTGTAGAATTTGGCGGCAATGGCCCGCGCCAGCCAGCCTGCGCCCTCGCTGATGCCGGGGATGTCACCGCTGGTCTTGCCGAGGCTCACGCTGGCGCCATAGTTGAAACAATGGATGCGATGCAGCCACGTCGCCTCGCCCGCGTTGCGCTCGATGAAGCTGAAATCGTCGGCGAGGTAGGGGAAGGCGCCGAGCTGCTCGTTTGCCAGTCCGGCCGGGGGCTTGTAGCGGTCGCGCCACAGGGCGATGCGGTCGGCATATCCCTCGAGCTCAGTACGCGCCAAAGGGTCGACGATAAAGCCGGTTCCGAGGATGATGAAGTCGGTGTCCAGCACGTTGCCGGATGTCGTCGTGATCTCCAGCGCACCGTTCGCAGGATCGACCCGGTCAATGCCTGCGTCGAAGTGGAAATGGGCGTTGGCGTGACGGCTGACCCGCAAGGTCGAGCCGCGCGGCGCGGGCGTCTGCGTCTGGAAAGAATAGTGCATGATGCGCCAGCGCCAGTCGTCGCCCAGGTCGGGAAAGGCTGCCGTAAACCCTGACGAGCCGATACCCATCAGCTTATTAACGGTCGGCATCTCGCGTCGCCGCGCGAGGTGCCGCACTTCGGCGGCGCCTGCTTCCAGCGCCTCGGCCGCATTGTCAACAGCGGAAGCACCGACGCCAATCACGACGACGCGTTTGCCCTTCAACGCGGCGAAGTCGATCGCCTCGGACGAATGCGCCCAAAGCGTCTTGGGCAGATGTTGCACAAAGTCGGGTATGTTCGGCCGGCCAGTGCCGTCGCGGCCCGTCGCCATCACGACGCGGCGCGTCAGCACGACGTCCTCGCGTCGCCCGGTTCCAGCTAGGTCAAGCCTTAGCAGGTCGCCTTCGGGAACGACCCGCTTGACATCGACGTCGTTCTCGACTGGCAGCGCAAGCACCTGTCTGTACCAGCGCAGGTAGTCCATCCACATCGGCCGCGGGATCTTGTCGAGCGCTTCCCATGCACCTTCGCCAAACTGCGCGGTAAACCACGCCCGAAACGTCAGTGAGGCCATACCATAGGCGGGACCGGTCAGCTGTTTCGGCGAGCGTAGCGTCTCCATGCGGGCATAGGTCACCCATGGCCCTTCGAGCCCGCGCGGCGCGCGATCGAAAATGCGGATGTTCCGGATGCCGGCGTTCTGGAGCGCGAAGCTGGCGACCAGCCCGCACATGCCGCCGCCGATCACCACCACGTCATGCACGGGCCGGCCGTCTGCTGGCGCTCTCGGCGCCACCCAGTTGACTGGTGGCACGCACAGGCACGCCAGATCGTCCCGAACACGTCGAGCGAGCTGCTTCAGGCTATCCGCCATGTCGGTGTGGCGAACCTTGGTCATCCCGCGGCAGACTCGTCACGGATGACGGTGGCAGCACGCGGGTTCCAGCCTAGCCACACATCCTCGCCGGAAATGGCTTCGCTTTCGCCGGGATGGACGAGCGCGTTCAACTGGCTACCATCGTCGACCTCTATCGTCATCGACGTGTGATTGCCTTTGAAGACACGCTTTCTGACCTTGCCGGCGAAGGCCTCGCCGCTCGGCACAGACAAGAAGCGCAGCGCTTCCGGCCGCACGACGATCAGGACAGAGTCGCCCTGTTTCATCGCATGCGCGCTGGGCAGTGCGCCGACCTGCTTGCCGTTCCAGGTCAGGGCGGTTCCCTGCGCGTCCGCGCCGACCACCTTGGCCCGCAGCAGGTTGGCGTCGCCGATGAAGTTCGCCACGAAGACGCTCTGCGGTCGCGAGTACAGAGTGTGCGGGTCGCCCATCTGTTCGACCTTTCCATTGTTCATGACCACGATCTGGTCCGACATGGTCAGCGCTTCCTCCTGGTCATGCGTGACGAACAGGAAAGTCTTGCCTGTTCTCTCCTGGATCGACTTGAGCTCGATCTGCATCTGCTGGCGCAGCTTGGCGTCGAGCGCGCTCAAGGGTTCGTCGAGCAGCAAGACCTGCGGGTCTGGCGCCAGCGCCCGCATCAGCGCGACGCGTTGTCGTTGCCCACCGGACAACTCCGACGGCATGCGCGCCGCGTAGTCCTGCAGCTGCACGAGCGCCAGCAGTTCCATGACGCGCTTGTGGATGGCCGATGAATCGAGCCCTTTCAATTCGAGCCCGAAGGCGATGTTGCGCGCCACATTCATGTGCGGGAACAGCGCGTAGTCCTGGAAGACGATGTTGACGTTGCGCTTGTTCGGCGGTAGCCGCGTCACGTCCTTTCCGGCCAGCAGGATGCGTCCCGAATTGGGGATTTCGAAGCCGCCGAGCATGCGTAGCGTGGTCGACTTTCCGCAGCCGGACGGCCCAAGCAGCGTAACGAACTTGCCGGCCTGGATTGTGAGGTTGAGATCATCGACCGCGACGGCCTGGCCATAGGCCTTGGTCACATTCTGAAATTGAACGACCGGATCCATCAGCGGCTCCTCGAACGGCGTGTGTAATATTCGGCGTAAAGTCCAACCGCCCCGGTCACCAGCAGCACCAGTGTCGCCATCGCATTGATCTCTGGCGACATGCCACCCTGGACTTTGGCGAATATCAGCATCGGCAGCGTCGGGCGATAGCCGCCGAGGAAAAAGGTGCGCACGAAATCGTCGATCGACAAAAGGATGCAAAAGATCATGCCGCCGCCGATGGCAGGCCCCAGATAGGGCAGGGTGACGCGGAAGAACGCGACGACGCTGTCGGCGCCGAGATCTCGTGCTGCGTCGACCAGGTTGGCCGGCATCGAGCGCAGCCTCGTCAGCGCCATCACGACGACGAAAGGCACCGCATGAACGGTGTGGCCAAGCACGATCGCGGCCGTGCCGGTCGGCATGTCGATGGTGCTGATGAAGATGCGCAGCGAAATGGCGGAAATCATTCCTGGCACCACCGCGGGCAGGCAGGCGAGCGCGAACAGCACGGCGCCCCAGCGCCCTTCGGTCGTTGCAATCAGCATCGCGATCCACACGCCGATGACCGTCGCCGCAAGCGTGGTGAGCCCTGCCACCAGCACCGAATAGGCGCAGGCTTCCAGGAACGGTTTGTCCTGCATGACCTTCAAGTACCAGTCGAAGGTCCAGTCGCCGATGGGGAAGGCGATGAAGGCGGCATTCTTGAAGCTCATTGCCATCATCAGCGTGAGCGGAAGGAAGAGGTAGAGCACGAAGCCCCAATAGGCCATCGTCAACGCGGTGCGTGGCGCGTCGGCAAGCATCGTGCGCATCACATCAGCCTCGTCGATTTACCGCCAACGATCCGCATGAAGATGGCAGCGGTGGTAAGTGCCGAGACCAGCATGATCATGGCAAAGGCTGCACCGACAGGCCACTTGTCGCTGGCGCCGTGGAAGAAGCCGCTGATCGTCTCTGGAAACAGCACGGTGGTTGGCCCGCCCAGCAGCATCGGCGTGGCGAAGACGCCGATCGACGTCAGGAACACCAGCGAGCATCCCGACACGATGCCGTCGCGCGACAGCGGTAGCACAATGCGCCTGAAGCGCGTGAACGGCCCAGCGCCGAGATCGGCTGCAGCGTCGAGCAGATGTTTGGGGATCTTGTCGATGGCCGAGTAGAGCGGCAGGAGCATATAGAGGCTGATCAGGTAGACCAGGCCAAAGCCCAGCGAGAACGGCGTATAAAGCAGAGGGATCGGCCGGTCGATCATGCCAATGTCACGCAGAAAAACGTTGAGGGCGCCGCGATTGGCGAGCAGCATGATGATGGAGAAGGTCCGGATCAACTCGCCCGCCCAGAACGGCACCAGCAGAAGCAGCAGCGCCTTCGATCTGCGATCGGGCTGCACGATCTTCGCCACATAGTAAGCGACGGGATAGACGATCAGCAGCGTCACCGCCGTCGCCGAAGTCGCATAGACGAAGCTGCGAATGAGCGGCATGAAATACAGCGGCTCGGAAAAGAAAATCGCGTAATTGGCGAAGGTGACGGTCGGCGCGCGGCCATGCTGGATCGGATAGTTGCTGAGCAGGCTGATCTTCAGCATCTGGTAAATCGGCCCGATGTGCATCATGACGATCCACACGATCGGAACCGCCGCAAGCAGCACCATCCGCGCCGTCTTGTTCGAGACCAGCGCGCCCAGCGTCGACTGGTAGAGACCCGAGTTGAAGAGTGCGCAAAGCCGCGTTGAATACGCCGGCGCGGCAACAGCTGGCATCGCTCCGCCACGGGCAAGGGTCGAGTTGCTGGCCATTATTTGTCCACTTGCGCAAGGAGGCGCCCGACCCCGCCGGACGGTTGATGGTTGCCGCCCGCAAATGATCGCGGGCGGCGGTGCTTAGGCAAGATCAGGCTGCCTTGACTTCGGCGGTCGCCTTGTCGATCATCTCGTTCTTCATGTCGCGGTTGACCGGCGAGAAGAAGACGATGCGCTCGACCTGTTCCTGCGGCAGCGTGCCGGCCGCACGCTCGAGGTCGGTCAGCGCTTCCGGAACGCCGGAAATCGTGGAGGCGAAGCCCGATTGGCGTTGCATCGAGGCGCCGACCTCCGGGGTTGCCAGGATCGCGTCGAGCAGCTTGTAGGCATTCTCTGCATTGGGCGCGTTGTTGACGACATTGAGCGTATAGCAAAAACCGTATGTGCCTTCCTTCGGAACCGACAGCTTGATCGGATGGCCGTCGGCAATGAGCTTGGCGGCCGGACCCGACCAGGCGTGCCCGAGATAGATGTCCTCGTTGATGAACATCTGCTGCACTTCCGAACCTGCGTCGTAATATTTGCGCACCATGTCCTTGTGCTTGATCAGGTGATCGCGCGCGGCATTGGTGGCCTTCAAGGCCTCCTCGGGCTTGTCCGTGTAGCTTACGAAGTCGCCGTCGAAGCCGAGGTATTGCATCGTGATCGTGATGAAGTCGCTGACAATGTAGGAGGTCAGACCCTTGAACTGAGGGTCGAACATGACATCCCAGCTCTGCGGGTCCTTCACGTAGTTGGTGTTGACGGCCAGGCCCTCATAGCCGGCGAGGATCGGCAGGCCCCAGAGCTTGCCGTCGACCCGAGCCCAGGGCGCGTTCTGATAGGCGGGGTTCAAGTTCTTCCAATTCGGGATCTTGCCGGTGTCGAGAGCCTGCAGAAGGTTCGAACTGATGAACTGCGAATATCTGTGGCCAGCCACTGTCACCATGTCCGTCGAAGGGTTGGCACCCTCTGCCGCCAGCAGATTGTACTGCTTGCCCTGATCGTCGGTCAGGCGGATATTGACCTTGATTCCGCTGTCCTTCTGGAATTTGTCGAGAAACTCCTGCGGCAAAAATTTGTCATAGGTGGTCACGTTGAGCACGTTCGACTGCGCCCAGGATGGCAGCGGCCGAATGATGTAGGGCAGGGCCAGGGCGCCAGCGCTGCCACCCAGCAATTGCAGTGTGCTTCGGCGATTCAAAACAAGCTTGGTCACTTTCGATCCCCTTTGGTTTGATTGGCGGGCGTAGGGTGGGAGATGAAGGTGCAGGGCCGCAGCTAGGTATCAGCTGGAAGGGACGCTCGACCCACGCCGGGGGCTCGTCCAGTAAACCGTCCGCAGTTTCCATCATATTGGAATTTGCGAATGCATTTGCCGACCCAGATCGATGTAGGCGATGCTGTTTTTCTCACCGCTGCTCATTGCACTCGATCCACGTGCCGAAAGGCCATTGGCTGCAAGTCCGATATCATACGTTTACATATCACCAAGGCAACTTTCAGTGCAACTGCGGGCTCAAGCTGGTACCCGCTATCGTCTGCTTTTGGTCGGAGGCAAACTCCGCCCTAACGACCGAAATCAGGCGCATTGCTGCCATTCGCAATGCGGACAATGAAGGCCACCGATGGTGTATGGGCGTGAGTTCGACTGAGCGGAAGCGAACTTCCGTTTGGGTCAGAACAGATAATCCGCATCGGCTATCAAGCGCCAGGTTTCTACCACTAGAGCTGGACCAGCCGCAGCGCTTCGGCCGGAGAAGCAGCCGTTGTGATCGATCGTCCGGGGAACATTTTCGTCAGCCTCAGATTTAAGCAGAGTAGCTGGTTTGGAGCAGATCAATGGGCATTTTTTCCAACCTCAACAAGAAGATGACGGAAAATCTCTACGCGCATGGCAACGACCTCATCGATCCTGCTGCGGATCTTCCCGAGAGTGTCGAGGACCGGGTCGAACTGTTGATGCCGTTCGTTCAGCCCGAGGCTCGCGAGTTGGTCCGCTCGCAAATCCTTGGACTCATTCATGAGTACCGGAACGAGGAATCCGCCCCATCGAGTTAGAGACCGTTGGAAACTCTACTCTGGCGGCCAGCTGATGGCGTCTCTGCGCTTCCGGTGCCCTATAATGTCCGCTGCGCCCGTTCTCGAAACGTCGGTCCTGGCGGCCGGTGCTTAATCGTCACATCGGCAAGGAGGTCTCCGGCGCAATCTCATTCAGTCGAGCACTTGTGTTATTAAGAGGCCGAACTCGGATTTAGGCCAACTAGGTCAAACATGTCGTTGCGCAGTGAGTGAATGGAGGGAGAGCCCACCAGTTGTTTCGTGAGAATACCCTGCCAGCCTTTTCCCACCGCGAATATATGCTGGAGCCAGGCGAAGGCGGTCTTACCATCAGCTATTCGCAGTTTGTGATACTCGCGGCGATCAATCGACACTGAACGGAGTTTTGCATCGATAGCATCCTGCAAACGCTGGCGCTCAGCCTGAAAAATCGACCAGTCACAGCCAACGCTAGTTATGAGGGTCTCGAGCCTCTCTTCATTGGCCGTCGCGGGATCCCAAAAGATCCGACCAAGGCTGGTCTTGATTTTTCCGTCTCGAAACAGGTTCACGGTCGCGTACTTACAAACTGCTCCCCTGTATTGGAGATCAATGGTGTCCGCTATCGTGGCTTCCACGTCGGTTTTGTTGCGGTTGCCCAGATTGCCAAAGCTGCAGTGGTCCACAATATAGTCGCTTAGTTTCGCGTGGCGAAGGACAAGGTTCTCCATCTCATGTTCGCTGAGATAGATGACAGCGTCCAAGCCGGGCTTGTTGATTTGGAACAGTAGATCTTCGCAAGCGAGGAAAATTTCGAAACCACCTGGTTCTGCAACGGCTGCTTCGCCATCCAGCAGGGCAAAGACGCGAGGGTTTTCGGCCCGTTCGTCCTTTACCCTGTCAATCACTGCCAAAAACCCGGTGGCCTTCGGAAATGACTTGAACTCAATATATTCGTCATAGCCAGTGCCAAGACAGGCGGTGAAAAAGCTCGCATCGGTCTGCGCTTCGACATAGACGATGATCTTACCTAGGTAACGGTGTTCAAGGTCGGTGACGTCCAGCATGTCTCCAAGGTTGGCCATGGCTAGAGATCATCCTCAATCAGAAAGCCCCCTTTGACGAGACCTTCTTCGGCAACGTTGTGCCGGAAGTTGGCCAGCAACTCGCGGCTATGTGTTGTGAAAACAATAGTGAATGCAGGATAGCGCCTGATGAGCTCCTTCAGGGCCTCGAGCAGGCGATTCATCCATTTGGAGTGCAAATGTATCTCCATCTCGTCGATCAGGACAACTGTCGACGTCGTCATATGTGCGATGATGCGGACCAGTATCTGGAGGATCGCGCGCTCGCCGTGACTGAGCGAAGAGAGGGGATGCAAGCCATACCGAGTCTGAACAAATGTCCGCAGAGCTTCGCGCTGTGGCCGCAAAAGCGCCTTGCCGGGATCGTCCTTGAAGAGGATGCCGTTGACGAAGGACAACAGCTCCTCGATTCGGTTGTCATCGAGCCATTCCAGCCAGACCAACAGATTATCGACCGACGATCCCCAGTCGGGGCCATCTGAGTTGAAAACCTGTGCGGGTTGATAGCCCCATCCCTCAGGCCGGATAACTGCCCCACCCTCATAAGGGCTCACGACCCGGCGCTCTGCGGGAAAATACAGGACAGTCGGCAAAAATTGTGACTCACCAAACAGTTGCCTGGGCGGCTCGCCGACCGTGAGCTGGCTGGCATCGAAAAGCAGTTGCCCTAGACGATTGGTGTCCTCGGCGAGTTCGACCCCACGCGGAGTGGCGTTGATTCCAAGCTGGGCCCATTCGTGAACCTGGCTCTGCTCTGCCAACATCTCATCTGTCCAGGTCACCATTGGACCCTGGCTACCGGTCCAGAGCGAGAGCAGCACCGTTTGCGATCGACCGTCGATCGTCCAGGTCCCACGAATGTCGATTTGGGCACGCCCAGACATTGGGAAGGTTGCAAAGCGGCCGGCAGCCGGTGAATTCAGTAGTCCCAGAAGGCCGTAGATCGTCTCCAGAGCGGTCGTCTTGCCTCTGGCATTCTTCGCCAGCAGCATATAGATGTTCGCGGGTCCCGCACCTGTGGCTATGCCGTTTTCGTGATCGATACCCATGAAGCTGAAAGCTTCGGGACCTTGCCGGAAGGGCCCGATATCCTCCAATGTCAGCTGTAGGATTTTCCAGTCGGAAATGACGAGGCTTGAAACTTCCATCTTACCTGACCGCATTTGAAATATCGGCGGGCAGTACGCGGGCACCATGCGCGCGCACAACTTGCTCGCCTGTAAACTTGACGAGCATGTCGCCTTTGCCCAACAATTGCTCGGCTCCTCCCTCATCTAAGATAATCCGGGATTCGGCCGCCTTTTGAACAGTCAGCGCAATCCGACTTGGGATGTTGGATCGCAGCGCGCCCGTAAATGTCGCCGCTTCAGGACGTTGGGTTGCGAGAACGAGGTGAATGCCAACTGACCTGGATTTTTGCGCCAAACGGACAAGCGGGATTTCCACCTCATCTCGCGTCATCATGAGATCGCCCAACTCATCGACGATCGCGACAATGCGGCGTAGTTTGGCGCCTTTGCTGTTGGCCTCGTCGATGTTCTTGGCTTGGAACTCGGCCAGAACGGTCTGCCGGCGATCCATCTCCTCCACGAGCCCTTGCAATGCCGTCAAAGCTTCGTCCGGCGTTACGACAGGCGCACCGCCGATGAGATTTGGCAAACCCTTGTAGCCTGCAAACTCGACTGTCTTCGGATCGATCAACAGAAGTTCAGGCGCAGATTGCATGTCGTCAATCAAGGACAATAGAATAGTGTGCAAACAGATGGACTTGCCGCTGCCGGTTGTGCCTCCCACAAGCAAGTGCGGAGCTTCAACTAAATCGAATAGGACCGGCTGACCGACGACGTCCTTTCCCAATGCGATAGGAAGGGCCATTGCCTGAGCTGCGGAGCCTTTCAACACGTCGCGTAGGGTTAGCCAGTCGACGGATACCCAAGTGGTCGATGGGCGAGGAATGTCGAGCGTGACGGTTTGTTCGGCCGTTCCAAGAGCATAGTTTACCAAGCGATCCCCCAGCCCCAGCGCGAAGCCGATTTTGTCTACGCCTCGTTTTAGTCTGTCGAGGTCATCCAACTTAGCTAGTTTTGCAGTAAAGCGGGTTAGGCGCGGCCCCTGGAATGTGTCGATCAGCGTTGCCCCGACGCCGATCTGTCCGAGGACACGCATCACCCTAGCACCGAGCGCATCGTCCACTTCGATGGCTTGATTTTCGGGCGGTCGCTCTCCGAAAATTTCGTCGACGATATAGCGATTCAGATCCGACTTAGCGTCCCATTCGGCGTCAATCACCGCCAAGCCACGTCGCACATGGCGCTGTAGCGCCTCGTGAAACGCATCGACATCTTTGAACAGATCCACGCCCTCATAAACCGAGAGCATGGCGCAATACACGTCGGTGAAATCTTCACCGCTTGATTTGCCCTCACCAGTCAGCTGCTGCGAATGAAGCTCAATACCGCCTTGCTCGGATGACATAACCGGAAAGGTTTCGCGTGAAGGGGCATCCGGCAGCTGCATAGAGCGAGCCAATGCCACGCGGCCGATTGTCCAATTGTCGAGCTTGGATCGCCAACCCTGCAGCTTTATCCTATCAACGATAGCTCGTTCGCTTCTGCTAAGTTGTACGCGAGCAACCATCAGATCACTCCTGCGAACTTGCCAGACTCAATCCTGGCGGCATCCCCACTTTCGTTGAAGATCGCGTATTCCTTAGCCACTCGCGGCTCCAGAGCGGTGAACTTGCTGGTATCAATCTCAGAGTTTGTCGGCAAGATGATTACCTGATGGGATAGGGCCGGGTAATAGTGACGGATCAGGTGGTCTTGGTTTTGTCGGTCGATACGTCCGAGAGGCGTGTCTATGATGACTGGAATCATAGTGCCCGCGCTGTCCTTGAGGGCCCATAGCAATGCTGTTGCGACCAGCTGCTTCATGCCACTCGAGATACTCGAGCGGCCGATTGATCTACCGCTCTTGTCTCTAAAGCTCATGACATAAGTGTCGTCGAGGTGAATTCGGCCGATCAGCTCGTGTGTAATGATGCTGCGGAACCGCACGTTTACCAGTTCCTCCAGCTCGGCGCGGGTGGACTTCCTCAACCCGTCGCTGACTTCGTTCAACGCTCGAGCGACATCGAGGATATAGCGATAGTCTTTGCTCTCGCTGCTAGCCTGATCGGCACTCGCCTCCAGCCGGGCAATTTCCTTGTTGAGCTCTACCTGACGACGTTGTTCTTCGACAATGCGGCTGTTCAGGCTACCCTTCTCCTGATTGTGTACGGCAAGGGCTTCCTCAAGCTCGGCGATACGCGCGACGACCTTGCGAAATTCCTCGACATTGCCTTGGGCGCCAACTTCAATGTGGAGCAGCGCTTCTCCGACATCTGCCAGGTCGGATTTCACTTCGTGAGCTTCCAGCAGAAGCCGAGCTTGGGCTTCGCGGCGCTCGACTCCCGCGACATTCCAGAATGCAAGGATCTCATTAAGTCTCGCGATCCTGAGCAGGTCCGCATTCGCGAACAAACCGCTGGGTGTCACCTCGTCCACGGCCTGATGAAGGCGCGTCTGCACATGGTCCGCAATGTGCCCAACCTTGCTCTCGGACAATTCCGGCGCGGACTCAGCAACCCAGTGAGGGAGTTGCAAAGATACTCCACGAACGAACGTGGCTTCGGCTGACTTGCCCGAAGCCATTCGGGCTTCAACTTGGTCCGCAGCCTGCTTGACGATGCGAAGATTCGCGATGACTGGAACGAAGGGCGGCAGCTCCTTCACAATGGTCTCAACCAATGTTTCGAGCCGCTCATTCAGTTGCTTTTGGCGCTCCTCAAGAGCCTCGCGTTGAACCTCAGATGCTCCAGAACTCAAGTTGGCACGGCGAAGGTGAAGCTTCCGCAGTTCAACGTTTCCGGTGACGATAAGGTCGTCGATATCGGAAATTTTTTCTTTGCTGACTTCGATAGTGGTTGTTGCCTTGTTCAGATCGTTTCGCGCTGCAGTCAAACGCTCTCGAACGCTTGACCCTAGCGATCGCCGTCGGCGATCCTTCGCAATAGCCTCGACTTCGTTTGCCAGGTCATCCACGAATGTGATTTGGAGCAGCCGATCGATATGGGACTGCTGACTGCCCGAATTTTCTGCCATCGACTTGATTTCCTCGCTGTCGAAGAAGAAAAAGTTAATGAAATCGGTCGGCAGTATCTGCTGCAGGAAATCCTCTGCTGCTTCAGCGGCGAGCCTGATCCCATCTTTATCGTCTATATAAACCCCTTCGGTGACCTCCGAGCCGGTGACAGACCACCAACGGACCGCCGTGTAGACATTTTCCCGGCTCTGCCAGGTAGCGGAGATGCTGGCCTCCACTGGTCCGTTGACCACTTCAGCACTGCGACGTGCGGCGCGGTTGAGCGCGCCGGTCCAATTCCCACCGTCGCCGTTCATGTATTGCGCTAGGCTTAACTTGATCGGCGGGAAGGCTGCATTGTTGCGCACATCGGTGGTTGCACCGGTGAAGAGCAGTTTCACCGAGCGCAGGAAGCTTGTCTTGCCGACGCCATTTCGTCCCCAGATGAGGATCAGATTCTTGTCCGGGGTGGTGCTGGATAGATCGAACTCAGCGGGTCCATTGTACGCGAAAACGTTATCTAGAATGATTTTAAGAAACTTCACTCGGTCGCCTCCGTACGGCGCCTTTCAATTTCGCGCTCGACGATCTGATTGATGTCGCGTCGGAAGTTCGGTCGGGATCCCCAAGCCAACAAGTCTCGATGCTCGGATTCGAGCGCTAGAAGTTCATGGACGATAGAAGGATTGATGCCCTTTTCCTTGCACACATCGGCTACGATCTTAGCGCGTAGTTCTTTGTTCTGCATGCCTTCCCTCGCCCTCAAGATGACGCGCCATACGTATCCTATTAAAGTGTCGGAAGTGAAAAGATTTTTTGCGTGAAAGGCAGGAGGGCCACCTCAATGGGTTGAGGTTCTTTCGGAGCCCTTTTTTCAAGCAGACCGATACCGCGTGTCCAATGCGCTCCAACCAGGTCCTGGAACTCCTTTCGGGACATCGCGGCATGTCCGGAATGCTGCGTAATCATTGCGATCCATAGCGTCAGGTCAGCCTCGTCCTGGCCGAAAAGCGTGTCGCCCTTGATCGGTTTTCCGCTGAGGTCGGCAGCCGATTTGGGCAAGGACGGATCATTTAATGACAGCGCCAGTGCAATTCGCGCAGGTTGGTAGCGGAACTGATAGCCGAAGAGTTTTTGTAGCCGGGAATTTGCGAGGTCGCCGGACAGAGAAGTCCGGAAATCTGCGCGAATAATATCGCCGATTTGTAACTCTTGTATTGGCTGCATCATGCTGCTTGCCGCGGAAAGTATCCGCTCTCGAGGATCGAATAGCCCTGACCCTTGTCAGACATGACATAAGATATGTGATATTCCGCCGCAAGTTTTGGTTCTAACTGGTTGTAATAATGCGCATTCACTTCGGCCGGCTGCGAGAGCAAGATGGTCTGGACGCGCCGTCCAGCGAAATAATCCAAGATCCGCTCGCGGTGATCTGGATCCAAACGGGCGAGTGGCGTGTCGATGAAGAGGGGCAATCGCGACCCACTCATGTCTGAAACAGCTGCGATGAGTGACATTGCGAAGACTTGGCTTTCGCCAGCCGAAGGGTCAATTGCCCGCAAATCTCGGCCCCGATGGTCAAGAAGGGCGACTGACCCCGTGCTGTCTATGGTGACGGCCTGTACCGCACCCTTATGGGCAAGCTGTCGGTAAATCTCGGTAACTCGAGCGGCAAGCTCGCCGAAATGCTCTGGCATTGAATGCGTGACAAGGACTGACAGGTTCTCCACTAGCCGTTGACCGGCGCTCACAGCGGCTGATGCAGTGGAGGCTCCGCGCCTTTGCGAACGTCGCCGTTCCAGATCTGCGCGCACAGGCTCGATTCGTGTTTCCAGGCGAACCAGGTTTTGGTCGAGAGCTCGGCGTTGCCCTTCTTTCGCGAGGATGTCTGCATTGATGATCCGCAGTTCATCGGCCAGGGCTACGCGATTGTTCGCCGCTGACTGAAGTCTGGCGCGCTGAGTATCGATGGTTTCGATCTCGTTTTTAGCCGTCTGGATGCGACTCAAGAGTGCCGGAATCACAACTGCAACATCCGCTCTAGAGGTTTTGAGCACCTCTAAGACGCGACGGGAATCATGCCCTTTGAGATAGCCGTGAACGCTTGGCGTTCCCACGTCACCCTTTGGTGCAGAAGCAAAGGCGAGAGTCCACGCTTGCTCGGTCCGCCCAATAAGGTCGTGCAACGCCTCTTCCGAAAGCTGCGGGGTTGTAAGCGCCAGAGCCCGCTGTAGCAATTCCAGCGCTTTCGTGTCCTGACCTACGGCGAATCCACCACTTGAAGCCGCGGCATCTAATGCTTTTGCTGTGGAATCGAGGAGGGTTTGACCAATCAGAGCAAAGGGCAGCAGACGGCCGCTCGCAATCGACAGCTCATGCCTGGCGGCCTGCAGCTCAAGGTCGGCTTTGCGTCGTGCCTCAAGATCTTCGTGGCGCTCGCTGTAAGTCCCGTTTCCCAGAGAGCCCAGGCTATGCACAATGTTGTCGCGGCACTGACGGAGCGGGACCAATTCCGATTCGACCTTGGTCAGCTCCTTTTTGACAAGAACAATCTCTTGCTCCTGCAGAGCGACTTGTTGAGTCAAACTGGCTTCGACACTGTCAGCTTGCAAATCTCGGCCACGGTCCTTTGCGTAATCGGATAAGTCGTCGATCAGACCGCGAACAACCGAAATGCCGAGGGCGCTTTCGATCCCGAAGCGCACCTGGTCCCCAAGCTCTCTCTCGGCGAGGCGTCGGACATGCTCGCCATCGAAAAGGAAAAACGGCAAAAGGCTTACTGGCGCGATCAGGCGTTCAATCATCGAGAAGTAGTATTCTGCACCGCCATCTGTTGGAATCGGCACAATATGGCGGTCATCGCCGAGCCGCAGGACGAGCTCCTCGTCTTCTTCGGAGAAGACGCCGTTATCGTCAATATACCATCGGCGATCAACTTCAAGGAGACCTTGAGAAGTCTCTAGCTCGATTTTAATGCTGATGACCCTTTCGCCGCTTTCGAATGCAGGACGGTGCATAGCGCGCTCAATGAAAGCCCGATAGTCAGACCGCTTCGGTTGCGAACTTGGCTCGCCGGCATCCCAAGGGGCTCGACCGCGATCGATGTGGGCTCGAACTCCGTATAGGCCCGTAGCGATCGCCTCAAGGATACTGGTCTTGCCGTTGCCGTTTTTGCCACCGACCAAAACCACCGGTTTGGACGGATCAACATTCGGAAATTGCATATCGGCGGCATCGAATGCCTTCCAATTTCGAAGGACAATTCTCCGAAACGAAAAGGCCTGACCTGCGCGCCCTGGCGACAGCCTCGTCCCGAAATTCGGCAAGGACAGATCTGCGGAACTGAGAATCTCATCGAACCTGTTGAAGAGCTTGCGGCGATTACCTGCGGCGCCCATCATGTTCCGGGCACTGATGAGCAAGTCCAAGACTGTGGTCGTCATAACGAGACAGGGCCTTCGTGTGCTCGTATTGTCACGCGGGCTCAACTTTTAGCATGGTCACCGCGTCCTCTGCCCATATTCGCTTAATGGCGCCAATCTCATCTGGCGAGATCAAGGTGATAAAAACTTCGGCCTGAACATTCAACAAGCGGTCGAGGATTTCTTGTCGAGCCTCCAGTGTGAAAGGCCCAGGTATCAGCCGTCCCTCGCCCACGAAGTTATGGCTTCCGTTGCGACGTGCGGCCATTCGCATATTGCCGTCTTCACGAATAGCCTTGAGCCAGTCGCGGAATTCAAGCAGCGGCTCGAGGTTGCCATATCCCGACTCGATGAAAGACTCTGCACTTTTATCTTTGTCGACGACAGTGCAGGTCCAGCATCCGAAGCGGGAAGAGGCTGTTCCGCAGGAGGGGGTTTCGGACTTGTCAGTGACGAGCGGGCATTCGCCGCCGCCCGCATTGCGATACATGGTGATCAGCTCGCGATGCGTCCCGCCCCAACTCGGTGTCGATTGAAGCAAGGTTTGCCATACTTCGTCAGTCGATAGTTCCACGATAGGCTTGTAGACAAAGCAGTTTTGCAAACTGTTGTGAGGGTTCAGTCGCTCTCCATTGTCGTATCGCGCGACGCTGCGCGCGCGCTGACCTGATTCTTGCCTGCGTACGCCGAGTAGCAAGATCGTCCGTCCGGCAGCACTGACCTGAGACTTGATATAGTCGGTCGTAGGCGCAATTTTCATGCGATCGGTGCACCAGCGAAACGTCCGACTTGGAGACGGATAGCCACGGCCAATCAGATTCACCCAAAATGTCTGCTCCACCGGAGGGGTCGTCTTGGCGACGAAGACCGGCAGGCGCAGAGGATCGATGGCTAAAGAGATACGATCGAGTACGCTCTCGAGGTGGCCGGATATCACCGGCGATTCCACCAACGTATCATTCGCAACTATGTGAACGGCGCGGCGTCTCTGTCGGGGTGGTAGAGCCAGCAGCATCTCGAACACCAACTGCGCTAGCAATGTGCTGTCCTTTCCTCCTGAAAAGCCGACGATCCACGGGACATTGTGGGGCTGGAGATATTCGTCCTTGAGGTCGGCCAAAATGCGCTGCAGTTTGAGACCCAAGTCAATTTCGTCGTCTAGAGGGGTCAGCATTGCTTCGGTCAAGATCGGCTCCGGGTAGATCGCAATGAACTGACTGCCGTCTGAAAGGCGGCGATGGCCAAGTCCACATCCTCGTCAGTCGTTGTCCGGCCTAAGCCAATACGCACCGCCATCTCCGCACGCTGCTTGGTCAAGCCAATAGATAGCAGTACAGGTGAAGGCTCGAGTGACTTCGCGTTGCAAGCGGATCCGGTCGAGACTGACAATTGGTCTTGTAGCCGAATGGCCAAAGCTTCGCCATCGACATCTTCGAAACCCACATGCACATTTCCCGGCAATCGTTGCGTAGGAGGGCGAGGGCCGTTCAGCCAACTACCCGGAAGGTCGGTCAGTGCGACGATGAGGCGATCGCGCAGTGTGGCAAGACGGGCGTTTTCCCGATCCATTTCGATCTTGGCCAATCGAGCAGCCTCTCCCAGTCCCGTGCACAGCGGCGTGGGCACTGTGCCTGAACGCAGGCCGCCTTCCTGGCCACCACCAACGAGCAGGGGGGTAAGCTTGGGTCGAAGTTTTCTGGTGACGAACAGTGCTCCAATGCCACCGGGCCCCCCCATTTTATGGGCGGAAATACTGGCCATATCGAGCAACGAGCTGTCGACCTGAACTTTGCCTAGAGCCTGAGCCAAATCGGAGTGAAAGTAAGTGCCGTTGGATCTGATGCTCTGAGACAGGTCCTTGATATTCTGTATCGCCCCGATCTCATGGTTCGCCCATGCGATGGATACGAGTCCAGTACTAGGTCGTAACGCCGCGATAAGCGTGGCGGGCTCGACCAACCCTTCGGCGTTGACTGCTAAGCGATCCACGGAAAAGCCGGAGGCTGTCAAAACGTCGGCCGCTGCCAAAACTGACGGATGCTCAGTGTCAGCCACGAGTATGTGCGTTCGTTTGACCCCTTGTAGATGAGTTGCCAGGCCACGAACTGCCAAATTGTTAGCCTCGGTGGCACCGGAGGTGAACACAATTTCACCGGCGCGACACCGGAGAAGAGCCGCAAGGTGGAGGCGTGCCTCTTCAACCAGTTTATGAGCAACTGCTCCGTGCTTATGACTTGAGTGGGGGTTGGCATCGCCGAGTTCGAACGCCTTGAGGACCTGTTCAAGGACGCGAGGGTCGATTGGCGAGTGGGCGTTGTAGTCAAGGTATATTGTCATCTTGGTGCCGATTCGTTCGAGGCCAACCTACCACAAAGTTGGCCGGCGAGGTCATGGGCGCACAAGTTTGCCAGAAACTCCGAGCGGTGCGACAGGTAAACGGCTCGTCAGCTGCTACATGGCGGAGCACCTACGAATGCAATGGCCAACTGTAGCGGATTATCTGAAAATGAGACCAATTGCCTGAACTGTGCCGATGGCTCGCTTGCATCCACTCTTAGGCGCGTCAATCGTGTGCGGGAAACTGCTGGATTGCATTCTTCTCAGGCGGAGCCTCAGAGATTAATGTACGGAGTGCTGTGTTCCGTAAGCGGTGTTTCCGGACCACCTTTCAGGAGTGGTCTGGATCTGTGAGGTTGCCGGTTCTGTAATGGGATCCGAGATCGACTTGTGTCTGGACTTGACCTTACGCTTGACCCGGAGCGGCAGCCTCGACGTTTCGAGGTGATCAACGGTGCTGGTGGCCGGCGTCAGTGGTCAGGACGTCGGCTGGCCGTGTCGGGTACCGCCCGTGTCGGGTTCGGAGCCGGTTCCAACGGTCGGGTCAGGGACGACCGGGCCACGTTCTGCTTCGGAGCCCTCTGCCTCGATCTCTTGAACGGCCTGATCCCAATGCTCGCGCTGCCGCCCTTCGGGACGGCCTTCACGCTCCCAGATTTCATGGGCTCGCCGTCTGATACGCTCTTCTCTGTCCATAACAGGCCTCCTGATGCCGAACCGCGCGATCGACGGTTTGTTCCGCACGGCCTGGCATTCGTCTCCGGTGCATTTCGTACAGCTTGCACTCCACCTGGAACGGCCATTGTCACCGCGCAGGACCGTTGGCGGTCCGGTTGACGAAGCCCTGCTTTACTCTAGTTCAAGTTGCACACCAGACTCGTGGTCGTGCGGCGCCGGGAGGGCAATTGTTTGGGAGCAACGCTGCAAGCGCGCACCATGAACAGCAGCGAACGTCGCCGCCTTCGACTTGAATGCCTCATCATCGACCCTGAGCAGCTGGCCGAAAGACGTGTGCTTTCGCAGCGCCGGAAAAACATCGATGATATGGAAGAGATACGCGCCGAATAGAACGGCGACGATCTCGTGGTTGCCGTTGCCGGAGATCGGGGTCCGATGAGAATTCTCGTTGCTGGAGCCACCGGGTTGATCGGCGCTTCGATCTGCGCCCGCCTCGCCTCCGAAGGCCATGAGGTGGTCGGCATCGCCCGTAGCCCTCGGGCAAATGCAGCCCATGATTACCGGACATTGGTGCTGGACATGACCGCCGCGCTACGCCCTGAAGATTGGCTGCCGCATCTGGCCGGCGTCGATGCCGTGGTGAACTGTGCCGGCGTTCTGCAGGACAGCCCTCTCGAAAAGACCGGGCAAGTCCATCGCGATGCGGCGGCGGCTCTTTTTCTCGCCTGCGCGCGGGCCGGCGTTTCCAGGGTCATCCACTTCTCGGCAATGGGTGTAGATCGGGCACAGCCTTCGTCGTTCTCGGCGACGAAATATGCCGGCGATCAGGCGCTGATGGCGCTTGACCTCGACTGGATAATCCTTCGTCCATCCGTGGTGCTCGGCCAGCCTGTGTTTGGGGCCAGTGCATTGTTTCGCGGCCTGGCCTCGCTGCCTGTCCTGCCGTCAATGCCAGATACCGGCCGGCTGCAGGTTGTGCAACTAGAGGATGTGGTCTCGACGGTCCTCTTCTTTCTCAACCCCGGCAGTCCGTCTCGTGTCGCACTGGAGCTTGCCGGTCCCGAACAGCTGACCATGGATGAGATCGTCGGTAGTTTCCGCCGCTGGCTCGGCTGGGCTCCCGCTGCCAGGGTTGTCCTGCCGGGATGGGGTGCGCGGCTTCTCTACCGCCTCGGCGATTTTGCCGCGATGCTCGGCTGGCGGCCTCCAATGCGCACCAATGCCGCCAGGGAGATCGCACGGGGAGCGGTCGGAGATCCCTCGGACTGGATTTCCCTGACCGGCATGCGGCCACAGAGCCTAGCGCAGTTCCTTGCGCTCAACCCGGCGACGGTGCAGGAAAAATGGTTTGCCGGGCTCTACTTCATCAAGCCTGCAACCTTCGTCGTGCTGCCGTTCTTCTGGATCATGACAGGGATCGTGTCGCTGACCACTGGCTACGGCAACGGCATCGACCTCATGCAAAGCACGGGGGCTGGCATGTTGTCGGCGCCTGCCGTGATCGCCGGTGCTCTTGCCGACATCGTCGTCGGCGCACTCATAGCCTGGCGGCGAACGGCGCGAAAAGGTCTCTACGCCGGCATCGCGCTCTCGCTGTTTTATCTGATACTGGGCACTTTCCTGCGCCCCGACCTGTGGAACGAGCCACTTGGGCCGTTTCTGAAGGTCTTGCCGATCATCGTGTTTCACTTCGTTGCCCTGGCGATCCTGGAGGAACGCTGATGCTCTATTTCGTGCTGAAGTTCCTGCATGTCATCGGTGCCAGCGTGCTGCTTGGCACCGGCGCCGGCATCGCGTTCTTCATGCTTCTCGCCCACAGGACCGGCAACGCGGCAACAATTGCGGCAGTGGCACGCATCGTAGTGGTCGCCGACTTTCTCTTCACTGCAACCGCCGTCGTGGCGCAACCGATAACCGGCGTCGCGCTCGCCTGGCTGGCGGGTTACTCGCTCTCCGAAGGCTGGATCGTGCTGTCGATCGCGCTCTACATCGTCACGGGTGTGTTCTGGCTGCCGGTGGTATGGATGCAGATGGAAATGCGCAATCTGGCGTCCGAAGCCGCCAAAACGGGGGCGCCGCTGCCGGCCCGGTATTTCAGGCTTTTCCGGCTGTGGTTCGCCTTCGGCTTTCCCGCCTTTGCTGCCGTCCTCGGGATTTTCTGGCTGATGATCGCGCGGCCGGCGATCGAGTGGTAACGCCTTGCCGTGACGATGTCTCGGCTTCGATGTCGGCTCTGGAACATCCTTCCCATGAATGCGTTCGGCGCGCATGGATCAACCCGCGCGCAAACGCCGACATTCAGCCCCATCCGCGACTGAAGCGGATGTTCTCATTGTTGGCGGTGGACCTGCGGGGCTGGCGGCTGCTGTCTATCTCGGCAGGTTCCGTCATCGGGTCGTCGTGGTCGACGAGGGTGAATCGCGCGCGATGCTGATTGCGCAAAGCCGCAACTGTCCGGGATTTCCGGAAGGGATCAGTGGCCCCGATCTTTTGCAGCGGCTTCGTGCCCAGGCCGCCAAGTTCGGAGCGACGCTGGTCCAGGATCAGGCGTCATCGGTTGAGCCGACCGTAGGCGGGTTTGGCGCCGAGACCAACGGCGGGCGGATCGTCGCCCGCAAGGTATTCCTGGCGACGGGGATCGTCGACGTCGTGCCTGCAATTCCGCGTCTGCGCGAGGCCATCGCCAAAGGCACCGTACGCCTTTGCCCGGTTTGTGACGGCTACGAAATCATGGATCGTCAGGTCGCGGTCATCGGTCACGAGGCGCAGGTGCTGCGAGAGGCCTTGTTCCTCAAGCAGTATACGCAGCACGTCACAATCCTCGCACGCTATCTTCCAGATTTCTCCGCCAGCACACGGCGCCTGGCCATGGAAGAGAACATCGCTGTTTGCGACGCGTTCAAAAAGTTCGTTCCCACCGACAGCGGCTACCAAGCGATCCTCAAGGACGGCGAGGTGCGCCATTTCGACGTCATCTACCCGGCGATGGGATACCGGGTGCGTTCCGACCTCGCGCTGGCAATGGGCATCGAATGCTGCGACGAGGGCTATGTCGTCGTCGATAAGCATCAGCGGACCTCGGTCGAAGGGGTGTATGCCATCGGCGACCTGGTCAGGGCCCTGAACCAGATCGCAGTCGCTTTCGGCCAGGCTGCGATCGCCGCGAGAGATGTGCACAATGACCTGGCCCTCGGCTACGAATAAGGCCCCTGAACGGATTATAGGATGAACGGGATGGCGCCAGTTAATGTCATGTTGCTGGGCTCGCCAGCCCTTCCAACAGTGTGCTCAAGGCCGCATCCAAGGGCGCCGATCCCACCTTCTCGGGCACCAGGAGCCCATCGATGGCAAGCATAGTCATGCCGTGGACGAGTCCCCAAGCGGCCGCCGCCTGACCTTCTATCGGCCGCTTGCGAATGTTCCCCGCGGCCTGGCCGCGCCGGAGGATGTCGAGGAGAACATCGAATACCGCCAGCGCCCGCTCATTGAGATGCATTCCCACCGCTTTTCCCTCCTCCGCGCTAAACATCAGGCGGTAGAGAGCCGGGTTGTCGGTTCCGAACGCGACGTAGGCTCGAGCTATCGGAGTAATTTCGTCGCGCAGAGTTTTCGGCGCTTTAGACTTCGCTGCCGATAGGGACTCGCGCAGCCGGTCGAACCCAATCATAGCGATCTCCGCAAGCAGCGCAGCCTTATCGGGGAAGTGCTTGTAGGGTGCCGCGTGGCTTACGCCAGCCCGGCGGGCGACTTCCCGCAGCGTGAACTGCCAGCCCTTCTCCTCCCGAAGCATATCCAACGCCGTCTCGATAACCGCACGGCGGAGATCACCGTGGTGATAGGGGCGGTTGGTTGCGTCCTGCATGGTACCTCAAAGTTTCTTGTGAATACATTGTTGACAGTGGCTACTTGAGGGGCTACATCAAGGGCGTAAGTTTCTCATGTCTACATCGGAGTGGACCATGAACGCAATCGCAAAAATCGCCGACGCAGATCGGCTAGGCAGTCTCCTCGCCGGTCGCGTGCTGCCTTCCTGCGTGACGGAGCGCCAGCCGATCGATACCATCCTCAACATGAGGCTTCGGTGGTCGAAATTCCGATTCCCAATGACACCGAGGAGCATCAGCACATGACCACCGACCCATCGTTGCCGTTACGCGGCTCCTGCGAATGCAGCGCTTGCTCGTTCGAGGTGCATACGTCGCCGAAAGCCAGGTTCCGGTGCCACTGTTTGATCTGCCAGGCCTTCAACGGCAAACCGTTCGCGGATGTGGTCGCCGTTCGCGCCAAGGGTGTCGTGCTGAAAAACGCCGGCAATATTTCATTCAAGAAATACCGTCCGCCGCCGAACTTCAATCGCGGGGTCTGCCGGACTTGCGGCAAGCCGGTTGTGGAGGTTGCCGGCTTTGGGCCGTTCAAGATGATGTTCATCCCGGCCAGCAATTTCGAGCCCGGGGCCCGGCTGCCGCCGGTTCGGATGGATATATTCTATCACCGTCGTGTGCTGGACATGCCAGGTAGCCTGCCCAAGTACAGCGGCTATTACCCGAGCCTTTTGGCAGTCGGGAAAATGATCATGAGTGGCTTGTGATTTGATGAGTCCATTTATTTGGGTGCAATCGACGTGATGGGCTCGGCGTTGTTCGGCATCTACCTGCCGTCATGCGGCATCATCGGCTCGATCTTCGGCAAGATCGGCTAGGTTCATCACGGCGCTCACCGAACTGAGCTATGCTTTGGGCGTGATATGGCAGCGCGGGAATCTGTGCCCGTTTCGTGTTCGGGGGCCGATAAGCTCTGGAAACGTACCTCGCTAGCGCAGCATGGCTGCTATCACGAAGACCGCGGCCGCTACGAGAACGACTGCGGCAATCACCAGCACCGGCCAGTTCTTGCCAGGCTGAAGATCAGGCTCGCTTCCTGCCGGCCGCATCGCATCGCCGAAGCTTGCTTTATTCGTGAACTCAGGCTGTCCCCGTGGACGAGCCTCGGCGACAGGATTTGGCATACCGGCCGCTTCGGCGTCGGTCTTTTCAGGTGCCGCGGCAGGGTCGAACGCTGGGGTCTTATCCTGTGTCGCCCCGGCCTGAATATCGCCTCTCGCTTTGGTCTGATCTCGTCGGACGGCCATCATGGTGTCTCCCTGGCAACCAAACTTCGATCTGGCTCAGCGGTTCCAGTCTGCGCCGCATTTGCTGAACACCCCCGATTTTCTGAACAGACCTGATTTTCTGAACAGCCCCGATTTCTGAACTGACTTGGCGATGATCCGGCTTCTCCGGAACAGAGGGCGCCGTTCGCAGTTGTGTTGGATCATTGCCTGGTGAGTTGGCCATGCCGTCTGCACTTGAGCAACTGGCTCAATCCGTGAAAGAGCGACGAGCGATCCTGTTCGTCGGGGCGGGGGTGTCGATGAGCGTCGGCCTGCCATCCTGGGAGAAGCTCATCGAGCATATGGTGGATGAACTCGGCCTCGAGCGGGACCTGGTCGACAGGCCTGAGTCCAGTTACCAGGCTCTTGCCGAATATTACCGGCTAAAGCATGGCAGTCTCGGCCGCTTGCGCAGTTGGATGGATCGCGAATGGAGCGTCTCGCGGCAAAAAGTCAAGGGATCGGCGATCCACAAGCTGATCGTGTCGCTCGATTTCCCGATCATCTACACCACCAACTATGATCGGAACCTTGAGGTTGCGTTCGAAGTCCACGACCGCGCGTTCGTGAAAGTCGCCAATGCCAAGGATATCGCCAAGGTGAACGGCGACGTTACCCAGATCATCAAATACCACGGCGACTTCGACGACGACGCATCTCTGGTGCTGGCGGAATCCGACTATTTCGAGCGGCTGTCATTCGAGTCGCCATTGGACGTGAAGTTTCGCGCCGACGCACTGGGGCGCACCGTCCTGTTCATCGGCTACAGCATGTCAGACATGAACATCCGTCTGTTGCTGTACCGGCTTTGGGAAACCTGGCGCCGGTCAGGTTATGAAAGGAATCGTCCGAAATCGTTCGTCTTCATGCCGCAGCCGAGCGTCGTCCAGGAAGCGGTTCTCGGACGCTGGGGTATCGACATGCTGACCGACGAGGCCGATCGGCCGGACGATGCCCTGGTGGCATTCCTGGGCAAGCTCAAGGACGCGATAGACCCCGCCTAAATTAGCAGCATGCACTGCGCTGAAGCCGAATCGTTGGCGGCAAAGTTCGGAAAGCTCGCTTCCGATTGACCCGGCGGGGAACATTGTTGATCGCTACGACGTTCATAGCCGCGAAGGGATGCTGTTTGCGGAGGCCTATGATGGGCCAGTTCCAAATGATCGATCTCGTTTCCGTCATCGACGCCTGCACCACCGACCGCGCCGCAGGGCGATTGGTGTCGATGGCCAAAGCCGTCGAAGAGTTGCGGGTGCTGACCGGTGATTTCATCTCGTCGGACGAAATCGTGGCCAACGCACTGTCGCCGGTGGCGTGGGCGCGCGGCTGCGCGGTTCTGTTCGACGAGCAGCCGGGCGCCGACATCCTGCACGCGCCATGGCAGGATGCCTGACCGGCGCAGGACGCCTAAGCGTCGCCGAACATCGGCAGCCGTGGGACCGCGGGGTGCTGCCCGCGCCGCATATGGCGGCCCATCAGGAGTGCCGGCAGTCGGAACCCTAACGTCACAGGACCGTTTAATCGCCATGCAGCGAGTGAGGCAATCGGAGAAACGCCGTGACTGAAAACGAAACCCGTTACGAACATGGCGCGACCAAGTACCCTCCCAAGAAAGTTGCGGACGCGTCGGATCAATTCTCCCAGGAGGCGGCCGGTAACAAGAAGCCTGCTGGCGGCATGGGCCTGACCCGGTCAAGGGAGGTGGAGGACAAAACCCGTCAGTCCGAAGGGCAGGACCCGCCCAGGCAGTCCAAGCCAGATTCCGCGAGCGAAAAGACATCCAGCGCCACCAAGCAGTGACCGGTCAGGAACACTGCAGGTCAACGGCGCTTGGTCGCCAAACAGGCAAGCGCCGTCAGCCCATCATCGTCTTCAGCGGCTCCCGAGCGAGGTTTGCTTCGATCTCCTTGCGGCGTTTCCCGCAGCGCCGTGCGCATGTTCTCATTCGTTCGGCATGCGCGGCGGCAGCATAGGTTCATATGCGTCGACGACCGCCTCTATGATCACCGGGCCTTCCGCGGCAAACGCGGCATCAAGAACCCCATCGACGTCCTCAGGCCGGGTGACGCTGGTAGCCGATGCCCCCGATGACCTCCGCGGCCAGGGCGAAATCGATTGGCTGGAGTTCGCAGGCAAATTGCGGGTTGCCAAGGAACATCATTTGCTCCCAGGCGATCTGGTTGAGCATGTTGTTCTTGATCACCAGAAGCTTGAGCGGAATCCTGTAACGCACGGCCGTCGAAATGTGTCGACAAGGATCTCGGCGGTGTTGGGCATGGTTGCCTCCAGTGTGTTGTCCCGGGCCAATGACCGCCCCAGGCCAGGACAACCGGGAGAAGCAGGGCGAGGGCGCTTGTAAGAAGCGGCACCGAGATTGACGCCTCCGGCGTGGACGAGGTGCGGGGCCGCTCCGCCTGTGGAAGAGCTGGGTGAGATAAAGCCGTGCGTGCCCCGCGCAGGGGGCGAGCACCCACAGGTTGGTTAAGACGTTGTCGACGACACCCCAGCGCCGTAGAAACCGGTCCCCCGCATGATGCCGTAGTGCAGGGCCACGGCGTTGAAGTTTGCGCTGCCACGTGTGTAGGTTGCGGCAAACATCCCGGCCGCTGGCGCGGCGTATGGGCCGAGCAATTCGCCTTACCGGCAGAAGCAGAAAACGCTAGAATGAACTCCTGCGACGGTTCCAACTGCGCCAAAGACGAGCGCGATGAGCGCGGCGCTCTCCCGAGCGGATTCTGGTGCAACTCCTACCACGTTGCGCTCATGCACCCGGAGACTTGACTGCGAGGGAACGTGGGGATTCCGCTCACCCGTCTGCTGACACTTTGACTTCGCTTGGTGCGCGTCAGGCCTGACTTCCGGCTGATCTTCAGATAGCGGCGATGTCCAGCTTCGAGCCGTCGACCAGACGCGACAGGCGGAACGGTGTAGGATCGACGCAAGGCGTGTCGTTTACGACAAGCTCTGCGGCCAGATAGCCAAGCCCCGGGCCCAAACCGAAGCCGTGGCCCGAGCAGCCCGCCGCGAGGACGAGGCCTTTCACCCCGTCCACCTGCGACACCACAGGCACTGCGTCCGGCGTGCAATCGACGAAGCCGCCCCAGGCACTATCGATCTCTATATCGCCGAGTTGGGGGAAGGTCTTCCGGACACTCTCCACCACTTGGCTTACCAGCCATTTTAAGGGTGGAGGATCCAGCACCCGATTCTGTTCGAAGATCCGATCGTCGCTGGTCAGCAGCGCCGGCATTGAATCCGGCCCCGAAAGGAACGATTGGCCGATGCCGAGCCTGACGTTCTTCAGGCGACGCAAGAATTGCGGCATGAATTCCCCGCTATACCGGATAGCCTGGGGCGTGATTTCGAGGTTCGCCTTGCCGCTGATCGCAAGCGTATAGCTGCCGTCCAGTCGGCGCGTGATCGTGCAGTAGGGTGTGGAGACCGCCTCGCCTATGTTGATTGTCGGGGTGGAACGCAGCGCGGTCTGCCGGATGCTCGCTTGGGGGAAACTGATCCCGAGCGGCCTAAGGAGGCGCGAGGACCAGGCGCCAGCGGCGCACAGCACCGCGCTGGTTCTGATGTAGCCCTTCTCCGTGTGCACGCCCGCAATCTTGCCATTGGCCAAGTCGAGCGCCCGCGCGGCGCATTCCTGGTGGATGGTGGCGCCCAGAGCTCTGGCCCCATCGGCGATAGCCGGCGCGGCGAGCGCAGGTTCGGCCTTACCATCCCGGTCCGAATAGGTCCCGCCGACCCATTTGTCGCGCGCTTCGGGGACGCGCTCGGCCACCTCCGCCCGGCTCAGCATGCGGGTGTCGACCTCGTACTCCCTGGCGACCTCGCGCCACCTTTCCCAGCCGGCGAGCACAGCCTCGTCGTGAGTGGCATAGACGAGACCGCAGCGTCGAAATCCAAGGTCCCGATTGATATCGCGCGTCAGCTCGTCCCACAGTCGCATGGAGATCACCGAGAGCGGCAGTTCGCGCCGATCGCGGTTCTGCTGGCGGCACCAACCCCAGTTTCGGCTCGATTGTTCACAGGCGACGTGGCCCTTCTCGAGCAGAGCCACAGAGAGGCCACGCTTCGCCAGGAAATAGGCGGCCGTAGAGCCGAGGATGCCGCCGCCGACGATGACGACGTCGACCTCGGCCGGGAGACGCTCATCGCTGTGAATGCGTTCGACTCGGGGCGACATGTTCCAACCAACCTCGGCTGCCAAGAATGCGGAAGCAAAGTTCCGATCAGCCCTTCATCGCATCGTACGCTCGAAAGAATGTGCCGAAATCATCTAGGACTTCGCCAGATGTGCGGGTTTTTGATCCCTTGATCGATACGAGCTGCTCAAGCCCGACCGAGTTCCAGTTCGGCGCAGGGCGGCGTAACCTGCTCGCGAGTCCGTTGGATCGTGCTTGAGGGTCTTGAGCCCGCGAGCGAAGTTGTAGGCGGCAACGAAGTCGGCGAGGTCTTACCTGAGCTGATCGTGGCTCTCGTAGTAGAAGCGTTTGACCGTGGCGTCCTTTATCGTGCGGTCCATCCTCTTGCAGCTTTACGCGCTCGCTGCGGCGGGGCGTCAGACGTGGACATAGGCGATCAGTCGCCGAACGACGGAGATGCCCTGATGTTCCATCGGAACACCGCGAGGCGAAAGACTGACGGATCATGGCAGATGCGGATGAGCAGCCCGGAGCAGATGAGCGAATAGACGGTTTATTCGGCCGCTATCTCGGAACGATCCCGCCGCCCTGCCATTATCGCCATAAGGACAAGGCTCAGATCATGGTGGCCCACGATTGGTCCGCTTCGGCAAGGACCGTGGCCACCTGCAATCACCGGAAGTCGACGATTTGTCGCCAGCGATCTGGGCCTCAAAATCGAACGCAAGGCAGCTTGGAGGAAACCAATGGCTGGACGCAGAACCCATGAACAGCAATTGCGCATCATTGAAAAGCGGGAGAACACGAAGGGCGCCGGCAAGGATTTCGACGCAGAGGCTGACCTGAAGCGATCAGCAGCGGAACGTGAAGCACTGCGCAAGGGATCGGAAATCAGGTCCAAGACTTCCGACCTCGTTGACCCTGACGATCGCAACATCCTTCGCGGAGAAAATCAGGAGAGCGTTCATCACAAGAACCGTCCCGACGACTAAGAATTGGAGCAAGCCTATGGCACAAGGGAGCAAGAAGCACATCGGAGCGGGTGCACGGGGAAAAGGTTCCGGTGCAGGCGCCATGACCACCACCCCAAAGGACAAGCTCGAGGAAAACAAAGTCCTGTCCAACCGCGACAAGGCCGAGCATACGAGGGAACGCGGTCTGGATTCCAAGCAGATCGCAACTGAGCAGCGTCAGGATCACGCTGCCAATCGCTTGCGCGACTGAAGGGCTCGCCCGCCGTTGGGCGCGGTCTGGCCGGTAGAGAAAGATATATCGCCGCGCTCGACGATCTGCATTCGTCGGGTCCTTGCCAGCCATGGCGTGCCCTATCGGCTGTCGGCGAACGGGCTAGCCAGCAGATCGCATCGACGATTTGCTCTCAAACTGCTCTGCCTCTCGCAGCAGGCGGATCACCTCCGCGTCGGTGGTCTGTTCGAAATCCTCATAATACCGGCCCACAGCAACAAACGGCTCGGGCGTAGCGAGACACACCACTTCGTCCACATCGGCTTTGATCAGGTCGAGTGTGTCCCGGGGTGCGACCGGGACGGCCAACAGGACATGCGCCGCGCGATCCTTCCTTAGCGCCTTGAGCGCCACTCTGACCGTGCCTCCGGTCGCAATGCCGTCATCGACGACGATGACGGTCCGGCCCAGGACCGAAGCCGCAGGCCGGCTGCCGAAATAGAGGTTTCTGCGGCGTTCGATTTCGAGCAGTTGCCGCCGCTTCTCTGCTTCGACGTATTCGTCTGACGGCCGGACCAAAGCCATCGCCTCCTCGTTGAGGACGAGCTGCGGATTTTCCCCGTCGACGACAGCGCCGATGCCATATTCGGAATGGCCCGGCGCGCCGATCTTGCGCACAAGCAGCACGTCGAGCCGGGCACGGAGTGCCTTCGCCACCTCGAAGCCAACCGGCACGCCGCCGCGCGGCAGCGCCAGCACCAGTGGATCGGTTGCCGCGAACCTGGTCAAAGCGGCGGCAAGCTGGCGCCCCGCATCCGTTCGATCTTTGAATCTCAAGGCGTCAAAGCGCATGGTCTTCATCCTTTTGACCTGGCATCGCGCTGCTCAGGCCCGGATTGTCGAAAACACCCAGGCCGGTCGCACGACGAAAATTCCTGCTGGCGAAACGACGATCGGAGGCAATTGTTTCGTCTCACCTTGGTAAAAATTTGCCGAACCATGCGATTGGCCCCCGGTTTTGCTGCTGCCCGAAGTGCCACTCAGGCAAAGGGCTTATGCCATGGGCCAAGCGCGCGAAAAAATCGCTGCTGGAACAATCGATCGCCCTGCTGCGTTCGACTGTTTTACTCCTGCCGGGGGTGCTCGATGGCGCCACGTCCTTTCTGGAAAGGCTATCTGAAGCTTTCGCTGGTGACCTGTCCGGTCGCGATGACGCCCGCTACCACCGAGAGCGAGAAGGTCCGGTTCCACACGCTCAATCGCAAGAGCGGGCATCGGGTTGTCAGCCAATATGTCGATGCCGTCAGCGGCAAGCCGGTTGCTGAAGACGACGAGGTGAAGGGGTACCAGCGCGGCGAGGACGAATACGTCCTGCTCGAGGACGACGAGATCGACGCGGTCGCGCTCGAGAGCACGCGTACCATCGACATCGACATGTTTGTCGATGCCGACAGCATCGGCTGGATCTGGTACGACAAGCCGCACTATCTCACCCCTGACGACCCGGTGGGGGAGGAGGCATTCTCGGTCATTCGCGACGCGATGCAATCGACGGGGACGGTCGGAATATCGCGACTGGTCATGTACCGCCGCGAACGCGCCGTCATGCTTGAACCACGAGGCAAGGGCATCGTGCTGTGGACTCTGCGCTATGGCGACGAGGTTCGCGATCCCGAGGATTATTTCGGCAAGATCGATGATGTCAAACCCGACCCGAAACTGATGGATATGATCTCGACCCTTATCGATGAGCGAACCAGGCAGTGGGATCCCGCCATGACTGGAGATCCCGTCCAGGCGCGGCTGCTGGAGATCATTGCCTCGAAGAAGAAGGGCAAGAAGGGTCCGGCCAAGGCGAAGGCCAAGGCCGAGCAACCGGCCAGCAACGTGATCAACATCATGGATGCGCTGCGCAAGAGCATCGGCTCGGAGGCCGGAAAGCGGAAATAAGCGCCTGGGAGCAGGCTGGGCTGGGGGACAAAGGCAGCACAATGAAGGTCATACCCCGCGATCCTGCTTTCGACAGCACCCGCCGATCCAGCGATTTCCTCCTGCCGCTCGATACGCCTCCGATGGAGGCAAAGGCGGCCGATGCGATTCCCGAAGGAGACGGATGGCAATACGAACGCAAATGGGATGGTTTTCGCTGCCTGGCATTCCGGCAGGATGATGCGGTGGAGTTGCGCGCAAAGTCAGGCAAGCCGCTCGGACGCTATTTTCCCGAACTCGTCGCGACATTGAAGGAACTACCGTCGCGCCGTTTTGTCGTCGACGGTGAAATCGTCATCTCGGTCGACGGCAAGTTTTCGTTCGACGCGCTCCAGATGCGGCTTCATCCCGCCGAGAGCAGGATCCGCAAGCTGTCCGCCGAAACCCCGGCTCGCATCGTCCTGTTCGACATGCTCTGCGATGAGCACGGAACCGTCTGGTTGGCGCGGACCCTGAAAAAACGGCGAGCGATCCTTGAGGCTTTCGTCGCTTCGGCAAACCGCAGGAACATCGTGCTTTCGCACTGTACGCGCGATGTGAAGGAAGCCCGCTCCTGGTTAGGGGATGCCGGACATGGGGCGACAGACGGCGTGGTCGCCAAGCGGCTGGACGGTCCGTACCAACCGGGGGTGCGCGCGATGGTGAAGGTAAAGCGGTTGCGGTCGGCCGATTGCGTGGTCGGCGGCTTTCGCTATCTCAGCAACAGTCCGCAGGTCGGTTCATTGTTGCTGGGTCTGTACAACGAGGCCGGCAAGCTCGATCACGTCGGTTTCACCTCGACGATTGCCAAGGAGGACAGGGCCGAGCTTACCCGCAAACTCGAAGCCATGCGCGAGCCACCCGGCTTTACCGGAAAGGCGCCGGGCGGACCGAGCCGCTGGAGCACCGAGCGCAGCAGCGAATGGGAGCCGGTCCGGCCCGAACTGGTGGTCGAAGTACGCTTCGATCACGTCACCGGCGACCGTTTCCGGCACGGCACCAAGTTCCTGCGCTGGCGGCCGGACAAGGCACCTGAGCAATGCAGGTTCGAGCAGATCGCCTGATTATTCCGATGCATGCACTCGCAGTGCCGTCCTCAAGCCGCTTTCTTGCGCCGGTTTGCACGGTCTTCGATTGGCGCTGCGGCCGCGCGGAAATCCTGCCAGGGGTCCGACGCGAGCGAGGCAAGCCGGGTCGGCGTGTTCTCGACGGTAAAATAGGCCGGTCCGATGCCGGGGCCGAGCTCGTCCCAGGCAAGCGGCATCGACACCGCCGCACCCGGTCGTGCTCTTGTCGAATAGGGTGCGACCGCGGTCGCACCACGCTGGTTGCGCAGATAATCGACAAGGATTTTGCCGCGCCGTTTCGATTTGGTGATGGTCGAGACATAGCGGCCGGGACTGTCGGCGGCCATCGAGTCGGCAATCGCCTTGGTGAAGGCTTTTACACCAGGCCATTCGGCTTTCGGCTTCAACGGCGCCACGACGTGCAGACCCTTGCCGCCGGAGGTCTTGATGAAGGGGACAAGCCCCGCATCCTTCAGCCGGTCGCCGGTCTCGACGGCGGCTTCGATCACCGCCTCCCAGCTCACGCTTTCGCCGGGGTCGAGATCCATGATGATCGTGTCCGGACGCTCCCAATTGCTCACCGTCGAGCCCCAGGGGTGGATCTCCAGCGCCGCCGACTGGACGAGACCGATCAGCCCGTCGAGATCGTTGATGCTGATCAGCCGCTCGTCGGGCGGATCCTTGGGATCGTGGACCAGCACGATGTTGGGGTTGAGCCCCTTCCAGGCATGCTTCTGGAAGAACTGTTCGCCCGAAATCCCGTTGGGGCATCGCACCAGCGCCAGCGCCCGGCCGACGATGTAGGGCGACGCATGGTGCCAGACCTCGGCATAATAGTCGGCGAGGCCTTCCTTGGTCACGCCCTCATCCGGCCAGTAAAGGCGGTCGGGATGGGTGAGCTTGACGGTCCGGCGCTGAGGTTGGGGCGCTGCCTTGCTCGTCTTCGGCGTCTCGCGGACGATCTCCTTCGCCGGCTTGTCTTCGCGCAATCCGCGGAACGAGGCGTGGCGCAGATTGCCGTCGGCGGTCCACGCCCGGAACTCGACTTCGGCGACGAGTTCCGGCCTGACATAGCGGACTTGCCGAGCCTCGTCGGCGCTCAGCCGTTTTTCGAACGGGCTTGACGGAACGCGTAACCGCTCGAGCTTCTTGAAAAGGCTCTCGGCGACCGCCGCCGTGTAGCCGGTGCCGACGCGCCCGACATGATGGAGCTTGCCGTGGTCATAGACACCCAGGACAAGCGAACCGATCGCCTTGCGCGAGGTCGTCGAGGGGACATAGCCGGCCACGACAAATTCCTGCCGCGCCGAGCATTTCGACTTCACCCAGTTCTTGCTGCGGCCAGAGCGGTAAGGCGCATCGCGAAGCTTGGAGACAAGGCCTTCCAGGCTCAGCCGACAGGCATGTCGCAGCACCAGGGCGCCATCCTCCTCAAAATGGCCGCTGTAGCTGATGATGCCGCTGTCACTGCCGATGATCTTTTCCAACAATTCCTTGCGCTTGATCAGCGCAACCTCACGCAGATCGTAGCCGTCGAGATGAAGCAGGTCGAAGACGAAGAAGCGAAAGCGATCACTGCGGCCCTCGCTGAGATCGGCTTGCAGCGCGGAAAAATCCGATGCGCCGGCGGACGTCTCGACCACGAGCTCACCGTCGATCAGCGCCGTCCCGACCGGGATATCGGCCAGCGCCGAAACGACCGCTTTTCCGAATTTTTTCGTCCAGTCGAGACCGCTTCGCGTCAACAGTTTGACGCGGCCGGCTTCGATCCTGGCCTGCAGCCGGTAGCCGTCGAATTTGATCTCGTGCAGCCAGCGCTCGCCCGACGGCGCTGACGAGACCAGGGTGGCCAGCGTCGGCTCGACGAAATCGGGAAGCGCCGCCTTCTTGGCGCCCTTGACCTTTGACGGTTCGGGAACGGTTACGGTGGCAGGCTGCTCGTCCGGTGGAGATGGCGTCACGCGGCGGCCGCGGCGCTTGCGAATGCGCCCTGTCTTGGACGACCAGCCGGGCTCTTCGCCGGCGACGTCCTCGATCTTGCGGCCGGTCGCGACGGATTCCGGCCGCTCGTCCAGAATGTCGGGATCACCTTCGGTGCGCGCGGCGTCATCGTCCCCTTTGATCAGCAGCCAGTTCTCGCGCTTCTCCCGCGGCTTTCCGGCCATCCGCACAAGATGCCAGCGGCCGCCAAGCTTCTCGCCGTGAAGTTCGAAATCGAGATGGCCTTTCGCATAGCCGCGATGCGCGTCGCCGATCGGCGTCCAGGTGCCTCTGTCCCAAAGGAGGACGGTGCCGCCGCCATACTCGCCCTTCGGGATTGTGCCTTCGAAGTCGCCATATTCCAAAGGATGGTCCTCGACATGGACGGCAAGGCGCTTCTCGCCGGGGATCAGGCTCGGCCCTTTTGTGACGGCCCAGCTCTTCAGGACGCCGTCCATTTCGAGACGAAAATCATAATGGAGCCGGGTGGCATCGTGCTTCTGTATGACGAAGCTGTTGCCGGTCCCCGGCGCCCCGCGGCCCTGCGGCTCCGGGGTAACGGAAAAATTGCGCTTCTTGCGGTAGGTCTCGAGCGCCATCGGTCAGCCGGCCTTCCGACGCGGCGCTGCCTGCTTCGCCTTGGCATGGCGCGCCGGCTTTGACTTTGCCGCGGGCTTTCTTGTCGAGGGCTGCTTGCCGCCAACGCCGGCACTCTGGCGCAGCGCATCCATAAGATCGACGACCTTCTCCCGCTTGGCCGGCTTCGGAACGGCGATCTTCTTGCCTTCGAGCTTTGCCTTCACAAGCTCGGCGAGCGCCGCCTCATAGCGGTCGTCGAATTTGGTCGGATCGAATTTGCCTTTCTTGGTCTTGATGATGTGTTCGGCCAGTTCGAGCATCTCGCCCTCGATCTTCAAGTCGGGGATGTTGTCGAAAGCCTCCTCCGCTGAGCGCACCTCGTAGTCGAAATTCAGCGTCGTTGCGACCAGGCCTTCGTCATAGGCGCGGATGAGCAGGGTCCGGACGCGCCGGAACAGCACGGTCTGGGCGATCGCGGCAACCTTCTTCCTGCGCATGCCTTCGCGGATCAGCCCAAACGCTTCCTCCGCGTGTTTGTCCGACGGGGCCAGGTAATACGGCTTGTCGAAATACACATCGTCGACATCGGAACAGCCGATGAAGGCCGAGACCGACAGCGTCTTGTCGCTCTCGGGAACAGCGGCTGCGACCTCATCGGGTTCGAGCACGACGTACTCACCCGAGCCGATCTCAAAGCCTTTGACCTGGTCGTCCTTCTCGACCGGCTTGCCGCTTTCGCTGTCGACGAAGGCGCGATGCACCCTATGCCCGGTGGCGCGGTTTACCGTGTGGAAGGCGATCCGCTCTGAGGTTGAGGCAGCCGTATAGAGCGCCACCGGGCAGCTGAGTTCTCCGATTTTCAGAAAACCCTTCCAATTTGCTCTCGGTGCCAAGACGATAGCCTCACTGTCACAAGCATTGCACAGGAAATGCAACGTGGCGGCGCCGAGATTTGTTCCTTTGGCGCCTGCGCGGCGATGATCAGAAGGGCCTGGGCCAGCAGACAAGCCATTCCGCTGCAACCAAATTCACCAACCGTCGTTGTCGAGCAGCAAGGGAGCGGTTGGCCATGACGGGATTATCATTGACGAGACTGTCGTTTTTGTCGGCGCTGGTGGCGACTCTGGCTCTGGCGGGTTGCAGCAACGAGGCCGAGCCGACACAGGGCAGCACCAGCAGCACGGAGCCGACCCAGAGCAACACCAACACCGTCGACCAAAATCCCGAAATCGACAAGGACCCGACGCCGAAGACCACCACGGGCGGCGATCAACCCCGAACGCCGCCGGCGCAATGAGGGATCGGCCGGCCGACCGGATACTCCCGGATGCATGACGCGCGACAAGGGCAAAAGATCTCACCCCGACTGGCTCTGCTCGACCAGATGATAGCTATACCGGTCTCGAATGAAAGCGTTGAAGAACCGGCCTTTTGACGAGGCGTTGCGGAATGCGGCGTAGGTCTGCGGCGGCACGTTGTGGTAATCGTAGCGATTTCCGCTTGGGACAAACCATACGGAGAGGGTCCTCGTCGCCAGATCGTAATTCATACGTTGAATAGCAGCTGAGGGCATTTCCCAACACTCGGCCCCAACACTCGCCGCGTCTGGACAATAACCCACCCCGGCAAGCCAGGTTCCGTCTCGCCCGAGATGGGGGCGATGATCCGGCCGGCTCGTCGCCTCCAAGGCCTTGCCGCCGCCGGCCGGCTTCACCAATTAGGGCTGATGCCATCGCTCAAAACCAGGCAGCCGCAATTCGCCGGGCAAGGCGACCTGTTTCTCGCGCCCGACTTTCACGCACGTGGCGACCTGCCGGAAGGATTTCGCTACCAGCCGGAGCTGATCACGGCGGAGGAAGAGGCCGAACTGGTGCGGCAGCTCGAAAGTCTCGCCTTCCAGCCTTTCGACTTTCATGGCCATCTCGCAAACCGGCGCGTCGTCGGTTTTGGCCTGCGCTACGATTTTGAGCAACGCAAGGTCGTCGAGGCGTCGGCGATCCCTGCTTTTCTGATGCCGCTCAGGGACAAGGTGGCGGCATTTGCGCGGCTGCCCGCCGATACTTTCGTGCAGGTCTTGATCAACGAGTACCGGCCCGGCGCGGGTATCGGCTGGCATCGCGACAAGCCGCATTTCGATGCCGTGGCCGGCATTTCGCTTCTTGCCCCGTGCGGCTTTCGGCTCCGCCGGAAGAACGGCGCGAGATGGGCTCGCCAGACCGTCACGCTCGAGCCAAGGTCGGCTTACCTGATGACGGGCCCGGCGCGCATCGAATGGCAGCACAGCATCCCGCCGGTTGCCGCGCACCGCTATTCGATCACCCTGCGGACCCTGAACCCGCAACGGTCGCCTCGATCAGAAGCGATAGTTCGATGACCAGAATCGAGACCGGCTCCTGTTTTTGCGGTTCGATAAGTGCTGAGATGCACGGCGACCCGTTCTGGATCTGCTCTGATCACGATGACGATTGTCGCAAGGCGATAGGCAGCCCACTGACCGTCTGGGTCGGCTATCGACCGACACAATTCAGATTGCTCACCGGCGCGCCAAAAAAATTCTCAAGGACCCGAGGCGTGCTCCGCACCTTCTGCGCCGATTGCGGGACATCCATAGCCTACCTCGACCAGGGGCTTCCCGAGGAACTTTATCTGACGATCGGCTTCTTCGACCACCCCGAGCGCTTTGCGCCGCAGGCCCATGCCTATTGGGACATGAAGCTGCCGTGGGTGGAATTTGGCGACGATCTGCCGCGTGTGGGAAGATATTCAAGGCGGCGAGATCCCGCAGCCGGAAATCCGGCCGACCGGTAACCGGCATAACGCCACCAATGGGTCGATCTGTGATACCTTGCAAACGCCAAGGCCGGCAATGGAATTCGGATCGGGCATCGGCAACTTGAAACAGTATGGTCGCTTCTTCACGCTGCTTTCAGTACCTATCTGTTGAGCAGGGCATAGAACGGCAACAGGCAGCAAGATTTGGCACAACGATCGGGAAGCGCAGACCTTCCACTTCATGGCGGACGCGTGCCGAAATGGCTGGGCGACCGGATGACGCGCCTTGGCGCGGTCATGTGTGAGGCGATCATTCACCACTACGGTCGCGAGGAGCTGCTGCGTCGGCTGGCGCATCCGTTCTGGTTCCAGTCGTTTGGCGCCGTCATGGGAATGGACTGGCATTCCTCCGGCATCACGACCAGCGTCATCGGTGCCCTCAAACGTGGTTTGGCTCCGCTCTCCGGCGAGCTCGGCATTCACGTGTGCGGCGGCCGCGGCGCGCATTCGCGCAAGACCCCGCACGAGCTTGCCGCCATCGGCGAACGCGTCGGCTTCGACGGAACTGACCTGGCAAAGGCCAGCCGGCTTGTCGCCAAGGTTGACAGCGCCGCCGTCCAGGACGGCTTCGACCTTTATCTGCATGGCTTTATCGTCACCGATGACGGCGACTGGGTCGTGGTGCAGCAGGGCATGAACGGCGACAGCAAGGTGGCGCGCCGCTATCACTGGCTGTCCGAAGGCCTGAAGAGTTTCGTCGACCAACCGCATGCCGCCATCGAAGGCGCCAACCAGGGCGAGATCGTCAACCTGACCGACCGCCGTGCCGACGCCTCGCGCAAGGGACAGTTGGATCTCCTGCAGGATCTCGGACCGGATCGCATTCTGAGGGAGTTCGCCGCGCTCGAACGTGACGTGGCTGCCGCACCGGAGCCCGACCAGCCAATGCTGCCGCACCTGGTCATGCCGGCGCACAACGACGTTCGCGAAAGCGATGTCGTCATGCGCCGTCTTCATGGCAACATGGCAGCGGCTGCCGAGCGTGGCCCCGCCGATTTCTCAGAACTTCTCCTGGTCCCCGGCGTCGGCGCGCGCACGGTGCGGGCGCTGGCGCTGGTTGCCGAGGTTCTGCACGGCGCGCCATGCCGGTTTTCCGATCCCGGGCGCTTCTCGCTGGCACATGGCGGCAAGGACAGGCATCCATTCCCCGTGCCGCTGAAAGTCTATGACGAGACGATCGGCGTCCTGAAGTCGGCCGTCCACAAGGCCAGGCTCGGTCGCGACGAAGAAATCGGCGCCTTGAAGCGGCTCGACGACCAGTCGCGGCAGGTCGAACGCTATGTCACCGGCCCGAGCCTGAAGGAAATCGTCGCCGGAGAGTTCGATCAGTCGCATCTGCTCGGCGGCCGCAGCGTGTTCGGCTGGGAGACCGCACCCGAGGCGCCCGCGGATGCTAAACAAATCAAACAAAAGCGATGATCGGACCGGACGCAGTTCAGCGGACCTGGCCTGATCCGTGTTCAGGCATCCAGATCGATCAAGGCGATGCCGAGTTCCGGGCGTTTTCTGCGGCGCAGATGACCAGGCGTTTCCACCAATGTGACTTCGAGTGTCGGCCGAACAATGCCATCGAGCAGATGTCCGCCCTTCGTGCTGCCGTCGCGCAATCCGAGCACCGCATGGACGTGAAGGCTGGGCTTGCCGTCGTCGCCGATCGCAACGTCGCCGATCGCGCTGAGCACCTCGCACTGTTCCAGCACCGGGATTTTCCGATAAGTTTTTTCCTCGATGTCGAACCAGCCGACAGTCGCCTTTTCGAAGGCGCCGAGCGCGGTCAGCGAGGCGCCGCCAATTTCGTTATCGACAGCGAAAGATGTGAGCGCCGCGAACGCTTCCTCGCCGGGATCAAGCACCACCACGAACGTCCTTTGTCCGGCGCTTTCGGCGACGAGCTGCGATTTCATGATTTCACTCCAGACGCTGTGTCGGCTTTGAATTGTCATTCGATCGAGAGTTTGAACGGAAAGCTGGCTGGCGAGTTCCCATAGCGCCGTTCGACTGTGGAGAAGTTGCAGTGGCCCGGAACAAAGATCGCGCAGGAAGCATTGTTCCCCTCAGGCTATCTCCAGGGGAGCGGACGTGGCGTCAACCGATATCACCGTCAGGCATGCGCCAACGCCGCGTGAGTTCTGGATTGGCCTTGGGCGTGCTTTTGCCGGAGCGTTGATCTTCGCCGTGCCGGTGCTGATGACCATGGAAGCTTGGGCGCTGGGCTTTCACCTTCACCCACTGCGGCTCGCCCTGCTGCTCGCTGTCACTTTGCCAATGCTGGTGCTGCTGCACAAGTATGGAGGCTTTCGCCAGACGGTGGCGCTGCGCGACCGCATCGCCGATGCCTTTGTGGCCATATTTGTGGCCGCTGTGGCGGCTGCTGCGGTGTTTTTCATTTTCGGCATCGTGACCGTCGAAATGCCGCTAAGGGAAGTGATTGGCAAAATTGCGGTGCAAATTGTCCCAGGCAGTCTCGGAGCATCTTTGGCGCGCGCTCAGCTCGGCACGAATTTGTTGGAGGAGGAGGACATTCCCGAGCCCGGCTACACCGGAGAGCTGTTCCTGATGGTGGTCGGAGCGCTGTTTCTTTCGGTGAACATCGCACCGACGGAAGAGGTCGTCCTCATCGCTTACAAGATGCAGCCCTGGCAGGAAATCGCCCTGGTGGTGGTCACCCTCGCTCTCATGCACGCCTTCGTCTACGAGTTCGAATTCCGCGGCTCGCACAGTCCCGAGCCAGGCGCTGGATTCGTCAGCATCTTCTTTCGCTATGCGATCGTCGGCTATGTCCTGGTGATGGTTGTGAACCTTTATATCTTGTGGACCTTCGGCAGGACTGATGGCGCCGGCTTTTCGGAGACACTCAGTGCAGTCGTGGTTCTGTCGTTTCCTGGCGCGCTTGGAGCGGCGGTTGCGAGGCTCATTCTGTGACAAGGAACCCCGCAAAAGGCGACAAGCAACAGAGGTCCGACAACAAAGCAAAGACACGCCAACCCGGCACTTCGGTCACGGAGTGGGTCGTGGCGGGGATAAGCTCCATAGTCCTGCTTGCCGTGCTCGGTTATCTTGTCGTCGATGGCTTGAGCACGCGCGATGGGACCGCCCGGATCGTTGTGCTGCCGCTTGGCGTCGCGGTCACCGAGGGCAGCTACGTGGTCGAGTTCGCCGCTGCAAACAGGGCGGGGAAATCAGTTGCTGCTGTCGAGATCAAAGGTGAGCTCCGCAATGGCGATGAGGTCGTCGAGGAGAGCAGCGCTACGCTCGACTATGTCCCGCAGAATTCCCAACGGAAGGGCGCGTTGATCTTTCGTCGCGATCCCGAGGCCTATGACCTGCGGCTCTTTGCCAGTGGATACAGTGAACCCTGACCAATCGGAAACGCCACGGATGAGATGGAACTCGGCGTGGATAACGCGGTCAACCCGGCCACTGCTTCGTCCTGCTGTAAAAGCGACATGGCTGCAGCAGAACCAACATGGCCGGTGTCTCCGGGAATGATGTGCATGGGCGATCCTTTTAGCCCCTATTCCACCCTATTCCTCCGGGGCGGTGGCAGGAGCCGTATAACGGCGACGCACCGCATCCAGAACGTGCTTGCGGCTTTCCTGCGCCGAGAGCTTTTCGTCCTTTTCCGCCTCGGCGGTCTCGCGCGCCAGATCCTTGTCCCTGATCTGTCGGCGAAACCATTCGGAATAGTCGCCGGCGCGCAGGTGATGCTCCCAGGTTCTGTCGTCGATGCCCTCGGCAATCTGAGCGAAGATCATCAGGTTGTGGGCCCGGAGGTTCATCGCGTTGTCGGGACCTCTGAAATAGAAGCTGCCGGCCTCGTCGAGTTGACCTTCTGCATATTTGCGGCTGTGACGCTTGAGCGACTGGCGCGGCTCGATCGCTTGGACCATGGCAATTTTCTTGCGGGCTTGCGGCCGCCAGAACAGCACGCGCTCGCCTTCTGGCGAGGGAATATCCTTTGGCGGCTTCGTGTCTGTCTCCTGACAAAAGGCCTTGATGACATTCTTGGCCTTGGGACCGAGCGCAATGACGGCAGTGACCAGACGCAGGGCGTCGGTCGAGATCGCTTCCGGATGAACGGTGATCAGGATAGTGCCCGGCAATTCCAACGACAGGACGGCGCGCGTGTCGTCGCGCTTCTTGGGCAGAAGATGATGCGCCTCGTCGATGACCAGCCAATGTGGCCTCGCCGTACGGTAGCGGAAATTGCCAAGGCCGGGCAGCAGCTCGGCAAAGAAGTCTGGTCGCTCATTGACCCGCAACGCCAGCCCGTTGACGACCACATTGGTGTCGGGCTTTTCGATCAGGTCGAGCACTTGTGCCTTTGTCGGTTCGCTTGAGCCATCGCCTACCCTGACGGCGCCTTCGAGGCCATCATAGTCGCCTTCCGGATCGAAAACGCAGAATTGAAATCCGTTCTCGACGAAGCGTTCCGTCAGCGCGGTGGCCAAGGTGGATTTGCCGATGCCGGAGCTTCCGGCGATCAGAACCGTGTCGGTCGGCGTCAGATAGACCTCGTCGCCGCCGACCGAACCGAGAAGGATGCCGTCACGGGCTTTTCGGACAAATTCCCGATCACGCTTTACCAGCTTTTCGATCAGTTCCTCGACGCCCTTTCCACGCGCGCCGCGCGTTACAAGATCCGCTGTCTCCTTGACCGCCGCAAGGGCGTTCTCGACAGCGACGCTGCAGCCGCAGGCCCGCAGGAACGCATGATCGTTTTCAGCATCGCCAATACCCACCACATTGTGTGGCGACAGCTTGAGGTCATCAAGTGCGGCTGCCAGCCCGGCTGCCTTGTTGATGCCGGTGGGCAGCACCATCACCGCGCCCTTGTTGAAGATGATTTCCAGCTCCAGCCCAAGTTCCCTGATGACCTCAAGAACTGTTGCCTGGTGTGGTTCCCAGGTCGCAACGATCGACCGTCCGACTGAAAGCGGCTTGACGCCGCGTTTCTTCAACCTGGCGACAAATGTCGGCGCCGGTGCCGGTGAGATCGCACGCTCTTCCTCGCTGGCCGGCGTGTAGATCAACGCCCCATTTTCGGCGACGACCTTGTCGAACACGCCGAGCTCGGGAAAAACCTGCTTGAGGTCGGGCAGTTCGCGGCCAGTGACGAGGATGAGCTTGCGGCCAGTTTTCTTGAACCGTTCGATGGCTGCAAGCGTCTTTTCAGCGACGATCCCGTCGTGCGCCAGCGTGCCGTCATAGTCCGTCGCCAAGGCAATGAAATACATCTGTCGACCATTTCATATCTGAGATCGCCGCTACCACCGTCACAGGCGAGAGGTCCACGATAATCGAGGCAGGGCGGGCGACAAGTTCTCAGTAGCCGCCGATGATCGGCAATATCTCGCCGGTGATGTAACTTGAACAATGCGGCGAGGCGAGGAACACGTAGGCGGGCGCGATCTCCTCCGGTTGCGCCGGCCGTTTCATCGGCGTGTCTGCACCAAATTTCGAAACGTCGCCGGCTTGCTTGTCCGACGGGTTGAGCGGCGTCCACACCGGGCCCGGCGCCACGCAGTTCACCCGAATTCCCTTTTCGATGAGGTTGCCGGACAATGCGCGCGTGAAGGCATGAATGCCGCCCTTGGTCATCGAATAATCGACCAGCTGCTTCGAGCCCTCGATGCCGGTTATGGAGCCGCTGTTGATGATCGCCGAACCAGGCTTCATATGCGGAACGGCCTCCTGCGCCATGTGGAAATAGCCGTAGAGGTTGGTCTTCAGCGTCGTGTCGAAATGCTCCTCGGTCAGTTCGCTGAAGTCGCTGGAATGGACCTGGAAAGCGGCGTTGTTGACCAGCACGTCGATCCGGCCAAATTCCTTCACCACCTCAGCCACAGCATTGTGGCAGTGGTCGCGTTCGCTGACGTCGGCCTTGACCAGCATGCAGCGCCGGCCCTCGGCTTCGACGGCCCGCTTCGTTTTTTCAGCGTCCTTATCCTCGCACAGATAGACGATGGCCACATCGGCGCCTTCGCGTGCATAGAGCACGGCCACGGCTCGGCCGATGCCGGAATCGCCGCCGGTGATGACGGCCACTTTGCCATCCAGCTTTTTTGATCCGATGTAGAAGGGCGCGTCGTAAAGCGGCGCCGGCTCTATCGCCCATTCATGCCCCGGCTTCGGCTGGTGCTGCTTGGGAAAGGGCGGCTCGGGATATTTGCGTGCTCCGGCCTGCATGGCGCCTTGTTGCTTGCCGTTGCCCTTCGCTTTGTCCTTGGCGTCGATGCCGCGCTGGATGTGGCGTTGCTTGGCGGCCTCGCCGGCGATTTCCGATTTCATCTGCATGGCTGTCTCCTTGGCTTGGACAACGAACAACGCATGTCCGGCGAAAAAGTTTACGCGACGGCGTGATTCCTTCGGCAGCAAATCCAAACGCCAGGAAATCGACGGCGCGTGCTGCCCAGCTGGCAACGAATGACGCGGCCGGACGTTTGAGATTCTTGGCCGTTATAGGCGATTTTGCCACTGGATCGCGCCAAGGGAGAGGAAAATGGCTGAAGGTCATGCCAAACCAACCGGGCCGGATCTGGTCCAGGGCATCGCATCATCCGACCTTGCCGACGGCGCAAAGCTCCTCGGCCATTGCGGCGATGAGCCGGTGCTGCTGGTGCGCCGCGGCGCCGAGATCTTCGCCATCGGAGCGACATGCACACATTATGGCGGGCCGCTCGTCGACGGTCTTGTGGTGGAAGACACCGTCCGGTGTCCCTGGCATCACGCGTGTTTTGATTTGCGGACAGACGAGGCCTTGCGCGCCCCTGCTTTCAGTCCACTCGCGTGCTGGTCGGTGGAACAACGCGATGGTCGGATATTCGTGGGGGAGAAACGCAAACGGACGGCACCCAAGCAGCGCAATGGAAGCTCCGGCCAGGCTCCCGAAAAAATCGTCATTGTCGGTGGCGGCGCCGCCGGTTTCGCGGCGGCAGAAACACTGCGGCGCGAAGACTATCAAGGCAGCATTGTCATGTTCAGCAACGACGAAGCGCCGCCGGTCGATCGGCCCAATCTTTCCAAGGACTACCTTGCCGGCAAAGCACCGGAGGATTGGATTCCGCTGCGCCGAGAAAGCTTTTATTCGAAGAACGATATCGACCTGCGCCTCAATGCGGATGTCGCCAGCATCGATGCACGGTCTGGCGAAGTTGTGCTCGCGGACGGGGCCCGGACTGCCTACGACAGACTACTCCTGGCGACCGGAGCCGAACCGGTTCGCCTGACCATACAAGGCGCCGACCAGCCACATGTTCACACGCTGCGCTCGTTCGCAGACTGCAAGGCGATCATCGAGCGAGCCACGACTGCGCGCCGCGCCGTCGTGCTTGGCGCTAGTTTCATTGGCCTGGAGGTTGCCGCGGCGCTGCGCTCGCGCGCGATCGAAGTTCATGTCGTGGCGCCGGAAAAACGGCCGATGGAACGGATCATGGGTCCGCAAATGGCCGACTTCATCCGCGTCCTCCATGAGGAGAATGGTGTCGTGTTCCATCTCGAGGACACCGCGAGCAGCATCGACGCCAGCGAGATGAAACTCAGCGGTGGCGATATTTTGGCGGCGGATCTCGTCGTCGCCGGCATCGGCGTGCGACCGCGGACAGGGCTTGCCGAAACGGCGGGGCTCACCCTTGATCGCGGTGTCGCGGTAAACGCCTTTTTGGAGACGAGCGCACAAGGCATCTTCGCGGCCGGCGACATTGCGCGGTGGCCAGATCCCCACAGTGGCGAGAACATTCGGGTCGAGCATTGGGTGGTTGCCGAGCGGCAGGGGCGAACCGCAGCCCTCAACATGCTCGGCCATCGCGAGAAATTCGTCGCCGTGCCGTTCTTCTGGAGCCAGCACTACGATGTTCCCATCAACTATGTCGGCCATGCCGCGCAATGGGACGAGATCGCGATCGATGGCGACATCACTGCCAAGGATTGCCTGCTCCGCTTCAAGCGCGAAGGGCGCACGCTGGCTGTCGCTTCGATCTTCCGCGACATCGAAAGTCTAGGGGCCGAGGTGGAAATGGAGCGCCAGACGACCTAGCGAAGCGCACGCTGTGCGGACCGGTTCAGTCCCGGCGCGCAAGAATCCAGTCGGTCGCCGCCGCGAGATCGGCGACGGTTGCGGTCGGGCGCGGATCAAACCGTTTCTCGTCGCCCTGCCGGTATTTGCCGGTCCGCACCAGCAATGCGCCCGACAATCCGGCGCGCAGCGCGCCAGCTATGTCGGCCTCGGCGTCGTCGCCGACCATGATCGCCTGGTCTGGCGGACAGTCCATGCTTGCCAGCGCCGACAGAAAGAATTCCGACGACGGCTTGCCGAGAACGGTTGCGCGTTTCAGCGAGGCAAATTCCAATGCCGCGACGAACGGCCCTGCATCGAGGCTGAGCTCGCCGTCGGCATCCCGAAACGTCCGGTTGGTGGCAAGGGCCAGCAATTCGGCCCCGGCGCTCAGCTCGCGGAACGCGTCATTCAACGCCGTATAGGTGAAGGCGTCTCCGGCATCGCCGACGATGACGGCGCGCTTGTCGCGATCCGGCAGTTCGCAAAAGTCCGGAGCAAGGCCGGGGTGAATCAGCAAGTATGGCGCACGGCCATTGCGAAGCAGCCATTCGCGTGCAGCGTGCGCCGGGGTGAAAACATCTGCCTTGGTAACGGTGAGCCCCATCGCCTGCAGACGTTCGAGGACGCTCTGTTTCGACGAGCGCGTGGTATTGCTTATGAAGCGTATGGCCAAGCCGGCCTGGCGCAAACGCGTGACGGCGTCGATCCCGCCTGGTATGGCAGTCTCGCCATCATAGATGACGCCTGCGAGGTCCAGCAGTACACCTCTTGTCATCGGTCCAGCATGACCACGAGTCCGTCAGGCGTCAAATCCGGAACAGGCCATGGTTGTTCCCCTTGGATCAGGGGGCAGGCATATGCGATTAGCCGAGATCACTGCCACCATTCGGGGAAGGCCATGCGTGCGGCCTCGGCCAGCGTCGCGATCTCCTCGTCGGGCACCGAGCTGTAAGGCCAGAGCAGTCGCGGGCCAAGCGGCGCCCAGCCGCCGGCCGCCGCCATCGCTTTGTCGAGCGCCGCATCGCTGACGTCATAGCGAGCGCGAAAAGGCAGTACGTGGGTGGCGAGAAAGGCCTGGATGCGCGTCTCGACCTCGGCAGCGGCTGCCGCGTCGGTGCGGATCGTCTGCCACCACGTTGCCGCGCCCTTGGGGTTAAGACAGGCAACGTTGGAATAGCTGCCATGCGCTCCCTGGGCAAATCCGGTCGCCAGCGTATGGCCGGGCACGAAGACCGAAAATCCCGGCAGTTCGCGGCGCATGTCGGCGTACCAACTGGCGTCGCCGCCCGGCAGCTTGGCGCCGACCAGCGACGGCACCGCTGCACGCTGCCTGGCGATGGCTTCGAGCGTCAGGCGGCGCTTGGCATGTGGTGGATTGTAGAGCACCAGCGGTATGTCGGGCGCGGTCTCGCATAGGCCGCCGACGAAGCGCATGACCTCGCCGTCGCTGGGCGGCCACCAGTCGGGCAAGGTGAATTGCACCGCCGCCGGGCGAAGCGCCGACACCCGCATCAGCCGCTCGCGTGCGACGCGCGGATTGGACTGGCTGATGCCGATCTGGAAGGGCAGGCGCGCGCGGCCGGCAATCGCGGCCACCAGGGCGTAAAGCCGGTCGAACTCGGGCTCGGTCTGGCAGTGGAATTCGCAGGCCGTGCCGTTGGAATAGATGCCGTCGACGCCTGATGCGCAGAGCCGCGCGATCGTCTCCTCCGTCGCTTCCCAGTCGATGGCCCCGCGATCGTCGATGGCCAGCATCACCGCGCCCCAGACGCCGCGCGGCGCGTGTGCGGGCACGTGGCTCACGTGGTCGTCGAGCTCAGCGCGCACCGGCGATCTCGTGCTCGCGGCGCGTTTCGTTCGACGCAAAGGCGGCCTCGATGATGCCGATGATCTTGCGGCCATAGGCGCCGTCGACCGGCACCGACTTGTCGTCGGCAATGGCATCGCGCATCGCGCTCCATTCGCGCGCCAGCGCAGCATGCATCCAGTTCGGCTCGAATGAGCCGGGCAGGTCGGTCCAGGCCGTGTCGCGGCCAAGCATCGTACCGCGGTCAATGTCGATGCGCAGCGTTGCCTGCTCGCAGACCAGGTCCATGGCGTAGCCGGCCGCACCATTGCGATAGCCGACACTCTGCACCTGGCCGAGCCCGCCGCCGGCGAAGCGCAGTCCGAGCAGGGCGGTGTCGTCGGCTTCCTGGTCATGGGACATGGCGCCAAGCATGGCACTCACCGACACGACGTCGTCATCCATCAGCCAGACCAGGCGGTCGAGCGCATGGATGCCGGCCGTCAACAGCATGCCGCCGCCGGTTGCCTTGCGCAGATGCCAGTCGCGGCGATTGTGCTCCATCCACAGCTTGATGATCCAGCTTGATCCGACCAGTGGCCGGCCGAGCGTTCCTTGCTCAAGCATTTGCCTGGCCGCCATGCAAGGCAGCGCGAAATGCATGAGATGGGCGACCATCAGCTTGACGCCTGCGGCGGCGACGGCGGCGTTGATCGCATCGCAGGCCGCCGCCGTCGGAGCCATCGGCTTTTCCAGCATGACGTGCTTACCGGCCTTTGCCGCGCCGATCGCCATTTCGGCATGGAGATGGTGAGGGCTGGCGATGAGGACAGCGTCGACATCCTTGTCGTCCAGCAGCTTGCGCCAGTCGGTGTAGCCGCGACCACCATGTTCGCTGGTGAAGGCGGCCAGGGCATCGTTATTCCCGCGGCACGATGCGACGAGATGCAGGCCCCGCACCTGCTTGATTGCCCTTGCATGGGCGGCGCCGAAATCGCCCGCTCCGATAATGCCTATTCCAATCATCGTCCTGCCTTTTCATACGCGCCGTCGATCAGCGACATCGCCGCAACATAGTCATCGATTGAAGTCGCCGGCGGCGCTTTTCGAACCAGCCGGTCGAGCGTGTCGCTCATGCACAGACGGTAGCGCGTCGCCGGCAATTCGATCGGCAATTCGATGATAGCGCCATCGTCGAGCGTCGCACAGAAGGCGCGCTCGCCATAGTCGATGACGGTCGCATTCTCACTGACGATACGCCATTCGAAATCGCCGCCGGGGCGCATCGAAGCAAAAGTGTATCCCGCCTCGACGACTAACAACGCTCCGGCAGCGTCTTCCAGTACAAGCAGCGCATGGTCCTCGACCGGGGCACGGTGAATGCGGTTCTCGATCGAAACGGTTTTTAGCCTGAGCGCGCCGGTTGCCAGGCCGAGCGCGGCATTGACGCCGTGTATGCCGAGGTTCCTCAGCGCGCCGCCGCCACCGATCGCCGGATCCACCACCCAGGCGACGCCGTCGGCCGCATAACGCTGCGGCGGCCCATTGACGAGCCGGAACTGGCAATGCGCAACCGCACCGGCGCGGCCTTGGCTGCGCAGCCGTTCGAAGGCAGTGGCGGCCGGCCCAAAGCGGTTGGGCAGGGGAACGCTGACAAAGGCCTGGTGCTGCCTCGCCAGCTCGCTGAGCGCGGCCAACGCTGCGGTGCTGCTGGCCGCCGGCTTTTCCAGGATCAGTGGTATGCCGGCTTCGATGACGGCCCGCGCCCGCGCCGGCACCGTCGAAGGGTGTCCCATCAGCAGGATCGCGTCCGGCGGGCTGGAGAGGATTTTCGCAAAGTCGGCGATGAACGGCAAATGCTGGCGCGTCGCGAAGGCGCGGGCATGCTGCGCGTCCTCATCCCAGATGCCGGCAATCTCGGCGCCGCAAAAACGTGCAGCGTCGAGATGCATTTCGGCGTGCCAATGGCTTGAGCCGGCCAGGACGATCTTCATTCAGCGATGTAATCCTCTTACTTGCAGGATATCCTACAAGTCGCTATGCTACAAGCATCGACCGCTTGCGACGCGGCATCGGGAGCAAAATGCCGGAACCCAAATCGATCTCGGAAACCAAGTTGAACCCGGAACAAAAATCGATCGAACCGCTGGCCCGACCGCCGCTGCTTCACGTCAGCGTGCAGGAGAGCCTGAGGAAATATATCCAGAGCAATCAGCTCAAGGCGGGCGACCCCTTGCCTCCGGAGACCTTCCTGGCGCAGCGGCTCGGCGTCGGCCGCAACTCGGTGCGCGAAGCGATCAAGGCGCTGGAGTCGATCGGCATTCTGGAGACGCGTCGCGGCATTGGCGTGTTCGTCAAGGAATTCTCGTTCAAGCCCTTGCTGGATAATCTGGCATACGGCCTGCAGGATTCGCTGCGCGACGTCGAGGAGCTGCGCGAGATCCGCCGCGTCCTTGAGACCGGCCTGATCGCAAAAACCGTCGAGATGATCAGCGCCGAAGACATCGCCGCGCTGCGCCAGCTGACCGAAAGCATGCGGCGGCGCGCCGAGCGCCAGGAGAGCTTTGCCGAAGAGGACCAGCAATTCCACCAGTTGCTGTTCCGCTGCCAGAACAATCACATGTTGAGCGCGCTGATCGACATCTTCTGGGTGGCGTTCAACAAGGCCTCGAATTTCACCAGCCTCGAAAATCCGACGCCGCTGGCGACCTGGCGCGACCATCACGAGATCGTCGAGGCGGTCGCCGCCAAGGATGTCGACCGGGCGCGTCAGCGCCTCGACGACCACTACAGGGGGATTCAGCAAGTGATCGCCAAAAACCGGATTGCCTGACCCAACGCCGGACTACCTGACAATGCCAAGGGAGGAAAACCATGCGCATCAAGACCATAGCTCGTCATCTGGCCGTCGCCGGGCTGCTGCTCGGCGGCCAGGCCACCAGCGTCCAGGCACAGGACGCCAAGACCATAACCGGGGGCTTCGACGTCGGCCCCGGCGGGTTTCCCAAGAACTTCAATCCGCTGGCTGCGACCGGCGGCTTTACCTGGCTCAGCACCTATTTTGAACCGCTGGTCATCTACAACGCCGAACTGACCGAGCTCGAAGGCGATTTGGCCAAGGACTACAAGGTCAGCGACGACCAGCTGACCTACACGTTCAACCTTGCCCAGGAGAGCTGGCACGACGGCAAGCCGTTCACATCCAAGGACGTCAAGTTCACGCTTGAGCTCGCCAGGAACAAGGCGTCCGGCAGTTTGTTTGCCGCGCGTCTCGGCGATATCGCGTCGGTCGACGCGCCGGACGATCGCACCGTGGTCGTCAAATTGTCGAAGCCCAACGGCTCGTTCCTGTCCATTCTCTCGCAGGTGATGATCCTGCCGGAGCATGCCCTGGCCGCGATGCCGCCGGAAACGCTGGCCACAAGCACCTGGTGGTCCACCACGCCGGTCGGCACCGGCCCCTTCAAGTTCAAGCGCTATGTCAGCGATCAATATGTCGAACTGGCCGCGGATGACGACTATCGCGGCGGCAAGCCGAAGGTCGACGTGCTCATCAACCGGTATTTCGAGAGCCCGGCGGCGGCCGTTGCGGCGCTGCGCGCCGGCGAAATCCAGTTCACCTATGTCGAGCCCGACGACGCGGTAACCTTCAAGAGCGACAGCAATTTCAAGGTGATCGAGGGCGCTTCTTATGTGGTCAACTACATCGGCCTCAACCAGAAGGTCGAGCTGTTCAGGGATGTTCGCGTCCGCCAGGCGATCATGTATGCGATCGATCGCAATGCCATCATCGAGAGCCTCTATGGCGGCGCGGCCAAACCGGCCAATTGCGGCTACGTCGCGCCGCACCTGCTTCCCGAAGGTCTCGAACCCTATGCCTATGATCCGGCCAAGGCCAAGGCTCTGCTTGCCGAGGTGGGCTGGGACAAGATCAACGGCGACAAGCCGATCACCTTGCTGACCTATTACGGCTCGCCGCAAGCCGCCAACGTGATGGCTGCCATCCAGTCGATGCTGGCCGAGGTCGGGATCAATGTGGTGCCGCGCGTCGTCGATACGCCGACTTATAACGGCATCGTCTACAAGGAAGGCACGCCCGACTGGAACGCGTTTGCGATGGTCTATGCCGGCCTGCAGAACGGTCCCAATCCGGCCGGCATCAGCCCGGGTCTCAACAAGTCCCAGATTCCGCCGGCAGGCTTCAACACCATGCGCATCGAGTTCGATGATCTCAGCGCCGCGTTGGACGCTGCGCTCGCCCAGACCGATCCGGCCAAGATCGATCAATCCTGGCAGCAAGTCTGCAAGGTGATGAACAAGGATCTGCCCTGGGCGACATTATGGGTGGCCAACCGCTATGGCGTAGCCTCCAACAAGCTGCGTGACTTTGTCTGGACGCCGGCGCCGGGCGGCGGTCCTTATGCGGCTCACCCGGAACGCTGGGACATCCAGTAAAACGGCTGGCGGGCCATTCCGGCCCGCCAATGATACGGGCCGGCACGATGCCGGCTCCGCTCACCATCGCCACGGACAGCCAATGCTGAGTTTCATTGCCCGCCGCAGCGCTACAGGACTGTTGATGCTGGTCGCCCTGAGCGTCCTCATCTTCATCCTGCTGCGGCTGGCGCCCGGCGATCCGATCGATGCCTACATCAATCCGTCCAGCCCGATGTCGGCTTCCGACCTCGAAGTCCTGCGCGACCGGCTTGGGCTCGACCAGCCGCTTCCCGTGCAATACCTCGCCTGGCTTCGCGCTGCGCTCGGCGGCGACTTCGGCTATTCGATCCAGCGCAGCGGCGTTGGCGTGCTGCCGCTGGTCATGGAGCGCATCGGCCCGACCGCGCTGTTGATGGGCACCGGCCTGGCCATCGCCATCGTGCTCGGCATTTCCGCCGGCATCTTCAGCGCCGTCCGCCGTAACACGCTGCCCGACATCGCGCTGTCGGTGGTTTCCTTCGTCGGCATCTCCAGCCCGGCGTTTCTGACGGCACTTCTGGGACTGTACTTTTTCTCGGTGCTGCTACGCTGGGCGCCATCAGGCGGCATGCAGACCGCCGGCGCGCCTTTTTCCGTAGCGGACGTGCTCGCGCACCTGGTCCTGCCCGCCTGCCTGCTGTCCATCGGACACGCCGCGCTGATCATGCGCTACATGCGCGCGTCGCTGCTGGAAGTGCTCAACCAGGACTATGTGCGGACCGCACGTGCCAAGGGCGTGCGCGAACTCTGGGTGATCATCAAGCATGCAACCCGCAATGCGCTTTTGCCGGTCATCACCCTGATCGGGTCGACGGTCGGCATAGCGATCGGCGGCGCCATCTTCCTCGAAAGCGTGTTCAACTGGCCGGGCATGGGCCTGCTGCTGGTCAACGCCGTCGGCACAAGGGACTACCCGGTGATCATGGGCGCCACTCTGGTAATCGGCATCTGCGTCATTCTGGTCAATCTCCTGACCGATATCGTCTATGCCGTCGTCGACCCGCGCATCCAGGTGTCGTGATGACGATCACCGCACCAGATCCGACAATCGACCCGACAGCCGGGCCGCAAACCAAGGGACCGCTTCGCCGCGCGCTCGGCCGGTTCTTTGAAAATCGCGCGGCGCGCGCCGGTCTGCTTATCGTCGTCCCTATTCTGCTGGCGGTCTCGACCTATTCCCTGTGGTGGCCGTTCAGCCCCAACGCCATCGATCTCAGGGCGATCAACAAGGGGCCGTCCGCCATTCATTGGCTAGGCAGCGACGGCGTCGGCCGCGACGTCATGGCCCGGCTGCTGCAAGGCGGACGGATCTCGCTGCTGGTTGCCGTCTGCTCGGTCGCCATCTCGATCGTCATCGGCTTTCTGGTCGGCGCCGTCGCCAGCTTCGGCGGGCGCCTTGTCGACGCCACGGTGATGCGCTTCGTCGACCTCGCAATGACGCTGCCGCCGGTGATCTTCCTGCTCGTGCTCGCTTCGATCGCCGGCACCGGCATTGCGCCGACCATCCTGGTGATCTCGCTGCTCTCATGGCCGGTGCTGTCGCGCATGGTGCGCGCCCGGCTGCTCGAACTGCGCGAGCGCGACTTCGTCGTCGCCGCCCGTGGCATGGGGGCGGGGCTGCCGCATCTCCTGTTCCGTCACGGCCTGCCGAACTGCATCGACATTCTTGTCGTCTACGCCACGCTGCAGATCGCCAATGCCATTCTGCTCGAAGCCGGCCTTTCCTTCCTCGGCCTCGGCATCGCACCGCCCGAAGCCAGCTGGGGCAACATGCTCAATCTCGCCCGCTCCACCGTCGTGCTCGAGAAATATCCCTGGCAATGGATGTTTCCCGGCGCCGTGCTCGTGCTCACCGTCCTGGCCATCAACTTCATCGGCGATGGCCTGCGTGATGCATTCGACCCTCGTTCCGATCTCAACTGACCTGAAGGTTTTTGAAAAATGCCCCTGTTTACCGGCGTCGTGCCACCTGTCGTCACCCCGCTCAATGCCGATTTCAGTGTCGATTTTGCGTCGTTCACGCGGACCATCGAAAACCTGCTCGACGGCGGCGTTCACGGCCTGTTCGTGCTCGGCTCGACCAGCGAGGTGGTCTTCCATGACGAGGCCGGCCGCCGGGCCATCATCGAGCACGCGGTCAAGGTCAACAATGGCCGCGTTCCGATCTTCGCCGGGGTCATCGACCCGACAACCGATCGCGTCATCAACCACGCCCTAACAGCCAGATCGGCCGGCGCTGACGCAGTCGTGGTCACCGCGCCGTTCTATGCCCGCACCAGCCAGCCCGAGATCGGCGATCACTTCCGCTACATCAAGGACGCAGTCGACATCCCGATCATCGCCTACGACATCCCGGTCTGCGTCCATGTCAAGCTGGAGCGCCAGACCACCGTCGGCCTTGCCAGCGAGGGCGTTATCGCCGGCATCAAGGATTCCAGCGGTGACGACGGCAATCTGCGTTATGTGCTCAAGGACATGGCCAACGACCCGAATTTTTTCGGCATGACCGGGTCCGAGATCCTGGTCGACAGCGTGCTTGCCATGGGCGCGCATGGGGTCGTGCCGGGCCTCGCCAATGTCGACCCGCACGGCTACGTCAGGCTGTGGAACCTGATGCAGGCGGGTCAGCACGCCGAGGCCCGCCTGGAGCAGGAGCGGCTGTTGAAGCTGTTCGAGATCGTCTGGATCTCGCTCGGCAGGACGAGCGCCGGCTCGGCCGGGGTCGGTGCCTTCAAGACCGCGATGAGGAGCCTCGGCATCATCGCCTCCAACACCATGGCGCGGCCGCAACGCAGCCTGAACGACGAGGAAGCCGCAAAGGTCGACATCATCCTTCGCGACGTCGGCTTGCTGCGCTGACCGTGGACGCTCCGATCCTCTCGATTTCCGGTCTGCGGGCGGTGTTCCGTATCGCCGGACGCGACATCGCCGCCGTGCAGGACGTCGACCTGGTGATAGGTTCGGGCGAGACGGTTGCGCTGGTCGGCGAGTCGGGATCGGGCAAGTCGGTCACCAGCCTGTCGATCATCGGCCTGCTGCCGAAGAAGGTCGGACGCATTGCCGAGGGCTCGATCGCGCTGCGGCGCAGGGACGGCACGGTCACCGAACTGACCGGCCTCGATCCCGAGTCGCTGCGCAAGGTGCGCGGCAACGACATCGGCATGGTGTTCCAGGAGCCGATGACCAGCCTCAATCCGGTCTACAGCATCGGCGAACAGATCGCCGAGCCGATCCGCATCCATCTCGGCAGATCGCACCGTGATGCGGCCACTGATGCCGTGCGGCTGCTGGCTCAGGTCGGAATTCCCGACCCTGATCGGCGGGCGCGGCAATACCCGCATGAGTTGTCGGGAGGGATGCGCCAGCGCGCCACCATCGCCATGGCCTTGTCGTGCGATCCGACCTTGCTGATCGCCGACGAGCCGACCACCGCGCTCGACGTCACCATCCAGGCCCAGATTCTCGACCTGCTGGCTGCGCTGCAGGCGCAACGCGGTATGGGCATTCTGTTCGTCACGCACAATCTCGGCGTCGTTGCCGAGATCGCCGACCGGGTCGCGGTGATGTATGCCGGGCGCATCGTGGAATCGGGTCCGGTGAGCGAGGTGTTCACCCGTCCGCGTCATCCCTACACCGCCGGGCTGATGCGTTCGGTGCCGCGGCTTGGCCAGGCCACCACGCTGAAGGCAGCAGGAACGCCGCTGCCGACCATCGCCGGCAATGTTCCGTCGCTGGCCTTGCTGCCCAAGGGCTGCTCCTTCGCGCCGCGTTGCGCCCTGGCTGTCGATGCCTGCCGCACTGCTGTACCGCCATTGTTCGCGGCGACGTCGACCCAGCAAAGCCGTTGTTTGCGCTGGGAGGATCTCTGATAGTGGACGCTCCCTTCCTTTCGGTCAGGAACCTGACCAAGCATTTTGCGCCGACGGCGTTCTCGCGCGGTCCCGTCGTCAGGGCGCTGGACGATATTTCCTTCGACATTGCGCGCGGCCAGGTGGTCGGCCTCGTCGGCGAATCCGGGTCGGGCAAGACCACGATCGGCCGCTCGGTGCTGCGTCTCATCGAACCGACGTCCGGCGAAATAAGGTTTGACGGCATCGATATCACCAAGCTGGGCGCCGGGCCGCTGGCTCGCCAGCGCCGCAAGTTGCAGTATATCTTCCAGGATCCGTTCGCCAGCCTGTCGCCGCGCATGACCATCGGTCAGATCCTGACCGAAGGCCTCGATATTCAGGGCATCGGCAGCAGGCGCGAGCGGCGGGCGAAGGCTGAGAAGGCGCTTGCTGCTGTCGAGCTGCCAGTTGATGCCTATGATCGCTACGCCCACGAATTTTCGGGCGGGCAGCGCCAGCGCATCGGCATCGCCCGGGCACTTACGCTCGAACCCGAATTCATCGTCGCCGACGAGCCGGTCTCTGCCCTCGATGTCTCGATTCAGGCGCAGATCATCAATCTTTTGCGCGACCTGCAGGTGCGGCTCGGCCTGACCATGCTGTTCATTTCGCATGACCTGACCGTCGTCGAATATATCTGCGACACGGTGATCGTCCTCTACCTCGGCCGCATCATGGAAGTCGCGCCTGCTGCCGCGCTCTATGCCCGGCCGCAGCATCCCTATACGCGCGCGCTGCTCTCGGCCATTCCGTCGCTCGACCCGCTGGCCAGGCAAGGCCGGCAGGTGCTGAAGGGCGACATTCCAAGCCCGGCAAATCCGCCGACCGGGTGTGTTTTCCGAACCCGCTGCCCGGTTGCCCTCGACGCTTGCGCCGGCATCGTCCCGCCATTACGGGCAACAACGTCCGATGGCCATTTGAAGGCCTGCATTCGCGACGACATCGCTTGAGACAAGACCCGACAAGGCGATTTACTTCGCGTGCTGTCTGAAGACTCTCCGAAGGAAGGCGAAGAACCGGCCGCCAGCTTGCTGCCCAGAAAAGCCCCCGCCAAGCTCAACCGCCTCAATCCCGAGAGATCGATTTCCGAAGCTTCTCGAAAACCAACAGCTTGCTTTTGCGCACGCCGTCTTCAAGCAGGCTTCCGTTTGCCAGGTGCGCGGCGATGGCGCTGGCCAGCGCGCAACCCGTCCCGCGCATCGATCCGCCAAGACGCGGCGCATCGAAGCGGATGGGCTCTTGATCGGCGCGCAGCAGGATGTCCGTCGATCGACACCCCGCGGCGTGGCCGCCCTTGATCAGCAGGGCCTGCAATCCGGCGGTGAGCAATTTCTGACCTTGTTGCAATGCGCCGTCCTCGTCGATGGCCAGGTCTGAGCCGGCAAGGACAGCCAGTTCGATGAGGTTGGGTGTGACGAGACGGCAAAGCGGGATGAGTTCATGCTTCAGGACGCCGATAGCGCCTGTGTCCAGAAGCGGCCAACCCGAAGAAGAGACCAGCACCGGGTCAATGACTGCCGGTATCTGTGGGTTTTGGCGCAGCACAGCCGCGACAGCGACGATGATTTGCTCCGTTGCTAGCATGCCGATTTTGATCGCCCCTACCGCGTTGGCTTGCAGCGCGGCACGCATCTGATCGGCCACCAGCCCGGGTTGCAACTTGTGAATTTCCGTGACGGCTTCATGCGTCTGCACCGTTACGGTAGTAACGGCAAGGCAGGTGCGCAAGTCGAGGGCGGAGATCGTCTCAATGTCGCGGGCGATGCCGACGCCGCCGCTGGAGTCCGAGCCGCCGACGACAAGCACATGCGGCTCGCGGCTCAACGCCATCGATCCGTCTTTTCGATCCATTCGCGTGTTCGCGCCTCCGGATCGGCATTCAACGTTATGTCAGTCACCACCGCGGCGCTGTCGGCGCCTGCCGCAAGGACGCCCTCGGTCCGCTCGGGGTTGAGGCCGCCAATCGCGACCAGAGGTGTCGGCGCGATCCGGCGCCTCCATTCGCCAAGCCGTTCGACCCCCTGCGGCGCCCATTTCATCTGTTTCAGGATGGTCGGATAGACTGGGCCGAGCGCGATATAGTCCGGTCTGGCGG
>NZ_JBVVPX010000027.1:0-104525 GCF_055811375.1 Mesorhizobium sp. WSM4848
TGCTTCGAGACCTCGCACGCCACAACTCATGCCGACCCGACCTATGAGGTCGACGGCGTCGTTCACTATTGCGTCGCTAACATGCCGGGCGCGGTGCCGGTCACCTCGGCCCAGGCGTTGAACAACGCGACGCTGCATTACGGTCTGCAGCTCGCCGACAAGGGCCTGAAGGCGATCCTCGACGATCATCATTTGCGCAACGGCCTCAACGTCCACAAGGGCAAGATCACCAACCGCGCCGTCGCCGAAGCGCTCGGCTACGAAATGGCGGAGCCCAAAACGACCCTAGCCGCCTGATATTCCAGGCCCGAAAAGTTTCCTCCTGCCTCGCCCGCCGGTTCCCTGCCGGCGGTTTTTTCTTGGCGATGACTGGCAAGAGGCGTCTTCCCCCTCCCCTTTGCGTCAATCTTGCGGTGCAGCCCGTCGGGGCGAAACGCTGGTCGACGAGGAAGCTGAACGCGCGATCCGAACCTGGACATCGCCAGCCGAAATCCCCGGCTTTTCTGATGCGACGATCACCAGGGCCCCTCCCCGCGCGTTCGACAGCGGAAATGTGGAGAAACCATCCTCACCGCCATTGTCGGGGTAAATCCAAATCGCCCACCTTCGTTGCAAAACTACACTGGCAAGCGCTTTGAGGGAGTTTCGAAATTGCATTGTCTCCAGAGGATCGAGACGTTGATCGATGAGGCCAGCGTGGATGCGATCGATAAGGCGCGCGTTTTGCTGGATCAGTTCGATGGTAGGTCAGAAACACTCGCCCAAGCTATCGATGACTTCCTGCTTGATCTGATGACCCTGGTGTTTGTCGTAGAAACCACCCGCGAGAGGTTCCACAATCCGGCGCGGCGATTGGCGCGTATGAGATTGACCAAGATCAGCCTTTTGTTGGCGCCGTAGTCTGACGTCCCGGTCAGAGAGAGGTCGCACCAGGAAGAAGGCGCCGACTGATTGTTGGCAAATCCGAGCGCACCAAACAGCTACGTTCCCTTGCGGCCGCTAGCCTGGTGGCAAAAAGATGTGCGCCGAAGGACGCTACGGGACTGGCCAGCGAATTTTTGAGCCAGCACCGCGTCCGCGAGCCAGCGCCCAAGACTATGGTCGGCCTCCGGCAAGAGCCCGGCGTCGAGCATCTTCGCATGCCCCGCGTCGATCTTACTTCGGAAGTATTCCCCATGCCGAGCTATTAAGGTCGGTGGCGCGCCGGATCGTTGATCGGCGCGTGCTGCATCTGCTCAAGATGTGGCGGGAGATGCCCGGTCGAAGAAACCGATGATCGAGGCCGGAAGACACGCACGGCCAAGGTGCGGGATCCGTCTCGGCCGTATTCAACAGCACAACCTTGTAGCCCTCCTTGTCGAGCATTTAGAGAGTGCGCGGGTAACAGGCGCTGGCGAACACGACGTCGCTGGCCCGCAGCACGTTCGCTGCCGGTTCTTCTCCTTCTGGGACGACGATCTGCGCAAACCCTCAAAAGCGCCGCGCACCAGCGCCATTTCAACGGCCATGGCGTCATCGGCCGTTGTAAGCGCGACGGTAGGAATTGCGGGTTTTCTCATCGCGACCCGATCTCTACAAACAGGGTTCGCCAGTGGATTGGATGTGCCTGTCGGCAAAAAGTTCCTGAACCTGCGATGTTTGGATGGCCGCTATGCCACTGCTTTGAGCGGCGGCTCGTCTGCCGTTTGCAGGCGCGCCGCCGCCGCCAGCAGGTCGGTCTGGGTGATCAGGCCGAGGATGCGCTGCTCGGCATCGACGATGACGACGGCATGGCTCCGACCGTCGGTAAGTACAGGAAGGAGACTTATCGCCGGTGTGTCGGGCGAGGCGGTGCCCGTCTTCGACGTCACGCCCTTGACCGTATCGGTCGCTCGCGTCAGCTCGCGCAGACCGACGGCGCCGACCAGCTTTGCCTCGGCATCGACCACCGGCAAGGCGCGGATGTTGTGGTCGAGAAGCTGCTTTCGCGCCTCGGCGGCGGTGGCACTTTCCGGCACCGAGATCACGTCGCAGGACATGATGTCCCGGCAAAGCAGCGTTCGGTGCGAGCGCACCATCGCCTGCAACTCGACCTGGTGCAGCAGCCTTTCGAGGTCGTCGCGGCCAATGTCGAAGGTTTCATCCAAAGCGGCGAGCGCCGCATCGACATCCTCGGGTCGGAAGCCGACGCGCTTTGCCGCCGGCGGATCGGCGGTGCCGTGGCTGTTGACGGCGGGTGCATGGAAATGCGGATAGTTGCGCCGTGACAGAAGGTGGAAAATAAAGCCGAGCGCCACCAGTACGGCCGAATTCAGCGCCACCGGCACGACGGGGAACAGGAAGCCGGCGCTGACCACGGCCGGTCCGCCGAGCACGGCAGTCAGCGCCGCGGCACCGCCCGGCGGATGCAAGCAGCGCGTGAACGACATAGTGGCGATCGCCAGCGCCACAGCGAGGCCCGACGCGATCACCGGATCGGGCACGAAATGCGCCACTGTCACGCCGACCAGTGCAGAGATCGAATTGCCGCCGATAATCGACCAGGGCTGCGCAAGCGGGCTCGACGGCACGGCGAAGAGCAGCACGGCGGAGGCGCCCATCGGGGCCACCAGCAGCGCCACATGCGGGCCGCCGCCCATGGCGAGCCCGCTGATCACGCCGGTCAGCGCGATGCTAATAGTGGCGCCGATGCAGGCGAGCAGCCGCTCGCGTAGCGTCGCACCGGCGAGGATTGGGACGAAGAGGCGAAACCTCATGCTAAGCCTTGGAACGAGTGGAAGTCTGCGCTGTCCGCAATGCCGCCGAAGCCACGGATTTGAAAGTCAAACAAATCCGAATGTTCGCGGCCAGTGGGAATATTATTGCGCGCACCGGTTCGTGCGGTCGCCGCCAACGGCTGGTGCTTTTCAAATCGCGTCAGAGCTGGGCGCGGAGATACTTCTACCGCAAATGGATAGTATCGAATTCCTCCTGGCATGGCGGAACGTTCTCGCTTACCGCTGATCATTCTGGTGAAAGAATTCGCGTGAGCATTGGATTTTTGCTCAGTAACGGCCAGATGCGCGGACGAAGATTATCAAGATCAGCATTGGCGGGATGAACTCATCAACCGGATTTTGTCCCTGCACTTTCGCTCGGTAGCGAAACCAATTGGGGCGCGCTCGCCTGTCCATGAAAACAAGCGCCCAGTCCTGAAGGAACACGGCAACAGGGTGAACCACACCGTGCCCATCGTTTGCGCGAGAGCTGTCCCGACGCGAAGATGAACAAATCCTTGTGCCATCGTCCCAGCATTTAATCGCTGCGCAGGATCTTTGGTTCGAGCGCGGCTGCCACAAAAGCTCTTCGAGCAGCTGGTGGATGAGCCTCACCACGCAATACCTGCAGACAGGCGTCCATCGCCACCCTCCGTCTCTCGGTCTGACGATGTAGATCACGCAGCAGGATATTGGCCGCCTCATTGACGTCGAACACGATACGCTCGGTGCTGTGGCGGCCAACCCGGACAACAACCGGCCTCTCAAATCTCCGCAAGGCGGTCATCTCTCCGCCCCCCCAAAGGCGATCATGTGTCAAGAGGCCCAGTTCGCTTCTCTGCCGAGCCGAGCCGGTTCCGCTGCCCTGAATGTCGACAATGCCCTCTTGACCAGCCCCGCGCCAGCCTCGCATGCGTCGCCGCCTAGGCTCGCTCTGCAGACACGTCACGGACTATTGAGAAATCGTTCCATGATCTCGCCGAAAGCTGCCGCCGCCGCGGGTCTCCCGGCTGCATCCTCGGGTGATGCTCGAGTGAGGCCCGGCAACATGAGGACGGTCGCTCATTCGGCTCGGCGTTTCGTGCCCATCCACCTTCTCCCACAGGGGAGACGGGGATGCAGCGCCTTCAAAGTGAGGAACAATCACCTTCGCCGCGAACCTTTCACATTGTCTCGCCACCACCACCGTCGATGAAGTTTCGGACTCGCGCGGGCCGAATCGGGGGATCGGCATCGCAGACCATGCGATCGATCTCGTCCCGACGGTTGCCAAAATTGAAAACGAGGCATAATTGCCCAGACATCCAGCTGCTTCGGAGGCTTGCTATGACTTTTGCTCAATCGGTCGGTGCGTTCTTTCGTCGGCTGAAGCCATTCATCCTGCTTTTCCTGTTGACTCAGTTCCTGGTCAGGCTGGCGCTGTCGCTGGTTTCGGCCAAAGACCTGTCTTTCCATCCGGCCGACTGGCTGGTTCCTTTCTTCACTGGCTTCTGGTTCGATATCGTCACGCTGCTTCCAATCCTCGTGGTCTTTCTCCTCTTCCCGCTGCTCCTGCCAGTTTCGTGGGCCGGAAAGCGGTTTGACCGCGCAGTTGGGCTCTCGGGCTTCGCAATCTTCCTGTTTCTGATGGTCGTGCAGGGAGTCAGCGAGTATTTCTTCTGGGACGAATTCACGACGCGCTTCAATTTCATCGCGGTCGACTACCTCGTGTACACGCAGGAAGTGATCCAGAACATTATGGAGAGCTATCCGGTCGTGCCGCTGCTTGCCGGCATCGGCCTGTTGGCGGTCGGCGGGGCCTATCTGCTCCGCCGCCAGGTGAAGGCAGGCTTCGCGCCGCATCCGCCGTTCATGAAGCGGCTGGCGGTCTTTGCGACGATAACGGGGATGGCCGCCGCCGGCGTGTTGGTGACGCCCGATTCGATCACACGGCCGATGCCGAGCGCGATCGCCCGCGAACTCGGGGGCAACGGACTCTATGGTTTGGTTAGCGCCTTCTTCTCGAATGAGATCGATTTCGCGAATTTCTATCGGACCATACCCGAGAAACAGGCGGCCGAACGGACACGCGACCTTTTAGCGGAAGATCACGAGCCGTTCGAAAGCACCGATTTAAACGACATCACGCGTGACATTCGAGCCGAGGGGCCGATGCTGCGCAAGAACGTCATCCTGGTCGGCATGGAAAGCATGAGTGCGGAGTTCATGGGCACATTCGGCAATCCGAAAAGACTGACACCGAACCTTGACCGGCTGGCGTCTGAAGGCCTGCTTTTCACGGAAATGCGGGCGACCGGCACGCGCACCGTGCGCGGGCTTGAAGCGATCGCGCTTTCAGTCCGGCCGACCCCGGGGCAATCGATCCTGCGTCGCCCCGGCAACGACAATCTCTTCACCATTGGCTCGGTGTTCCAGGATTCGGGCTACGATACGCGCTTCCTCTATGGCGGCTACGGCTATTTCGACAACATGAACGCGTTCTTTTCCGGTAATGGCTTCGGTATCGTCGACCGCGCTACGATGGCGGCAGGCAATGTGCATTTCGCCAATGCGTGGGGCGTTAGCGATGAGGATCTCTATGACGAGGTGATCCGCCAAGCCGACGCCTCGGCGAAAGCCGGCAAGAACTTCTTCAGCTTCGTCATGAACACGTCAAACCACCGGCCCTTTACCTATCCAGCTGGCGCCATAGACATCCCATCGCCGGGCGGGCGCGACGGGGCGGTCAAATATTCCGACTACGCGATCGGGGAACTGGTCAAGAAGGCATCGGCGAAACCGTGGTTCAGGGATACCGTTTTTGTCTTTGTCGCCGATCATACGGCGAGCGTCGCAGGCAAGGTGGAGCTCGACATGAACAAATACCACATACCGTGCATCATCTGGTCGCAGGGCTTTGTCGAGCCCCGCCGGATCAACCGGCTGGCGAGCCAGGTGGATATTGCGCCGTCGCTGCTTGCCCTGCTGCAGGCTAGCTATCGCAGCCGCTTTTTCGGCGACGACCTGATCGAAGCGGACGAACCGGAGCGGCCGGTCTACATCTCCAACTACCAGAAGGTGGCCATGATCCTGCATGGCCGCACGACGATCCTTGAGCCCAAGAAGCAAATCGTCCAGATCAAGGGTGAGGAGGTGCAACCTGAAAGGGCCGTCGACCACAACGCGGTCGAAGATGCCGTAGCCGTCTATCAATATGCCTCGCACTGGCGCGATATTTCACGCCGCATTCCAAGTGTTCTTGACAACGGCACGCGGGCACTCGGCCGGTCCGGTGTGCATCGCCTGCCAAACCCGAAGCGACGCGCGCCTCCGTCCAGGACCACACCCACCATACCGGTGCCCTAACAAAGCCACCGTGCCACAACGTCTTAGGAATGCCAGGTCTGCTCCGGTGATCGCCAAGAGGTGTGAGGACCTTAACAATCAAGTTCGTGGCTCGCAACGGCAATGGCCGGAACGGGTCCAGCCTGTCTTGGAACGTGATTGATGTGATAACGTGATTCCCGATCAGCGAGGTGGGTCAGGCTGAAGCGGTTTGTCGAGGGCGAGGATCGCCGGCAAGCGGCACTGCTTCCCGAGTGCCTGGACGATTACGTGACGCAGGACAATCCGTGGAGGCAACGGGGTGAATCGTGGATCTGCTACTTTCGCGCGCTCCAGTTTGGGAGGCGCGGCACGCGTTGCCCCTGTCGACAACTGAGCCTGGTGCTTGTGGCGGTGTTCGGAGTGACATTCCTCAAGGAACACTTGTCATTGTCGAACTGGGCAGGGGTTGCCTTGATCGCAACAGGCGCGGTTCTGGTACGCTACAAAGGCAAACAGGAGGGCTATTCGCGGCGGCTTATTGCTCCGTCTTTAGGATCAGAACAGCCAAAAAAAGGTGGGCAGGTAGCCAGCTACCTGGAGGTATTCCATGCCTTCGGTGGCTGGAAAGATCGCCAGAAAATAGAGGGCATCGAAGAATGTGCTTCTTAATGCGCTCGTGGAGAACGTGTGCTGATGCTTGTCCTGATGCAGCCACGGCTTGGGCCAGAACCGTGGCGTCCTTGCCACATATGCTTCGAACTCCGAACCAAATTTGTCACGAAGAAACGTCTCTTCCTTTCGGGCAGTCATCCCGAAAACCGCATAGGTGCACCCCCCCAGAGCGGATGCAACGATGAGCGATCCGAACATGAGGCCGATGCCGAATGCTCCGATCGTCGAAAACAGATATAGGGGATTGCGAGTGATCGAGTACGGCCCGCTGACTGCCAACTCGCTGTTCTTCCGCCCCCCGATATAGAGGATGCTCCACAACCTCCCGAATATGCAGACGAGGATCAGAAAAAAACCGATCATCTCGACGACCTCGTGAAGACTAGATGCTTCATCCCAACCGGGGCGAGAGAATAGCAGCGAGCCTATCGCCGCTATGCTCAAGGCCCGGACGACCACAAGTCTCTTCCGCTGATTAAATGGTTGCGGGGCAATGCAAGCGGACATTATGGTTCCTTCGACAAAGGCTTTTTCGGGGGCTCGCGCCAAGCAGTCCTCTCCGCGGGTTTGAAGCTCTCAAGATCGCGTGCTGTATCGCGCGGGTTAGCGGTTACTAACCGTTCTGTAACATTGGTCAATGGCCCGTCTGGAAGGTCAAGGTGGTTACGGCGTTCCTCGGCCAGCCCTCCCACCCGTTGCGGGGTAAACTTCCAGCTGCACGTGTCTGTTTGCTATCGCGATCCATTGCTCAGCTTCCAAAGTCGTTTCTCTACCCCATGTAGGTTACCAGCGAAGCTTGATCTGCTAAACCAATATGGTGTTACACTTGTAGTCTCGCAGAGGCTTCTCCCAGCTCTCTGGGTCACGTCGAGAGCCGTAACCGGATCCGATTTTTCGGCGGAGGGGGTTTGCGGCGAGCGCGCTTAGTGCGCGGTCTTCAAGGCCGGGTCGAGAGCCTTGAGATCGAGAACCAGGCGCTGCGCGCCGAGATCCAGACCCTCAAGGATCGCCCTCCGGACAAGCCGACCAAGCCGTCGGAATGGGCAACGCAGCCGGAGGGAAAGTGACGCCGTCGCGGCGCCAAGCGCGACGGCGGTCGCGTGAGCCGCGAGGTGACGGTTGCGGAGAGCGCTCCTGCGGGCTCACGCTTCAAGGGATACAAGACGATCCCGGTGCGCGATCTGGTTTTGTCGGCCGGGGTGATGCGCTATCGCTGGGAGTGCTGGGTGACACCGAGCGGCGAGAGGGTCGTCAGCGGCAGGTGACACTCGACAACGGCATCCTGTTCCCGCGACGACTGCGCAGGAACCGCAGCGAACGCATGTGGGCGCCGCAACAGCACGGCCCTCCAGGTCCTGCATAGCCGAGATATGGCGGCGCCTTCTTCTACGGTCGAACGCGTGGTCGGCCCCGGCCGGGCGGCGGCGTCTCGGAGATCAAAGTGATTAATATGGCCGAGTGGCGGTTAGTCATGCCGACCTGCATCCGGCTTATATCGACTGGAGCGGCTCAAGGCCAACCAGCGTGTCGCCACCAACGAACAAAGCTTATGGAATGCAGCGCCGCGCCGGGACAGTCCGCGAAGGGTCCGCCTGCTCCAGGGCAGAGTTCTCTGCAGCCTTTGCAGCTTGCAAACATGGGCGTCCATTACAACGGCCCCCAGCCGAGAGCCCCTCGGCGAGTCGGGAGCCGAAAGAGTCGCGGCTCCGCTCACCCGTTCGGCCGTTCCGTGTACCAGGCGAGCGTCTCGCAGCGCGAAAGCTGCTCAGGCGACCCTTCGCGATTTTGGCCGGATCGACGTCGTCCTGGGGCAGGAAGCAGGCGAATGACTGTCAAAAAGCGTCCGCCGCAGCCCGGCGTCGATCACTAGAACCTGGCCCGGGCGCGGCGGAACTGCAGGGCGGCGGCCATTCCGGAATAGCTGCCGCCGACATCGATGATGGAACCTACACTAACGGCAGCTCAATTCGGATGGTTGTGAGGACAGGCTCGGCTCCAGCCGGACGGGCAGTGTTCTGAGGGTGTTTGCACACCATGTTGATGGTTGCCACAATGGAGATCGCCTCAGAAGCGGCGCTCAATCGGAAACGTTAGCACCTCCGCGTTTTGGCGCGGCTGCTTGAACTCTTCGACAGCAACCGCCTCGATCAGCAAATCCAAGGCTTCGCGCCCCCTCCGGCTCATCGGGTCATCGCCTCCGAGGTAATGATACGCTCGATCTAGATGCACTCGCGCGGCGGAAAAATCGCTTGTCATATGACCCTCTCAGTTGCCGCCCGCGCTGGCCATCTACGAGGTGAGGGTCGCGCAATCGTCAATATCCACAGACAAATTTGATTTAAATCGTAGATGATCTGGGAGAAATCCGGACCCCGGCTTGTCTTATAGGAGAGTCCCTTGCTGACGTCGCCGGCCGGGCTCTGTTGGCTCTGCAATAGCGTTTCGTGGTGCGCCACCATGAAAGTTCGCACGTTTTCATGCGCGGTCGATCAGACACGGTTCACGAACAAAAGCCTGCGGACGGTGCAGATGGCGGTAATAGCCTGGCGGCAGAAGTCGGTCCTGGCGACTGGATGACGCCAGCTCTTCCCCGCCAAATCGTTTGGTAACATTCGTCGCAAGTCAATCTGTTTTCAGGATGGTCCGCATATTGAGGTAAGGCACAGACGTCAGGTGCGCCTCGCTATCGACAATCGCGGTAGATGGTGTTCGAAATGTTCATGCCCTGCGGAAGGATGGGCTTGTCCTGTGCCGACGCCGGTCATACCGGCTATGGTTGGCGAAGCATCCTAAATGGCTGATTTTCGACACGCCACCCGACCGACGCAGGACGGCGTTGAACACGACGTCACCTTACATTTCGAGGGGTTTCTCAGCCAGTGCTAGAGCAAGCTGTTCCACGGTATCAAACAGCGCGGCTACACGGGTAGTTTCTCGAATCTCGAGCGACTGCTCGCAAGCTGGAGCCGCGCCGAAAGGTAGGGACACCGGTCGCCCTCCGATCATACGCCACCAACCAGCCGGCGATGCTGACGATCTCTTCCGAGCGCGCGGCAGTCGGTGAGGGACCGGCCTATCATGGCCGCATTACGAAGCAGGTCTCCTGAATCGAAGCCTCTATCCGATCGACGAACGCCTCAAGTTTCGCGGGCAGCAAGACCGGCCGGGACCAGGTGTATTCGGTATCCTAATCATCGCAGAGCGTGTTTAGCTTGGGGCGCGCAGAAGGTGAATGGCGTCAGCGCGGTGAGGTGGACCGCGACGCTAAGCTAAAAACGTGTTGGACTAAGCGACGGGACGGCTGACTGGTATGGGCGTTCAATTGATCTGGCGCCTTAAATGGCAGGAAGGCCTCGCGGCCGGTTCGAGGCGCATTATATCCTCCTCCGAAGCAGCACGCGCGAGTATCGTAACAAGCCCCGAGCGCTTCGCGTTCGGCGGTGTCCAATTTCCGACAATGTCGGATACAAAGTCAGATCTACTGGATTGCGTTTAAATCGTTTTCTCATTCGGCACAGTACATGCACGTCATCCGCAAGCACGACCGACCAACAAGAAATCGCATGATCACCTCACCAAAACATACAGCCGCCGCGGAACAAATCACTTCGCCGCGAACTTGCTTATCGCCCGTCACCACAACCCGAGCCATCGATGTCTTACGGGCTGCCCAGGATACCTGCTGCGACCGCGCTTGCCCTACGACCGCTCCGGCTGTTACCGACGAGAAAAAGTAACGGATTTCCTGCTGACGACGGCATGGAGGTGGTCGTCATCCCCCATCACCTGAGCCGATCGTCGCCCATAGGGTGGGGTGCAAGGTCGGCAACATCGCGCCCACAAGGAGATTCCGATGTCTGAAGCCAGTCAGGAAAAGTTGGACGCATTCTTGAGGAAAATGGTCGGCGATCTCGGTGCGATCGCTACGGGCGCGGGGGTCTTGCTGGGCGACAGACTCGGCCTGTTCAAGGCATTGCGTGAAGGCGGCAAGACGACGGCGGCCGAACTTTCGACACGCACCGGCACCCAGGAACGCCTTGTAAGGGAATGGCTTTCCGGGCAAGCGGCGGCGGGCTACGTCAACTACGATGAATCCAACGACGAGTTTTATCTAAACGCCGAGCAGGAGTCGGTGTTCGCCGATGAAGATAGCCCGGCCTTCATGGCTGGCGCATTCGAGTTCCTGTCCGCGCTGTGGCTCGATGAAGAAAAAGTGAGGCAGGCATTCCAGTCCGGCAAGGGCGTCGCGTGGCACGATCATAGCGCGTGTCTGTTTCGCGGCACGGAGCGGTTCTTCCGTCCAGGTTACAATGCCAATCTGATCGACTCCTGGCTACCGGCGCTGGAGGGCGTAGTCGAGAAGCTCGAACGCGGCGCGGAGGTCGGGGATGTCGGATGCGGTCACGGCGCATCGACCGTGCTCATGGCGCGTGCTTTCCCCAATTCGCGCTTCGTCGGCTTCGATTATCACTCCGCTTCGATCGAGCGTGCCCGAAAGGCCGCCGACGAAGCCGGCGTTGGCGCCAACACGCGCTTCGAGGTCGCGGCCGCCAAGACCTATCGCGGCACGTATGACCTCGTCGCTTTCTTTGATTGCCTTCACGACATGGGCGATCCAGAGGGCGCCGCCGCCCATGTCCGCGGGTCGCTCAAGCCGGATGGCACCTGGATGATCGTCGAGCCGTTGGCGCATGACCATCTAGCGGCGAATCTCAATCCCGTCGGACGCGTCTATTATGCCGCTTCCACATTCGTGTGCACGCCCGCTTCGCTGTCGCAGGAAGTCGGACTTGGGCTTGGCGCCCAGGCCGGCGAGGCGAGGTTGCGCAGGGTGGTGACCGCCGGCGGCTTCAAGCGATTCCGTCGCGCCGCGGAGACGCCGTTCAACTTGGTGCTGGAGGCCCGCCCCTAGGGCGGCCGTTGCTAGCTAGAAATTGCAGCTCATCGCATTTGGTGAGGATCATCGCCAAAATTCCGGACGCAGGCTTATTGGGCAAATTTTCAAGCGCGTCACTCACCCTGAGATCAGATTGGAGTTGATAAACGCCGACAGTAGTGAAGGCACGCGCAGCCAAGCTCGCCGCCTAAGGGTGCTCTCAGATTATCCGACGTCCGACGACCCGCACCGGGCTGCGGCGGCAGATTCTTTACCTCCTGCGGCACAAGGCCAGCAGCCTCGTTGTAGGCGTATTCCCGCCCAATTTTTTCTCGACCCACTTACCTGAAGCTCCGCCGCGCGGGCTGATCGTCTCGGGTCGCTGTCATCATTGCGGCTGGCGTCAAGGCGGACAGCCGGGGCGAAGTCTGGTGGATATCGGCACCTCAAAGGTCGAGAGGATTTGGACGGAGTTTTAAGCTGACCCGCCGCAGCCGTCACAAACGTAAAGCTCGTCGTACCAGGCGACAATGCAGAAAGCGCCAGGAGCGGCACGCGACCAGTGGCCTATTTGTCAACTCGAATGCGCTTCCACCTTCGTAATGCGTTCCGTCAGTGTCATCTGGATAGCCTCACCGCTTGCAGCTCACGACGCCTTGCGACGCAACGCCGTCTCGTATCCAAGCCAATGGTGAATTTCGGCGGCGATGCGCTCGGCATGCGCGGTGACTTCGGGAATTCCCATCAGTTCGCCAACGCTGCCGCGCGCCAATGGCCCGCTGACGAAAATGCTGCCAGTCGGCCGCCCGGATGTCCCGATTGCACGGCCTTGGCTGTCAGTTTCCAGGCCAAGGCCAATCGGGTCGAGCCGCACCAATCCCATCCGTGCGAGCGCCGCAATCGCCGCGTTGGTCCGGAAAATATCGGCATGCGCCGGCCCTGTCGTGACGACCACTTTATTGAACGTCTCGGTGGTCTGGGTCTGTTGGCGCCTTGGCCGCAGCGTGACGCCAATGCGCCCGTCGACCCGCTCGGCGCCGGCAATCGATGCTGCGCGATAGGCGAGCGTGCCTTCGGCAAGCCGGCGATCGAGCAGGGCCGCGATCTGTGGCGCTATGCGGAAGCGATGCACATCCCACAGCGCGCGCAAATGGCGCACGACGCGGCGTTGCTCAGCGAGCGGCAAGGCCTGCCAGATGATTTGCCCCTGTCGCCGGACTGCGTCGAGCACCGGGTGCCAGCCTTCGCCCTGCTGCGCGGCGGTTGCGATGGTCGACCGGATACGCCTGAGCAGCACGGTGGCGCTGCGTGAAGGCAGGCCGGTGAAGTCGCCGATCGGATCGGCATGCATAGCCGCATGGCCTCGCGATCGGTAGCCATGGCGCGAAAGTGCTGTGATGCGACCGCGATGGCCATTGCGGTCGAGCGTTGCGATGACATCGGCCGACGTCAGTCCAGTGCCGACGACAAGCACATGGTGGTAGCGTCCTATCGCTTCCAGCCTTTCGAGATCATAGGGATTGGCTACCAGCCCGGCTGCACCAGCCACGGACTGCAGGGGCAATGGCAAAGTCGGTGGCGGATGCGTCGTCGCAATCACCAGGGCGTCCGCTGCGAGCGTTCCTCCATCAGCGAGGATCAGGTGGTAGCCCTCGCCACTGAGCTCGGCTGACGCGACCGCGGATCTGACATGGCGGATCGTTTTGCCGAACAGAAAGGGCTGAAGATGGGATTGCACGTAGCGCCCGAAAACGCGACGCTGCGGGTAGAGCGCCCCATTGGCGGCAATGGCCTCGGCATCGTCCGCAATGGCGCCGGTTTGCTCCAACCAGTCGACAAAGTGGCTGTCCTGGCCGGAGATCAGCGTCATCCTCGACGCCGGCACATTGATGCGGTGTGAAGGATCGGGCGTCGAATAGGCCAGGCCATAGCCGAGCCCCTCTCGGGGCTCGACGACGACGATATCGGCAGCTCCGGCGGGCAGAAGCCGCGCAAGATGAAACGCAGTCGCCGCACCGGAGAAGCCGCCGCCGATGATGACCACGACGGGTCCCCTGCCCGATTCTCTGGTGCTCAAGACTGACTCGCGCGGAGCGCCGATGGCCGATGATCGCCGGCCACCGTTTCGCCAAAAGGTCCCATGTTCACGGCCGTCGGTCGCGTCGAGATTTCATGATCGAGCGGCAACAACGGCAACACCAGTTCGCCGAAGCGATAGGCCTCCTCCAGATGCGGATAACCGGAGAGGATGAAGGTATCGATGCCGATACGCCGGTATTCGTCGATCCGTTCCGCCACCGTGGCCGCATCGCCGACCAGGGCGGTGCCGGCGCCGCCGCGAACCAGGCCGACGCCCGCCCACAGGTTCGGACTGATTTCGAGCTTGTCGCGACGACCGCCATGCAGGCTACTCATGCGCGACTGGCCGACGGAATCCATGCGCGCGAAAACCTTCTGCGCCTCGGCTATCGTCTTGTCGTCGAGGCGGCTGATCAAGCGGTCGGCATCGGCCCATGCCTCGTCATTGGTTTCGCGGACGATGACATGCAATCGGATTCCAAAACTCACCGCTCGTCCCGCCTTCTCGGCAAGGCCGCGCACATGGTCGAGCTTGGCGGCGACATCTCCCGGTGGTTCGCCCCAGGTCAGATATTTGTCGATCTGTTCGGCGGCGACCGCGTTGGCCGCCTCTGACGAGCCGCCGAAATAGAGCGGCGGATGTGGCGTCTGCACGGGCGGAAACAGCAGCCGGCCATCCTCGATACGGAAGTGGTTGCCTTCGAAGGTAACAGTCTCGCCACGCAGCACGGCCTTGTAGATGTCGAGGAATTCCCGCGTCACCTCATAGCGCTCGTCATGGCTGAGGAAGATGCCGTCGCCCTTGTTCTCGACCGGGTCGCCGCCGGTGACCACATTGATCAGCAGTCGCCCGCCGGAAATGCGGTCGAGCGTCGAGGTCATGCGGGCGGCGAGCGTCGGCGATTGCAGGCCCGGCCGGACGGCGACAAGAAAGCGAAGCCGCTGCGTCAGCGGCGCCAGAGCCGACGCCACGACCCAGCTGTCCTCGCAACTGCGTCCGGTCGGCAGCAGCGCGCCATAGTAGCCGATGGCATCGGCAGCTTTGGCGACCTGGGTGAGGTAGGGCAAGTCGACCGCCCTGCCCCCCTCGGAGGTGCCGAGATAGCGACTGTCGCCATGGGTCGGAAGAAACCACAGGACCTTGATCCTGTCGGGAGTGGCAATGCTCATGAATGGTCCTCTGTGCCTTGACGATGCCCGCGGTCAGCTCCAGGCATGGAACGGCGGATTGACGTCGTTGAGGTAGTAGTTGCCGAGGATCGCGTATTTCCAGCGCACCGGATCGTGCAGCGTATGGGTGCGAGCGTTGCGCCAATGCCGGTCGAGATTGTGCTCGGCCAGCGTCGAGCGTGTGCCGGCGAGCTCGAACAGCTTGTTGGTGGCATTGATGGCGATCTCGGTGGTGAGGATCTTGGATTCCGCCACAGCGATCTGCGCTTCCGCGACGGTCTTCTCGTTCGGGTCGGCGACGGCGCGATCGACCGCAAGCCCGGCCTTTTCCAGAACCGCCTCTGCCGCATTGGCGCGCAGACGAAGGTCGCCGATCGCCTGGATCGTGTAAGGATCCTGCCAGGCATGATCGACGCCACTGTCTATCCAGGCGCGCGACTTGGTGCGCACGAAATCGACTGTCTCGTCGATCGCCGCCTTGGCGATGCCGAGATCGACCGCGGCCTGGATGATCTGGAAGATGGCTCCGTCGGCCGTCGGCCTGTCGTAGCCCTTATAGCCGGGAACCAGATGCGTCTTCGGCACCTTCACATTGTCGAGCAAGACCGTGCCGGACAACGTCGTCTTCTGGCCGAAGCTCGACCAGTCGTCGATGACCGTCAGTCCGGGCGCGCCGCGATCGGCGATGGCATACCAGGCGCGCCCCTCGTCATCGAGGGCCACGATCGGCACCAGATGCGCGAGTAACGCGCCGCTCGAATAGAATTTCTGGCCGTTGACGACGACATGGTCACCGGCGTCGACGAACTTGGTTTCGAAGTCGGCCGCTCGCTTGGAGCCGAATTCGGAGAACGCGTTGCCGAAGCGCGTGCCGGACAACACCTCGGCGAAAAGCAGCTTCTTCTGGGCCTCGTCGGAGACGGTGCGGATGGCGGCGACGACGCCGAGATGGTTCTGCGGAATCTGGCCCAGCGACGGATCGGCCGCCGAGATGATGGTGATCACTTTCGACAGCGTCACATAGGAGAGCTCCGGCCCGCCATAGGCTTTCGGCACGTTGATCGACCACAGGCCGCTCTGCGAAAACGCATCGAGCTCTTCCGTCGGCCAGAGGCGTTCACGGTCCCGCCTGGAGGCATCCTTGGCGAATTCGGCGGCCAGTTTTTCGGCGACAGCGATCGCCTCGGCGTCGGTCCTGATAACATGCGCCTTGGCTGACGGACGCTCGACCGGTGGCACGGCGCTGCGGATATCGGACGGCTGCTTCGATTGGATGGTCATGCTGCGGTCTCCTTGGGGAAATGGTCGGATGGAAGCGGCGAGTCGCCGAGATAGTAGGTCTTGATATCGGCGCGCTGGCGCAGGTCGGCAGCCGATCCTTCGAGGACGCTGACGCCGTTCTCGAGCACGGTGGCGCGGTCGGCGTATTTCAGTGCGACCGCCGAATTCTGTTCGGCAACGAGGATCGAAAGGGCTTCGTCGGGGTTGAGCCGTTGCAGGGCGCTAAAGATCTCGTCGACGATCAGCGGCGCGAGCCCCATCGACGGCTCGTCCAGAACAAAGAGTTTCGGCCGCGACATCATGCCCCGGCCGATTGCCGTCATCTGCTGCTCGCCCCCGGAAGTGAGGCCGGACCGGGTTCGCCGCTTCTCGGCGAGCCTTGGGAAAAGTGAATAGACACGATCGAGGTCGGCCTTGACGCCCGTGCGAGAGGACGAGCGTCCGAGCGCGCCGGTCAGGAGGTTCTCTTCAACGGTCAGCGAGCGGAAGCAATGCCGGCCCTCGAGGACCTGGACGAGGCCGCTGCGGACGAGTTGCGAGGGGCTTGTCCTTGAAACATCCTCCCCATCGAAGATGATCCGACCGGCGGTAACAGTGCCGCGCTCGGCCGGGAGGAGATTGGAGACCGCGCGCAGCAGCGTCGTCTTGCCGGCGCCGTTGGAGCCGAGCAAGGCTACGATCTCGCCTTTGCCGACCGACAGGTCGACGCCGTGCAGGGCCGCGATGGCGCCGTTGTAGACGGCTTCCACGCTGCTGACTGACAGGATCGGGTTTTCCGGGCTGGACATCGATGACTCCGCTGGGAAGCTGGATGGCGCGGCCGGCCAGTTTGTCGGCCGCGCCATGCAAACTCAAACTCAGTTGCTGACCACCGCTTCGGCGTCTTCGGCCGTGCGGATCTTGATGCCCTTTTCCTTGGCGTAGGCCTCGGACGACTTCTCGATGATCGGGCGCAGCAGCTTCCAGTCGGGCGCGATCCAGTCGGACACGACGTTCCACTTTTTGCCGTCCCACTGCTGGAAGGTCACGTAGCCGTCACCCTCGTGATTGTCCCAGGAGACATTGATCGAGTGGAACAGGTCCTTGGCGCCGAGCGCCTCGACACGTGCCGGATCGAGCTTGAGATGCTCGAAGCCCCAGCGCACTTCGTCGCCGGTCAGCGTGCGGTTGCCGAACTTGGCCTGTGCGATGCGGACCGCCTCGACATTGAGGATGCCATTGACGATGCCGAGATTGTGGTAGACCGAGCCGATGCGGCTTTTGTCCTCGAGATTGCCTTTGCCGTCGCTGTAGACCGTTTTCACGATCTCCTGGACCACCGGATACTGTTCACCCGAGGCCTGGGTGGTGATGGCCGTATAGCCCTTGGCGGCATCGCCCGCGGGGATGACGTCCTCTTCCGAATTCGACCAGACATTGCCGACAATGTGATCGGCCGGGAAGCCGGTCTTCTGCGCGGTCTTAAGCGCAACCGGATTCATCACGCCCCAGCCGCGCAGCACCACATAGTCGGGACGCTCGCGACGGATCGTCAGCCATTGTGCCTGCTGCTCGTTGCCCGGATGCGGAACCTCGATCTGCGACAGTTCGAAGCCGTACTTCTGCGCCAGAAGCTCGTAGATCGGGATCGTCTCCTTGCCGTAGGGCGAGCCGTGATAGAGCACCACGATCTTCTTGCCTTTGAGCTTGTCCAGGCTGCCTTCCTTGGAGGCAATGTAGTTCACGATTCCGGAAGTCTCGCTGTAGGGATTGAGCAGCAGCGGGAAGACGTAAGGGAACACGCGCCCGTCCGTGGTGTCGGTGCGACCGTGGTTGATGGTGATCAGCGGCACCTTGTCGTCGGTGATGCGGTCGATCATGGCGTAGGCGATGCCGACCGAAAGCGGGTTCCAGGCGGCGATACCCGGATTGCTCTTCAATCGTTCGTAGACCTCGACGCCCTTCTCGACCTCGTATTGCGTCTCGCCTTCGCTCCAGGTCAGCTTGACGCCGTTGACGCCACCGTCGCGGATGTTGATCAGGTTGAGGTAGTCGATGAAGCCGCCGAAGAAGCCGGTGCCGCCGGCGGCATAGGGGCCGACGCGATAGCTCTGCAGGGGGAAATACTGTTCGTCGGCGTGGACAGCCGTCGCGCCGAGCACGAAGGCCGTGGCGATCGCCGCTTTCTTGAGATGACTGAAGAAGGTCATGAGTTGCGTCTCCTGAGGTGTGGGTCCGTGAGAGGATGTCGAGCGGCGCTCAGCTGGACCTTGAGCCGATCCGTCGTTTCAGGCGGTCGAAGAGGGCCGACAGCCCGCTCGGTTCCGCGATGAGGAAGATGATGATGAGGGCGCCGAGCACGATGCGCTGGCTCATGTCGAGCACGCCCGAATCGAACAGGCCGCCAAACGCGAAGGCGCCGATGCGGGACAGAAGAAGCGGGAAGACGACGATGAAGGCCGCGCCCAGAAACGCACCGCGCATCGAAGCCAGCCCGCCGATGATGACGATGAACAGTATCTGGAAGGAGCGGTCGAGGTTGAAGCCGGCCGGCTCTACGGTGCGCAGATAGGTGAAGGCCCACAGCACACCGGCGACGCCGATAATGAAGGACGAGATGGCGAAGGCCAGCAGCTTGGTTCGCAGCACCGGCACGCCGATGACGCGCGCCGCCGTTTCATTGTCGCGCACGGCAATGAAGTTGCGGCCGGTAGCGCTGTTGACCAGCCGCCAGACGAGAGCGGTGAGCACGATGACCGTGGTTACCGAAAGCAGGTAGCGGCCGGTGGCGCCGTCGAGCGGGAACCCAGCGACGATGAGATGCGGCGCCGAAATCACGCCGGACGGATTGTAGTTGGAGAACCAGCCGAACTTGGTCAACGCCCATTGCACGAAGAACTGGGCGGCGAGCGTCGACACGGCGAGATAGAAGCCGCGCAGCCTGAGACTGGGCAGGCCGAACACGACGCCGATGCCGGCGGCCGAAATCCCGGCCAGGATCATGGTCGCCGCCAGCGGCAGCCCGTCGACCCGCAGGTTGAAATTGTAGGCGGCGAAAGCGCCGACCGCCATGAAGGCGGAAGAGCCAAGCGAAAGCTGGCCGCAATAGCCGGTCAGCAGGTTAAGGCCGACCGCCGCCAGGCTGAGCGCCAGAAACGGCAGCAGGATTGCCTCGACGAGATAGCTCGACGCGTAGGCGGGGATCAGGCCATAGGCGACGACGACCAGCACGGCCGGCAGAGCTAATCTCTGCCAGTCGATTGGAACCCTTGCGGCATCGAGCGCTTGCACGGCCATCGGTCAGACCCTTTCGACGGTTTTCTGGCCAAACAGGCCGGATGGGCGCACCAGCAGGACCACCAGCGCCAGCGCATAGGCGAACCAGCCTTCGATGCCGCCGCCGACAAAGGGGCCGAGATAGACCTCGGCGAGTTTTTCGCTGGCGCCGATGATGAGGCCGCCGACGATGGCGCCGAGGATGGAATCGAAGCCGCCAAGCACCAGCACCGGCAGCGCCTTCAAAACGATCAGCGACAGCGAGAACTGGACACCGAGACGCGCGCCCCAAAGCAGTCCCGCGACCAGCGCCACGAACCCCGCGGCCGTCCACACCGTTCCCCATATCCGGGGCAGCCGCAGCCCGACGGCGAGCGCCGCGAACTGGTCGTCGGCGACGGCGCGAAACGCCAGCCCGATCCGGGTCCAATAGAAAAATGCGCTCAAGCCCGCCACCATCGCCGCGGCAACGCCTGCGGCGAGAAGGTCAAACGACGAGATCAGGATGCCGCCGACCTCAAAGGGCGTGTCGTCTATGCCGAGATCGAGCCCGTGCACCTGGGTGCCCCACATCAGCTGGGCAGCGCCCTCGATGATGTAGGACAGGCCGAGTGTGGCCATGAACAGGGTCATCGGCGAGCGATTGACCAGCGGCCTGAGCACAATCCGCTCGATGGTGAAGCCCAGCGCGACCATGACCGCGAAGGTGATGAGCAGCGAAAGCGCGAAGGGGATGCCGCGTTCGACGAGGCTGACAAAGGTGAGCGCTGCGAACAGCACCATCGACCCCTGCGCGAAGTTCAGCACGCCCGACGTCTTGTAGATCAGCACGAAACCGATGGCGACAAGCGAATACATGACGCCAGAGAGCAGGCCGCCGACCAGCACTTCGATGACGAAGAGGAAATCATAGTGGCTCATCGGATGTCCTCGCCATCGGCGGTGCCGATATAGGCCCGGATCACTGCCGGATCGGTCCTGACCTCGGCCGGCGTCCCGTCTGCGATCTTGCGGCCGTAGTCGAGCACGGCGACCCGGTCGGAGAGTCCCATGACCACGCCGATATCGTGCTCGATCAGAATGATGGTGACGCCGTGTCGGTCGCGCGCGGCGCGCACGAACCCGGCCATCTCGGCTTTCTCGGTCGCCGTCATGCCGGCCATCGGTTCGTCGAGCAGCAGGATCTTCGGCTCGGCGACCAGGGCGCGGGCCAGTTCGACCCGCTTCTGCAGGCCGTAGGGCAAGGTGGCGACCAGGCGGTCGGCGACGGCCCCGAGATGCAGGAAGGCGATTGTCTGATCGACCTTTTCGGCGATTCCCGCATCTTCACGCCGGGCGCGTGGCAGACTGGCAATGTGTTCAACAAAACTGGCGCGCCTGGTGTAGACGCGGCCGGACGCGACGTTGTCGCGCACGGAGAGACCGCCGAACAGTGCCAGGTTCTGGAAGGTTCGTGCAACGCCCAGTCGCGTCAGACGACTCGCCGGCACCCGGGAGAAGGACTGGCCGTCGATTGCAATCGTGCCGTGGTCGGCGTGATAGAGGCCGCTGATTATGTTGATCAGCGAAGATTTGCCAGCGCCGTTGGGGCCGATCACCGCGCGGATCTCACCGGCTTTGACCTCGAGATCAATGTCGCTCAGCGCCTTGACGCCGCCAAAGGAAATGCCGATCCCGCTCAGGGCCAGCATCGCATCAGCCTTTGCCGACAGGCGCGCCGGGCGCGTGCCCTTCACGGGACCAGCACCAGCAAGAATGCCTGAAATTTCGGGCGCGCGCTCGTATGCGGCGACTCCCAGCGAAGCACCAATCATGAAACGTCCCTGATTTGAAGGAGAACCGGCCGCGGCCCGAGGGCCGCGCCTGACCTATTCCGCGGCGACAAGTTCCCTGTCGCGAGCCTCTTCCAGTTCGCGCACCAGCGGGATGACGCGCTTGCCGAAGAACTCGACCTCTTCCTGGAAATGCAGGAAGCCGAGCAGGATCAGGTCGGCGCCGGCGTCCTTGAGCTTGAGGATGCGTTCAGCGATCTGCTCCGGCGTGCCGATGAGATTGCTGCGGAAGCCGTCATTGTATTGCACGAGATCCTCGAAGGAGGATTTCGCCCAATTGCCTTCGCCTTCCGGCGAGGCCTTGCCGGCATTCTTGACCTGATCGGCAAAACCCTGGACTGCCTCGGGATTGGCCTTGGCGATGATCTCGTCGAGCACTGCGCGCGCCTCTGCCTCGGTCTCGCGAGCGATGGCGAAGGCATTGACGCCGATCTTGACGTTGTGGCCATTGGCTTTCGCCTTGGCGCGGATGTCGTCGACCTGCTTCCGGATCTCCTCCGGCGTGTTGCCGTTGGTGAAATACCAGTCGGAGACACGAGACGCCATGTCGCGCGCGGCGCGCGACGAGCCGCCCTGGAAGATCTCGGGCAAGGGCTCGATCGGCTTGGGCTTCATCGAATAGTTGGTGAAGCGGTAGAAATCGCCCTTCAGCGTGAAGCTGTCCTCGGTCCAGATACCACGCAGCGCCCGGATGAATTCCTCAGAACGCCGGTAGCGCTCGTCATGGTCGAGCCAGAGCTCGCCAATGGCGGCGAACTCGCCGCGGAACCAGCCGCTGACGACATTGACGGCGACGCGGCCGTTGGTCAGGTGGTTGATGGTAGCGATCTGCTTGGCTGCCAGCGCAGGATTCCATGGGCCGGGCAGGATCGCCGCGATGACCTTCAGCGTTGTGGTGGCGGCAAGCAAGGCATGGCTGAACGACACCGATTCGTGCTGGTTGTCGGCGCCGTAGCCGGCGGTGAAGCGTATCTGGCTCAGCGCGAAATCGAAGCCGTTGGCCTCGGCGATTTGGGCAAGCTTGCGGTTGTAATCGATATCCCAGCCGGTCCGCTGCTCGATGTTGGAGATGACCAGTCCGCCCGAGACATTCGGAACCCAGTAGGCGAATTTGAGGCTGTCGGAATGCGAGGTCATGTCGTCGTTTCCCCTTTGATTGGCTCAGCCGACGCGCGTGGCGACGGCAGCGTCTGCATGACTGGAATTGAGCAAGGAGACCGCTTCAGTAGCGGCCCTCGAAATGCGCTCGATGACTGCTGCGCCGACGATTTCGGCGCTTATGAAATCGTCGGGCTCGCCGTAGACGCCAGTCGGAACGGTGACGGCACCGAAAAAGCCGAACAATGGCCGGAGCTGATGTTCGAGCACCAGGCCATGGTATGGGCTGCCACCGGTCGCCGCGAGCAGCACGGTCTTGCCGGTCAGCGCACGATAATCGACGAGATCGAACAGGTGTTTGAGGGCACCGGTGTAGGATGCTCGATAGACAGGCGTTCCGACCACGAGCAGGTCGGCCTTCTCGACACGCTGGATGATCGCTTCTCCGGATGCACCAAGTGCGTCGCGGGATAGCCCGGCGAAAAGCGAGGGTGCCGCCTCGGTGATCTCGATCAGACCGGTGTCGGCCGGCACGCGCAACGCGACCGCCTTGACAAGCGCGTTCACCACCGCGGTGGTGCGGGATGGTGTGTTTACGCCGCCCGATATTCCGAGAACCGATAGCCCTGCCAAGTCACCACTCTCCCACATCTTGCCTGCGCTTGAGGCCAGCCCACATTAGGTCAAACCATATTCTATAAAATCTATAGAGATAAGGAATTTTGTTCCGATTTTTCGCGCCGATGGGAAAATCGGGCTGTTTGAAAAGGGGGTCGACGGTTAGGCATCGCTCTACCGCGATGCTGGGCGCTTCGAGGATTGTGGCTGCCATCTCGATCAGGGTGCCATCGTGGGAACTGTCGCTTGCACGCCAGCAGACGGTCGAGATGGCAAAGAGCTACAGCGTTTAACTGCTCGTCAGTTTTGACGAACCGACGGGGCACTAACGAACCAAGAGGCCGAGGCGCTTTTCGTAACGATCACGCGCCTGAAGAAATCGATGGCGTGGGCATCGTGTAAATTTCACACAAGAGTGGAAAGGAAGTGCTGACGCTTGCCGATAGGGTGACGGTCCTACGCGACGGAAGGAATATCGGCACACTGGCTGGCGAAAAGATCAAAGAGCGCGAGATCACACATGATTGGCCCGTTCGGCCGACAGTTATTTCCATCCGCACAGCGCCAACTCGTCGAAGAGGTTCTGCGCCTCGAGGGTTTCTAGCAAAGCGATTGTGTCAATGAGCTGCTGTGCCTGCAGCGCGCCAACTTCGCGTTGTGCGCGACGATACCCAGCAGATGAAAATCCGAGCGCGGCGCGTAGATCTCTGGGGCAATCAAGGGTGCAAAGGACATAGCAAAGCCGCTAGATATGAACCGGATTAACAGGACGTGCTCTAGCGTGGCCAAGGACATCATAATTACGGGGCGACCTGCCAACCTCGCACCGTGATATAGCTTGTCCACTGTCGCAATCGCGACAGAATGGTTTCGTCGCTAACAAACGAAACCAGCCGCGCAAAGCCAACCTTGCAATAACAACGGCTTTTTAGCTGGCATGGCTCTTGCTGCTTGAGCTGTAACGTGCGCTCCGGCACAGAGCCGCTTCCAGCGGATCTCACGATCATTGCGCATATGTAGGCCAAAGGACTTTTCGTTAGCGAGGTCAGGGCGACGATAAGTAATCGTCCCGTTCACCGAGTTCAATTGGACCTGAGTTATGGAGGAGGTCATACAATGAGCAAGGCGATTTCGTTCGGGGCGGAAGTCTTGCCGGTGACGGCGTCATCGACGACCCTTCGCGAGCTCATTTTTTCCAACGACCTCACATTTTTGATGGAAGCGCATGATGGGCTTTCGGCAGCGATCGCCGAGCGTGTCGGCTTTCGCGGGCTCTGGGCCTCTGGTCTTTCCATCGCCTCGGCGCTCGGCTATCGCGACGCCAACGAAGCGAGTTGGACCCAAGTCGTCGACGTCGTCGAGCGCATAGTCGATGCGACGGACATCCCTGTTCTTGTCGATGGTGACAGCGGCTTCGGAAATTTCAACAATGCTCGCTTGGTCGCGCGGAAGCTTGAGCAACGCGGGGCCAGCGGCATGTGCCTTGAAGACAAGGGCTTTCCGAAGTTGAACTCCTTTGTCGGGGATCGGCATCCGCTTGCTGACATCGACGAATTCTGCGGCCGGCTCAAAGCCGTGAAAGACACGACGGGACCGGATTTCGTCGTCGTCGCGCGGATCGAGGCGCTGATCGCCGGTCACGGTCTCGATGAGGCGCTGGTCCGGGCCGAGGCTTATGCAGAAGCCGGCCCCGACGCGATCCTCATACACTCCGGCAAGGCCGTCGCAGACGAGATCCTGACCTTCGCCCAGGAATGGAACAACAAGCTGCCGATCGTCATCGTCCCCACCAAATACTACAAAACGCCGGCTTCGGTTTTTCGTGATGCCGGCATTTCGACGGTAATCTGGGCCAACCATTCGATGCGGGCGGCGATCGCTGGCATGCGTGACATCTGCGGCCGCATCTGGTCGGAAGAAAGCATCGCCGGGATAGAGGACCAGGTTGCCGGCCTCGACGAGCTGTTCAGCCTGATCGGCTATCACGAACTGGCTCAGGCGGAAGAACAGTATCTGCCGAAGCGGACAGCAGAGCGACGTCCGAGCGACTCGGACCAAGTTCAAAAATTCGACAATTAGCTCAGGAGAGGCGCACATGCTTGCGCAGCGGATGTCCTTGCTTTCAGGTCCGGGCACTGCCGCCGCCCGCGAGGCAGCCAAGGTCGCTGCCGCGGCCGGCCGTCAGATCATCGATCTGGCGGCCGGCGAGGTGATCATCGAGCCGCCTACGTCAGTTCGCAATGGAGCTATCGCCGCAATCAATGCCGGCATGAACCGCTACACGGATTCAATCGGTCTGGCACCGCTCCGGGAAGCCGTCGCGAAAAAACTGACGATCGAAACAGGCGTTGGCTGGAACACCGACGATATCGTCATCACCGCGGGCGCAAAACAAGGATTGCTCGACGCTGCTCTGGCTGTGCTCGACCCAGGCGACGAGGTCATCATCTTTCGCCCGTGCTGGCCGACATTCCCGTCCCAAGTTCTTCTTGCCGGCGCAAAACCCGTATTCGTCGATGTCCGGCCGCCAACCTATGTTCCCGACATTGGCGCAATCCGCGCCGCCGTCACACGGCGCACGAAAGCTATCATCATCAACTCGCCTAACAATCCCACAGGCGCTGTCTACGATCGAACAACGCTTCAGGCCATTGGCGACATCGCAATCAAGTACCAGCTCTGGATCGTTTCCGACGAATGTTATTCCAGCTTTGTCTTCACGGGTGGGCGCCATGAGTCCATTGTCATGGCCCATCCCGGGGTTCGGTCGCGGACAATCCTGGTAAATGCCTTCTCAAAAGAGCTGGCGATCACCGGATGGCGGCTGGGCTATTTTGCTGCGCCGCAGGAGATCGTTTCCGCGGCCAAGAAACTGCAGAGTCACACGACCTCTAACCCCAACGTGATCGCGCAACACGCCATTCTGCATCACCTACAGTTTGGTGACGGCCGTTTCGAACGGGAGATGCACCGGCAATTGACGGATGCTCGTACCGTGGGGCTGCACATTCTGTCCGGCCTACGCGATATCGATGCACCGCGCGCCGAGGGTTCGTTTTTCTTCTATCTCGACCTGAGCACGTTGGTCGCTTCGCTGCCGCAGGGGGGGCACGTACGCACCACAGACGACATTGGCCGGTTGCTTCTCGAGGAAACCGGGGTGGGCTCCGTCGCCGGTGGCACGTTTGGTGATCCGAATGGTCTGCGACTGTCCTTCGGGGCGCCCCCAGGCCAGCTGGAGCAGGGACTGCAGAGGGTCGTCGAAACGTTGAACAGCCTCAAGACCAGACATGTGGCTGCCTGAGCCTCTCATCAGAAGGACGTGACATTGATATGACCAACCGTACTCGGGCGGTCATCCTCGCCGCAGGCGTGGGATCGAGACTGCGCCCTCACACGGATGCCGTTCCGAAACCTCTGGTGAAGGTAAACGGCACCCCTATGCTGCACAACGCGCTGCATCAGCTCTCCGAGCTCGGGATATGCGAAGCGACCATTGTCGTGGGCTACCGCAAGGAAGCCATCGAGAAGTCGTGCGGCCGGCGCTCAGAGGGTGTGGAAATCGAGTATGTCTACAATCCGATATTTGACCGGACCGGCAGCGCCTATTCTCTCTGGCTGGCGCGGAACACAATGCTTGCCGGCGACACTGTCTTGCTCGAAGGCGATGTGTTCTTTGAGCGCGAGGTGCTGGAACGGACGCTTCGGACTGTCTCCCCGACGAAAAAGAACGTCGCAGCGGTAGCCGCATTCACCGAAGCAATGAGCGGGTCGGCGGTCGAATTGGCCGGAGATCACTCCGTCTCCACGTTCGTGATGAACCAGACGCCGGCCCAGGCGCAGGCAAGGAGTCTCTTCAAGACGATCAACCTGACCCATCTCTCTGCGGCGGCACTGCACGATCGGCTAGTGCCGGCGCTACATCGCGCAGTCGAAAGCGGGCATCGGACCGCCTATGTCGAACAGATTCTGGCCCTTCTGGTGGAAAACCGCGAGCTGCCGCTTTCTGCGGCTGACTGCAGCGACACCCGCTGGTTCGAGATCGACAGCGAGGCCGATCTCCAGTTGGCGGAGGAGATTTTCGCGCTGCCACCGGCACTTGCATTACCCGGTGCATCTTCAGTCTCACTCGCGGCAGGAGCAAGGAGATGATCGGCTACCTGCGTGATTACGCGAATGCCATCTGCCATCACTGTGCTCGCATACTTGTTCGCGGTCGTGGGGCTGTACCTCGCTCAAAGGAAGGATTGAGCTCGGTGTCGCAGCCATGCTCTGGACCTGGTTTCTGGACCATCGGGACGGGCACGTTGCGTGCGAGACGAGCACCTTCATCGGGATTGGAGGGAATTCTAAGAGCTTCGACGAGTTCGCCGGCGTGGTGTTCCCGCGGCCGTGATAATTCTCATCGGCTGGGGGAGCGCCCGGTCCTTGATAGCGAGTTTGATTCTTGTGCTGGGGGTACATCAGAGAGCGTGAGGATTTGAGTGGGCCCGCTTGTCAGCGACGCCCTGATTGTCGTTCGCCGTTGCCGCGGTACCATTTTCTCAATGTCGGCGGCCAGGTAGCGGTCGAGGGTCTGGGTTCTGTTCGCAAAGAGCTGTCCAGCAGGATTGAGGCAGCACAGAACCGGTCGATGCAACTCTCATGGCAAGTCGGAGAGGGCCGACTCGACCTATTGATCAAGTCAGCAAGCGAGGAAACGTCATGAACGATCCTGGGAAAGAAAAAGATGCATATACCGCCTATGGCGAAATATGGAGTGATATATACGATGAATATGGGGAAGCGCTCAACAAGTCGATCGAGATCGAGCGGGCAGTCCGATTTCTCGCGCCCTTCGCAAAGAACGGAACCGCACTCGAATTGGGCGTCGGAAACGGCCACTTCGCCTTACCCCTTTCGAAAACAGGAGCTTCGGTTCACGGTCTGGATAACTCGGAGAAGATGCTTGCCTCGCTTTGCGCAAAGAAAGGTGCACAGTCTGTCACAGCACACGTAGGCGACATGGCAGAGTTCGACCTCGGCACCCAATACGATCTCGTGTACTGCGTTGGTAACACCTTCTCGCTTATGACTACAGTCGAGCAACAGATCAGTTGTTTGACATCATCTGCAAAGGCTCTAAAATCGAATGGCTGCCTTGTAGTCGATTTGAACTATCCATATACTGGTGACTTCTCCGGTGAAGGTATGTATCGTGACCAAAGAACAACAGTTATACATGTAGATGAGCAGCGCGCGATGATTCGTTTTGCCAGACACGACCGCAATCAGCAGCATTTAATTTCTCTGGACTTCTGGATTACACCGGCAGGGGGCCGGACGATGCCGCTTAAGATGCGATATGTCTATCCAACTGAACTCGACTTGCTCGCAAGGATAAGCGGACTTGTGCTTCTTGAGCGCCACGGAGACTGGCAGCGGCGCCCATTTGACAATAAATCTTCGCGATACATGTCGGTGTTCCGCAAGGCAACATGCGAGCGCCGTTGAGAGGGAAGCGCTATGTCAGTCGCTTCTAGCAATGTAGCCATAATAACATGGTTGAGGTATGACCACAGAGCGCTGCGAAGATCATTCAGTTCGCGGCGAACCTCGCCCGACTTCCATGCAGGCCAGATCCGCTCGCTGACACAGCACATAAAGGCTGTCACCTTGGACAAGAACGCCCGGGAAGGCACGACCAGGATGCCGCATGTCAGCGGCATTGGTCTTGTCCCATAGTATAGACGTTCTCGCTCTGCATCAGTGGCTCGCGGATCGGCTTGCCGCACCGTCAGAGCACGAGCTCGCTCACCCGCAACCCCGAATCCGCGAGGCTCTCGCCGGATTTACTTGGCTTCTCCATTGTCGAATGCCTGACAAAATTGCGTCGAAGCAACAGACAGAACGGACGCGCGCACGTCCAAGATGCTGACAACAAAAACGCTTTTTAAGTTGGATTGCTCTTGCTGAATAAACTGCGACGTTCACTCAGGAATCCTTGTCCGCCTGATCGGTAAAAGGTGGTCTGCAGCAAGCGGTCGAAGCCTGCGAGGATCGAGTGAAAAGAGTTAGGCGTGCATTTTATGCTTGAGCCGCAGAGATGACAGCAGTCCTACCACGGGCCGCCGTTGGGGAGTAGGATGATGATCCGTTATCTGTTTGATCCTGCGAACGCCATTACGGCTCTCGGACTTATCTTCGCCACGTCGGCAATCTATTTTGCGCTGGTCGGACGCTTCGAAGTTGGCATCTGTTTTGGGTTATGGGCTCTTTTAGCGGATGACGCCGACGGCATGGTGGCCAAGAGTTCCATCAAGCGATCAGCATTGACGGCACAGGTTGGAAGTGCCTTCGATGGGTTAGCGGATCTGGTATACGCGGCTGTCTTTCCGGCGGTTCTAATTTTATCTTTTAATGCGTTCTCTGTTCCCGCATTGTTAGCTGCGGTCTGCCTTGTCGTGTCTGGAGCTCTCCGCCTCAGCTACTTTTCAACGTTCGGGCTCGATGCTGACGGCTTCGGTAGAGGCCTGCCGCTGAATAATGACCTCTTCGTATTGGCACTTCTATTCGCCGCCAATCGGGTCGTGCCGGTCCAGAACCTTGGCACGCTTTTGATTGGAGCAGCGTTTCTTCTGTCAGTTCTGCATCTCTCGCATTTCAGATTTCCGGGCACGGGCAATGCGCTACGGCTGACCAACCTCGTACTTGCGGCAATCGGATCAATCGCTTTGTTAACGCCTGAATTCGCATCCTGATGCATCGGAGGAGAAGAAGCCATGGACGGATCTTTCGAAAGTGAGACGCGCACGGTCTTCGATCGCTATCAGCGACAGCAAGAGAATAACGAGCATATATTCACCCGATTGGTTTCGTTAATTGATGAAGAATACTTCGGCTTTAACTCCGGAGGCTTCGCTGGACTTAATTTCCTAGACGCCGGTTGTGGATCAAACGCGAATGCATCCTATGCCTTCCTGGAGAAAGGTGCCGCCAAAGTCACTTCGCTTGAACTTGGGGAGGAGTGGATGGATTGTGCCGCTCGACGCCTTTCGAAATTCGGCGCGAGATCGGTACTAGTCGATGGGAGTGTTCTGAATTTGCCGTTCGCCGATGGAACCTTTGACTTCGTACACTGCGCGGGGGTCCTGCCTCATACAGCGAATCCGCGCAAAGGGTTTGACGAACTGGCAAGGGTGACGCGGCCGGGCGGACATTTCTTTCTGACCATTATGGGGACCGGAAACGGGGTTCTCTATCGCTGCATCAACCATCTTCGTGAACTGTATGCTTCCGACGCTCAATTCCGGCAGACAATCAACGATCTTGATGGCCGCACGGCCAAAGAAGCGATTGACTGGTTGTTGGCCGTTAAGGGTCAAAACGAATCTCCCGTTCTTGAAGGAGAGGATGGTTTCTTTCGAAGCCTGTTCGATGATGACCTGTTCGTCACGGTGCGTGATCGCTTCCAGGCCCCCACGTATCACGAGTTCGCCTTTACCGAACAACAAATGCGTGACTGGTATCGCGAGAACGGTTTTGGCGCGGTGCGACGGGTCTCAAGATACACGAAAGGCTTCAAAAACGTTCGCCGGTTTCTGGCTCCGATGTATCTGCACTACCACCACCCGCTCGCCAGGTTTTGGTTTGGTGACGGCTGCATACAGATGATCGCAGTCAAAGGCTAAGGAAAGCCTGTCGGACTTCGTGCGATAACCGTGCTGGCGCCCAGAACAGAGGCTCGACCTAGGTTTCAAATCCGAGATTGCAACCAGCGTTGCAGTGAATTGTTGCGCGTCTGCTTGGCCGACGACTCCAACCAAACCGACTGCCCTCGAGGCATCTCGATCGGCCATGTAGCCATGCGAAGGAGAGGCCACATTGTGCGGCATTTTTGGTTTCATTGCCCATGCGCGTGATATCTCCCTTTCTAGAGACGTGCTGGAGCGCTGCGCAGAAGAGATTGCCCATCGCGGACCAGATGCCGGCGGCTGCTACATTGGCCGGAATTTTGGATTTGCCCATCGCCGGCTTTCGATTATCGATCTCGACCCTCGTTCCAATCAGCCGTTCGTTGAAGCGGATACCGGGATCGTCATCACCTACAATGGCGAAATCTACAACTTCAGGGAACTTCGCGTCGCGTTAGAGAAGGAGGGAGCGATATTTCGCACCACGTCGGATACCGAGGTGATCTGCAAGGCTTTCGCTACCTGGGGCATCGACTGCCTACACCTGTTTCGAGGAATGTTCGCCTTTGCGCTCTATGATCCGAGCTCTCAGGCCACATTCTTGGTTCGCGATCGTCTGGGAATAAAGCCTCTCTACTATGCTGATACGCCGACCGGCCTTGCTTTCTCTTCGCAGCCCTCAGCAATTCTTCGTTGGCCCGGTGTCAATGGGTCCATTGATCCGATCGGAGTGTCGAACTTCCTTTCGTTCCGTGCCGTCTTTGGCGAGCGTTCGCTGTTTACCAACATCAAGAAGATGCCTCCCGGCACCTGGATGCGCTTGCAAGGAGGCGAGCGGCGGCATGAGCGGTGGTGGTCGCGGACGCCCGACAAGATGGAAGACGCCCCCATTCAGCAGATGATCGGCGCCGCTGTTGAGGAACATCTGGTTGCAGACACGCCGGTGGCGATGCTCCTGTCCGGGGGGTTAGATTCCAGCATAGTTGCTTACGAGATCACAAATTGCTCATCGATAAAACCCACCTGTTTCACCGGGGTTGTCGGAGGTGACGGCTATGACGAAAGTCCGTTTGCCGCTGAGGTCGCGGCAATGATCGGTGCGCCTCACCGCCTGGTTCCTCTGCCGTCGGCGACTGACATCGAGACCGTGACGAGACTTATTGCGCTGCGTTGTCATCCGCTTGGCATGCACAATGAAACGGCTATGTACCTCCTCGCGCAACGAGTTGGAGCGGACTACAAAGTGGTGCTAACTGGTGAAGGCGCCGACGAACTCTTTGCCGGTTACAGTCGGATATATCGGCTGCCCTTCGATTTGATGCGAGACAGCTGGCTTGCGTGGATTCCGGCTCGTTTTGGCCGTCCAATACGGCGACATGTCGGCCTGCCAAACGAGCGGTGCTCGGAATTCGAGCTGTTCATAAATCAATACGCGTATTTCCCGATTGGCGAAAAACTATCGTTGGCCACGGAAGCGTGGAGGCGTGCGATCAACGACGACCACACTCTGATCGAGTGGATGGAAGAGGCATACCTTTCGGCAGGTGACAGTCCAGCCGCACGCATAGCCGGCTTCTTCGTCGAGCATCATCTGACCGCCCTACTGGAGATGGTCGACAACACGACGATGGCAGCGGGCGTCGAGGCTCGCGTTCCCTTCACCGATCATCGGATCGTGGAGCGGGCGCTATCGATGAGGCCGGCAGAGCGTCTGCGCTGGCGCAGCAGGTGGGCCGCGATAAAGGCTTGCGCAACGCCGATCAACTCGTTCAGCGAGCGTTTGGACGTCTCGAAAGTGCCGTTGCGGAACTCCTACACCCAAGTGCTGCCGTCGTCCGTCATGACACGGAAAAAGCTCGGCTTTCCGTTGCCGTTGGGTCAATGGGCAGCCGGCAAGGGATCGCGTCCGTTCCGGGACATGTTATTCAAGAGCACCCCTGCCATCGCCGACTTCATCGATGTCGGGGCGCTCAAAGGCTGGTACGACGCGCAGGCTGCTCACGCATCCGATGCGTTTGGGAGGCAATTTTGGCTCATCAGCAATCTCGAAATCTTCCTGCGGCAACATTAGCGTTTTTGCGCCGTGCCGTCGGACACGGCTTGCAACGCGGACATAGCGGTTTCGCAACGGTGGTGTTGCCATCATGGCACTCTTCGTCAGGGCTGCATCGCAGGAGATTTCCATTCAGATAGCATTTTCCAATCAGTCAATGCCGTCAGCGCCGTGCTGATCTACCACGCCCTAAGAGGAGAAATCGCCCTTGGACCCAACGGTTCTTGTTCCCTCTCCGGCGTGCTATGTTTGAACCTCCCTCCCCCTGCTCTTCGGCTGCGTATTCTCTCGGGACAACCTGCTTCAATCGTCTTCCACTTTCTCTTCGGGACCGTGCTTTTTTCTCTGTCGACAGCATGATTTGGGTAGAAAGCGATCGGACGGGTGACATCGTCTACTGTGCGGCTCCGGCGTATTGGGAGGTTCGGGCGGGGCCAAATCGGCGGTGGTCGCTGCGTGGCGGCGCATTCCGATGTTGATCATTGCGGCCCCGGATTACCTTTATCTGGTATGGAAGGTCACTCGGGGTCTCGTCTTCCTCGGCAACGTCCCTTCGACGAGAAGCGCGATCGCCATTTTGTTCCTCAGAGTCTCGTTCGGCCTGACCTTCTCCGTTCGGTCGGCCAATCATCGCGTTCGGACCACGGCGCCGACCGGGGCCTGCCGATTCTAATTGGATAGACCTGAAGAGGAGGATGGGCAATGAAAGCAGCGGTCTTCGAAATGATTGATCCCTTCCTCAGGGCTCCGAGCCTAATCCGGGGTGACACCGTCGTGCTGGAGCCGCTGAATGAGGGACACGAGGAAGAGCTCCGGAGCGCCGCGGCCGATGAGAGAATCTGGCAATTTCTCGGCGCAAATGGCGCAACCGCTTCAGGGTTCCGGGATTGGTTGTCAGGATGATCGCAGAAACGGTGAGCAGGCAACGGCAGGTCTATGTGCTTGGGACTGTTGGCGCCGGCAAAATTGCCGGAGCATTCGGTTTCAAGGATATAGATGTCTTCGAAGAGCGAGTGACGGTTGGCAGCAACTGGCTGTCGCCGCACGCTTGGGGTACCCACGTGAACGCGGAAGCGACTTTTTTAGCTGCTGAAGCAGCTCTACGAAGACCTGAGGGTCAATCGCTGCGAATATTTTGTTCATACCGGAAATGTAAAGATGCTTTAGCTTTCTGGATCGGATCGGCTTTGTGCAAGAAGGAGTTCTCAGAAGTCGGTTCCGATTGCGTGGCGGCGAGGTTTGTGACTTGGTTGTCGCCAGCTGCTTGGGGGATGATTGGCCCATCGTTAAGAAGAGGCTCCAGTCTCGAATGGACCGTAAGGGCTTTCATCTAGCCGTTCCGAATTCGGCGAGCCCTGCAAACGACAGGATTCGCCGTCGACAACAGATATGATGAGATGGGCCTTCAAACGTCAGAAATCAGAAGCCAGATGTCATTCAGCTATCCTCGACACAAAAAATTCTTCGGATGACAGAGACGCAAGGAGAGGTCCGCGAGACCTCATGCGTTCTTTGGAATCTCCGTGGCAACGGCAAGGCGAGATCCCAGGTCTCTTCGAGCGCAGCGGCCGCGCAGTTCGCGTTAACAGCGGCGCAAGTTGCGACGGAGGAGCTTCAACATGGTACGGACCGCGATCGACCGACAGTGTAGACAGTGTAGATAGATACGCGAATGTCTCGTACAGCTTTCGGCCATATGCAATTAAATCAATCGAGACAACTGCCGCACGGCGATCAGCGTGCGTTGCCGCATGCATCGCTCACTTCCCCCAGCCAACGTGTGCAACAAACGTGGCGAGAAGGCGTTCGCCAGACACCTCAACCGAACCCGAATTGTCAATATGCACAACGTCAGCACCTTCGACCGGATGCTGGTCGCCTCGAATCAAACGCTGCCTCACACTTTCCGGGTTTTCGCGTCCCGTTCGGCCAGGCGCCTCGCCAATACCTCCATTGGCGCGTTGACATTGATCACAAACAGTTGCGGGTAGCGCCGCCGCGCATCCGGAAGGGCGGCGCGCGAGCCATTGGCCACCACGACATCGCCGCGTTCCGTCCAGCCATCGATCTCGGACGGAATGCCATAGGAGAGGCCATGCGCCTGCCAGTGAAGGGCGAAAGGACCTTCGAGAACACGACGGTCGAAATCGTCCCGGTCGACGGGCCGGTGGTCCTCGCCGGGCCCTGCCGGCCGGCTGATGATCCGGCGCACGAAATGAAAGCGTGGATCGGCCTGAAGGCGGTCGCGCGCATAGTCGATCAGCGTGTCCTTTCCGGCACCGCTGGGACCGACGACAAGGGCAAGACGGCCATGCGACGCCATGGCCTTCAGACCGCCGTCTGGAGAGCCGCGCCGGTCTTCAGCGCGAACTGAGAGCGGACGACGAGATCGGCATTTCGGAGTTCCTGCACAAAGAGCGACGGGGCGTCGATATGATAGTCTTCGGACAGATACGGCTCGAAGATCATTTCCAGACGGGCAGGCATTCCGGCGCGCTGTTCCGGGAGGCGGTTGGTCAAGGTCATATGGAAGCGGAACCGGCCTGAGACGTAAGGGTAGCCCCAGGTGACTAAATTGGTCGTCTCGACTTCATCGAGCTCCCGACTGATGCGCCGCTTGAGGTCGTCTCCGTCCATCAGCGCCCGGAATCGACCGAATTCTTCGACGATCTGCGCAGCAAAACCGCGCAAGGCGGGATGGGGTGAACGGGCATGAGGGCGAAGAAACCACCGAGAAGATCGATCTTCAATGGCCCGATCGGGCAAGAGGGGCCGCGATGCAGCAAACTTGCTCAGCACCTGCTCCAGATCCTCGACCGAAGTGCCTTCTGTCAACCGGAACGGCGCTTTTAGCGTCGCGTGAAAGCCGTATGGGGCGCGGTTCCGACGTGAATTCGAGGGCCCTCGGACCGCCCTGTTACCAGCATCAGGTGCGAACGCATCGCGGCCAAGCCATGCACACGCCGCTAGGATGTGCGGATGTTCGCGAGCCGGAGTTTAGTAAATGGCGTAGCGGGGACTGGATGGTTCCGGCATCAGGCGCATGCCTTCGTCAGGGTCGCGGCCGGCACCGCTATGGCGATTGATTGTCGATCTCGAACAACCGGTCGGCAACGGCTTCCCAAACCTCCTCGTCGTGGAAGATGCCAACGATCGCGGCGCCGCGAGATTTCGCCTCGTTGATCAGGTCAACGACGGTCACACGGTTGGCGGCGTCAAGCGAGGCGGTCGGTTCGTCAAGCAGTAAGACGGGGTAATCCACGAGGAAGCCGCGGGCGATGTTGACGCGCTGCTGCTCGCCACCGGAGAAGGTGGCCGGAGCCAGCGACCAAAGACGCTCGGGAATGCGAAGCCGGGTCAGCAGGTTCTTGGCAAGGGCCTTGGCTCCATCGGCCGGCATGCCGTTGGCGATCGCCGGCTCGGCGACGACATCGAGAGCCCCGACGCGTGGAATGACGCGCAGGAATTGGCTGACATACCCGATGGTCGAGCGGCGGATCTCCACGACTTCCCAGGGTTCAGCGGCGAGAAGATCGACGGTTTCGCCCATATGCTCGACTAGGATCTGGCCTTCGTCCGGCTTGTAGTTGGCATAGAGCGAACGCAGCAGGGTTGACTTGCCGGCGCCAGACGGCCCGCGCAGGCAGACGCATTCGCCGGACTCCACCGTCAGCTCGATGTTGTCGAAAACGGGTAGGACGATGCCGCCCTGGGTATGGAGCGTAAAGCTTTTGGAAAGGCTAATGGCGCGGAGCGCAGCGTTCGTTACGGATTTCATTGGAACGGTTCTCCCGGTCTGATCGAAGGAGACGTCTTGTGATCTGCGTTTTGTCAAAAGACCTGCCCGCCTTCTTTCCAGACTTTGCGTACAAGTGGAATGTCGTTGATCTCAATGACGTGGCAGAGATCGGCTCGGCTGCCGATCTTGATCGCGCCCCTGTCGGCTAGGCCGGTAGCCGAGGCAGGAGCTGAACTGACGGTAGAGATCGCCCGCGGCAAGCTCATCCCGACCGGGTCCCTGGTCAGCTGAAAAGCACCATGCAGCAGGCTTGCCGGAACGTAATCCGAGGCGAGGATATCGAGATGTCCGGTTGTCGCCAAATCCCGGGCGCTTATGTTTCCTGAATGCGAGTTGCCGCGAACGACGTTGGGCGCGCCCATCAGCACACGAACGCCGAGCGAATGCGCCGTTTCCGCTGCAGCCCGCGTCGTCGGAAATTCGGAGATCAGCACGCCGGCAGATTTTGCCTCTCGAACATGCTCGGCTGTTTCATCATCGTGGCTGGCGATCGGCAGTTGCCGAGCACGGGCAAGCGCAACGATACGGGCCTGATTTTGAGGTCCGATCGTTCGGGAGGCGTCCATCCATGCTTCAATATGGCGATCGGCATCCTCTTCCGACCAGCCATACTGTGTGATCTGCATCTGACGGAAACGGTCGAGTTGCGGCGACTGACGATGGCCGGGGGCGTGATCCATAACCGAGACAAGCTTCACGAGCGGATCGTCCACCAACGGCGCGAATCTGGACAGGACTTCCTCGTCCGTGACCTCACAGCGCAGATGCAGAAGATGGTCCGCTCGAAGCACGCCACAGTCCTGGGCTTCATGGATGCCATCGACGAGGATGGGCAGAATGCGAGCCCGATCGTCTTGCTTTCTGTGATCGCGGGTCGTTGACCCGATGCAAAGGGAATCGAAAACTGTTGTGATGCCGGCTGCGGTGACCAATGCATCATGCGCTACGACAGCGGAAAGCGGGTTCCAAAGCACTCCGGCCCGGGGTAGAGCATGCTTCTCGAGATTGTCTGTATGAAGGTCGATGAGACCCGGTATAAGATAGCCTCCTCCGAGATCGATCGCGCCGGGCGCCTTGCTCCTTCCAGGAGCGATGTCATTGATGCAGCCGTCAACGACATGGACGGTTCCTTCATAAACCTCGTCCGGCAAGACGAGTCTTGCGCCGGTCAAACTCAGTTCGTTGTTGACGGAGCGTTTGACCGCCACGCGCGATGAAACGTCATTTCCGAGCATTTAGAGCACCGATGATACGAGAAGTTGCGTGTAGGCGTGATGCGGATCATCCAGGACCTGATCCGCCAGACCGGTCTCCACAAGGTTGCCCCGCCACATCACTATGATGCGGTCCGCCAACAGCCGGGCGACGGAAAGATCATGGGTCACGATCACCGCCGAGATACCGAAATCCAGGACCAACTGTCGCAACAGATCCAGCAGCCGAGCTTGGACCGAGACATCGAGCCCGCCGGTCGGCTCATCCATGAAGACGAGGCGCGGCTTGGTGACGAGAATTCTGGCGATCTGCAGGCGTTGCTGCATGCCGCCGGAAAAGGTTCTCGGGTGATGATCCGTGCGCCGCAGATCAATCTCGACCCGGGCGAGCCACTTCTGAGCCTCTTGCCGTATGTGGCCATAGTGTCGGGCACCGGTGGCCATCGGCCGCTCGCCTATGTTGCCTCCTGCGCTGACTTCCATTCTGAGGCCATCGCGCGGGTTCTGGTGCACAAGTCCCCAATCGGTACGCATCAGCTTGCGGCGCTCCGGCTCTGACAATGTCAGAATATCCGTTGGCCCCTTGTCATGGAGGTCGTAAACTACGGACCCGGTATCTGGCATCAACCGACCCGAAAGGCAGTTGAGCAAGGTCGACTTGCCGGATCCGGATTCGCCAACAATGGCGATGATCTCCCCTGGGAAGAGGTTGAAGGAAATGTTCTGGCAGCCGATCGTCTTTCCATAGCCCTTCGTAAGATTTTGCACGGAGAGCAGTGATTGTCGGCGCTTGGGTTGGACCTGAATTGCCGTTCTCATCGTAATTGCGATCCCTTTTTGATTTTAGAAGTCGGGAACGATTCAAATGGAGCCCTGCCTTGACCCTCCGGTCCAACGTGACCATGGTCTCGACGGGTTGCGCAGTAGTCGGTGTCGGAGCAAACGAACATTCGATGCCCGCTGTTATTCACGACAATCTCGTCGAGGTAACTGTCGGTCGCTCCACAAAGCGCGCAGCATTGCCTCCATTTTTGCACTCGGAACGGATGGTCTTCGAAGTCAAGATTGTGCACTTGCGTGTAAGGCGGGACCGCATAGATTCGCTTCTCGCGACCAGCACCGTAAAGCTGGATCGCCGGACTGTTCGCTATCTTCGGGTTGTCGAATTTGGGAACAGGCGACGGTGACATCAGATATCGCCCGTTGGTCATGACCGGGTAGCTGTGAGCCGTGGCAATATGGCCGAAGCGCGCAATGTCTTCGTAGAGCTTGACGCTCATCAAGCCGTATTCTGCATAGGCATGCATTTTCCGCGTCTCAGATTCCCGCGGTTCCAGACTGCGCAACGGTTCTGGCGAGGGAACCTGGTAGACGATGACTTGACCCTCTCTGAGAGGCGTTTCGGGCACGCGATGGCGTGTCTGAATGATTGTGGCCGCAGCGGTTTGTTCGCTCGTCTCGATTCCAGCCACGCTCTTGAAAAATCGGCGGATCGAGACCGCGTTCGTGGCGTCATCCGCACCTTGGTCAATCACCTTGAGCGTGTCGTTGGGGCCGATGACACTGGCTGTCACTTGTATGCCACCAGTACCCCATCCGTAGGCTAGCGGCATCTCGCGACTGCCAAATGGAACCTGCAGGCCGGGAACGGCCATCGCCTTCAAGATGCACCGACGGATCATCCGTTTGGACTGCTCGTCGAGATAGGCAAAGTTGTACGTCTGGCGGCTACGCTTGGCCGCATCTTCACGAATGCCAGTCATTCCGCCGCCTCCTTGGTTGAACGGCTGCCGACTTGCGCCTCGCGCAGCTGTCGAATGAACTGCAGGTCACCCTGAAAATCGACGTAGTGAGGCAAGGTCAAATGTGAGACGAACCCGGCTGCCTCGAGATTGTCGGTATGAGAAAGCACAAATTCCTCGTCCTGTGCGGGGTATTTCACATCCTCGCCATATTCGCGCGACCGCAACGACCGATCGACGATCGCCATTCCCATCGCCTTGCGCTCACTCTTTCCAAAGGAGAGACCATATCCCCGCGTGAAGCGTGCTGGTTCGTCGTCCGAGCCCGCAAACAAGTCCAACGTCTGGCATTCCGTGACGGTGATGTCTCCTATCGAAACGGGAAAGCCCAGTTCCTCGGGAATGAGCTCGATCGCGACGTCTCCGACCCGGGTTTCGCCGACATAGGGATGGGCTGCGCCATAGCCGCGCAGGGCGGAATAGGCCAATCCCACGACAAATCCTTCATCGCCACGTGCAAGGTTCTGCAAACGCTGATCGCGACCGGCCGGTAGCGCCAGAGGCTCTCGCGTTAGATCGAACACCGAGGCTTCATCTGGCGCAGGCACTTCGGCTTCGATCAGGCCTTCATCCGAGATGCTGTCGAAAGCACGCGGACAATTGGCGTCAAGCGGGGTCTCACCAAGTTCCGCTTTCAGCTCCTCGACTTCAGCGTTGTCGACGAGGTCGAAATCAAGCAGCCGATGCGTGTATTCGTAGGTCGAACCGAGGACCTGGCCTCCCGGAACGTCCTTGAAGGTGGCAGAGATCCGTCGCAGGATGGCCATCCGATCCGTATTGATCGCTTTCGACACCGCAAAGCGCGGCAGGGTCGTCCGGAAAGCCCGGAGTAGGAAGATCGCCTCGACTGCGTCGCCCTGAGCCTGCTTCAATGCGAGCGCTGCAAGCTCTCTGTCGTAGACCGAGCCCTCGCACATCACCCGATCGACAGCGAGACCGAGTTGCTCGGCAATCTGAGTAACCGCAAGTTCGGGGACTTCAGGATCGCCGCGCCTATCCTCTGCGATCAAGCGGTGCGAGTTGAGAATAGCCTGCTCGCCCCCTTTAACAGCCACATATGCCATTTAGATCTCCACCGATATGCTGCGAGGAAGAGCAATGATTGCGTTTCCGGAGGTAAAGAGGACATCCACCCCGATTGGATAAAGCTCCTGATTGAGCTGCCACTCTCCCCAGAACCACGACGGAAGCCCCTCAATGGCGACCGAGGCCTCGTGCTGGATCCCAGGCCCACGCCACCGAACCGGTGAACCGGCAGTAAAGGAGGGGACCTGGACAATAATGGTTGTCGAAGTCTGCGGCTCCAACTCGGTTCCGAGATGAAACTCTGCCAGGCGTGGCATCGTCACCGGATCCGTCACGATGGCAAATGCCGCTTCTTCCGCGCCAACCACGAACGGTGTAGCGCAGTGAAACCGAAGGTAATTGCGGACCTCGTCGCCGCTGGATCGGTAATCGAGCCAGATCGGTGTTTCGAAGTCTGCCAATGTGAGGCAAGCGGAGACGGTCGCCGGTGCGAGCGGTCCAACTGCCGTAGTTTCAGAGCCGAGCGTTTGCGGACGGCCCACATATGCATAGGCATCCAGGATACGGCGGAACGTGTCTTGGCTATCGAAGACGGGATGCGTGAATCCGGGCTCGATCCCGGAAGTGTCCATAATGCTGCTCATTCCGGACTCGTGCCTCGCGCCATTGCAAAAAAATCGACCTTTGTGGAAGCCGCCTTGCGGCTCTTCAGCTCACGGCGGCTCGCTTGTATTGCTTCGAATCGAGCGACCAATTCATGACTCTCGGCCGCGACTTCATCCGCCCTTTGAAGAAGCGCATCGAAGACTGCCGCCAGTTCCGCCTGGCGTTGGTCGCGTCCGAGCACGAAGGCGAACCCCGTCGTGCCGTCGGCTAGCCTCAGCGCACATCGGGTCATCGTGGCCTCACCGAGGTTAAAGGGGCTGCCGGTACCGCCTGCCCGTCCACGCAACAGGACGAGGCCGGTCTCGGGCCGACGCAGCCATTCATATTGTGGTGCGGTGGGCAGATCGCTCCATGCGCGCTCAAGGTCTTCGCACATGGTTCGCGCCAGAACCGCCATCCATCGCTGCCTTTTTTCCATTTGATTGCGCACTTGCATTCGCCGCTCGATTGAGGCGTGGATAACGGACCAGACCTAAGTTGATACATAGATATCTAGGTATCTAGTTAGAAGCACTTTGCAACACTTTAATGACAAGACGCTGTTCTGGTAAAAAAGTGTTGATCCGAGGAGGGAAGATACCGTCGTTTGGAAGGTTGAAGCCACTCACAAGCTCCCTTTCCATTCGCCGGCAATCTCGGTTTAGCCGTCGCCTTCTATCAGATATTCATATCTGTCGGCTCGGATAACGCTGAAGGCGTATTTGATCGGCAATCCGTCTGGTGTCACATCGACATTGGTTTCAAACAGCACTGGACTGGACGAAGATATTCGCAACAAAAGGGCTTCCTGTTGGGTAGGCCTTCTGGCCGTTATCCGCGTCCATTTTCGCTTGTATTGCGGGATGCCACAACGCTTCAGGGCCGCTGTCGGAGAGTTCAGCCCCTCGAACGCGGTGGCGAGACCAGGAACGCGCTCGACGGGATAATATGCGGTTCCGGTCGCCAAGGGCCAATCGTTGATGAACGAACTCGACCTTACGGCAATAACGAGCGCTGAGGGCGCGATCTTCAAATGCGATGCAAATTCCGGTTCGACAGAGATCTCGTTGATCGACAATATCTCCCGCTTCACCGACTTGTTCTGGCCAAGAAGCTTGAACGTGAATCTCGGATCACTGTCCAAGGTATGCGAAATGAAGTCGTCGGCAACGAACGTACCGACACCGTGTTGCACCCGCAGAGCCCCTTCAGACTCCAGGGCCTTGATTGCATTGCGCACGGTATGTCGATTGACGCCAAATCGTTCCGCCAGGACAAAATCGCCGGGCAGACGACCATTCTCGAAGGCTCCCGCGTGGATGTCATTGAGTATACCGGAGCGAACCACTTCCCAACGTTTCATTAAGCACCACTTCAACTGTCGATACGGCCATTGCATTCCCCAAATGGGCACAAAACCTGTTTACTCGAAAAGCGGCAGATCGGGAAATGTCTCAGTGGGTAGCCCAAGGATGGATGCAAGCGTCGGCGCGAGGCGTGTTGCTTCAGCCTCTTCCGCCACGGCACTTGGCAGGCCGGCCCCGGAGATGATGCAGATACGGTCGTCCGCACTCATACCTGGTCGAAATCCATGGGTGGATTTGTATTTCGGGCGACCGAACGGTTGGTCTGTAGGATGCCCCGCTGGCACTTCTTCGAAATCATGCAGCGGCGGAGCCACGAAGGTCGCGACGCGCTCGCGCAGCCCTACCGGCAAATGTGCATCGCTCCAAGGTTCCGCCCCGACGGTGGCCAGCCTTTGCGTAACCTCCGCACGATCGGCGGCGTTCTCGACCAGGACATGCAACGTGGCGCCTTCGGAGCTCCATGTCTTTCCGGGAATAACCAGATCGGGCAGGATCGAGGTGTCGATATTGCCGTGGCCGTGATCGCTGGCAATTGCAATCACATATTCGTCAAGCCGCTCGGACCGCCGCAAGGTTTCCAGGCAAAAACCGACGAGAGAGTCGGCAAAAGCGACTGAGAAATGGGCCTCTTCGCTCTCGTAACCGAACTCGTGCTGGAAAATGTCTGTGACATTAATCTCGGTGATGACCAGATCCGGCGGCTCTTGTGAGCCGATCAGCCTTGCGGTGGCGGAGATGGTCAATTGGTCGTCGATGAGCGTCGTTGTGACCCGAGAGATGCTATCCGGTTTTGCGGATTGCTGAACGAAGGAGGGCAGGGGAACCCTCGCCAGGCGACCGCGTGGATCCTTCACTGTCAGAAGATAGGGGGCACTGCCGTCGCTCGGAACCTTGGTGAAGCCGGGCCCGCGCATCCAACTAGGCGGAACGTAGACGGAGGTATCTTCCGGATCAACGAGAGCATGCCCGATGCAGGCCACGTCCAAACCCGCGCGTGAAGCAAGGGTTGCAATTGTCGGCACAAGAAGATGCTCCACCTCGGCCGCGATGAATGCTCCGTCGCTCAGAACGCGATTGCCAAAAACCCCGTGCCTGTCTGCTTCGACGCCTGTGAGGATCGAAGCCCGACCGGGCATGGAGGTCCCCGGCACAGCCGAACGCATTCGGCGAACGCGGTATCCGCTGTCGGCGAGCAAAGACAAAGTTGGGAGACGCACCCGATGGTTCTCAAGATAGTCCGAACTCACGCCGTCGATCATGATCAACAGGAGTTTACGACGCTTCATTTCACTGTCATCCTTTCAATTCGAAAGGTTTTTGTTTGATGCAGGCCGTCCAGTGACCGGGCACAACCTGCCGTAATTGCGGTGAAACCGTCGCACACTCCGGGCTTGCCATCGGGCACCTGGTTCTAAAGACGCAGCCGGATGGCGGTGAAAAGGCACTCGGCACTTCACCTTTCAGGACCACCCGGTTTCGTCGTCGAAGGCTTGGATGTTCGGCCGGCAGTGCGGCCAGCAAGGCTTCGGTATACGGATGCGCAGGCGCATCCCAGAACATTGCCGAAGGGGCGATCTCTATGATCCGACCGAGATACATGACGATCACCCGGTCAGCGATGTGGCTGACCGTGCGCAGATCATGCGAGATGAAAAGCATCGTCAGGGACAACTTGTCCTTCAGATCCAGGAGCAGATTAACGATCTGCGCCTGAACCGAAACATCGAGAGCCGAAATAGGCTCATCGGCGACGATGAAGTCCGGCTCGGTCGACAATGCCCTGGCGATGGCAATGCGCTGGCGCTGGCCGCCGCTGAAGCTGTGCGGATAACGGGGGCCATGCGTCCGGGATATTCCGACCTGGGACAGGAGTTCGGCCACGCGCTCGATCCGTGCTCGCGGCGTCAGATGAGCATGATGGATCGACAGCGGTTCACCGACGATTTCCCCGACGCTCATGCGTGGGTTGAGGCTGCTATAGGGATCCTGGAACACCATCTGCATATGTCGCCGAAAGGAACGCATTTCCTTTGGCGTCAGGGTCGTCAGATCGACTCCTTTGAAGCGAACCCGACCGGAACTCGGCTGGGTCAGCCGCAGCAAGCTGCGTCCCAATGTTGTCTTGCCTGAACCGGATTCGCCGACAAGAGCGACGATCTCACCAGGAAATATCGAAAACGATGCCCCGTCGACGGCTTTGATGAACCTCTTGGAACGGAATCGCGACATGGTGCGGAGTGGCAGATGGACGCGAAGATCCTCGACCTCGAGCAAAGACGGAGCGCTGAACGCCGGGATCGCACCGCCGTCGGGCGTGTCGAAATGGGCAAAGGACGCATTCATGCTACAGCCTCCGGCTGCGCATCCGCGGCGGTGACTTCACGCCAACGCCAACACCGAACGCTGTGTCCGTCGGCCATGTCGAGTTTCGGCATGTGGAGTGCGCAGTCCGCCGCCGCATGGCTGCAGCGCGGACGAAAGGAACAGCCGGTTGCCAGATGAGCAAGTTCTGGAGGGCTGCCCGGAATGGCAGAAAGCCGCCGGGGAAATGCATGGCCGGGCTGTAATTGTGGTCGGGCCTTCAGCAGCCCGCGTGTATAAGGCATCCGTGGCGTGTCGAAGATCTGCATGACATCGCCCTCCTCGACAACCCGGCCGGCGTACATCACAACGACCCGGTCAGCGATTTCGGCAACGACACTAAGATCATGCGTGATGAACAGCATGGCCATGCCGGCTTCCTGCTGTAGTTCGTGAAGAAGAGCGAGGATTTGCGATTGAACCGTGGCATCGAGAGCCGTCGTCGGCTCGTCGGCGATAAGCAATTTCGGCCGACATGACAGCGCGATCGCGATCATTGCTCGCTGGCGCATACCGCCGGAAAGCTGATGAGGATAGTCATCGAGGCGCCGCTCGGCATCGGCGATACCAACGCGATCGAGCAGCTCTCTGGCCTGGCGTCGGGCTTCCCGAAGGCTGCATCGTTGATGGGTCCGCAGAACCTCCATCAATTGGTTGCCGATCGTGTAGACCGGATTGAGCGCCGCCGCAGGATCCTGAAAAATCATGGCAATGTCGTTGCCAAGAATGCGGCGCAGTCGACGTGCGGGGATATGGAGAAGGTCCTCCCCTTGATAGAGGACCTTCCCAGCAACGATCCGCCCCTGCGACTTCGGAATGAGGTTCAGGATGGAAAACGCGGTTGCCGATTTGCCTGAGCCGGATTCTCCGACAAGGCAGACCGTGCTCCCGTGTCGAACCGAGAACGAGACCCCTTCGACTGCTCTGACAGTGCGATCGCGGGCATAGAAATACGTGCGCAAATTCTCGACGCGCAGGAGTTCGGCATGGTTCATCATAAACCGTCCTGGTAGCTGGGCGAAACAGTGGCATTCACTTGAAGTGAATGTTATCCGGCCTGAAATCCATGGTGTAATCGGTGTTCGGAAGCCACTGGATGTTGGTGCGGACCCCGTAGAACTCCGGCGCACGATACAAATAAGTACCGGGCGCTTCGTCTTCGAAAATATCGATCATCTTTTGATAGATGTCGTAGCGACGGTTGCCGTCGAGTGTGGTTTCGCCTTCGTTGGCGAGTTCGTCGAAGCGTTGCTCGTCTTTCCAAAACCGCTTCGCCCAAGTCATGTAAAGCGTGACCGCAGGGTCGGTCGGTACCACCCAGTCAGAACCGTTTCTTACGGTGAGGGCAGGATCCTCCTTTTTGAGCTTGGTCCAGCCCTCGTCGACACGGACGCTGGCGTTGATGCCGATCGCTTTCCACATCTGAACGACAGCTTCGGCGACAGCAACGCCATTCGTGTAGTAGACGGGGTGCGTCATGTAATAAATCGGCTGTCCCTTGTAGGAAGATTCAGTGAGGAGCTGACGCGCGCGGTCAGGATCGAAGGCAGGCGTTGGCCGATTGGGATTGTAGAGTTCCCGTCCCCAGGCCTCATATTGAGCCGAGTGCGGCAGCGTGGCTTTGCCATCCCACAGGGCGTCCACCAGCAACTTGCGATCGATGGCGAGATTGAGTGCCTGACGCAGTTTCTTGTCTGCCATCACTGGGTTGAAGGTGTTGTAGAGAAGGAAGTGGTGGTTCATCAAGACGCTGCGGACTTCGCAGCAGCCCAGGTTCTTTACCGCTTCCACTTGATCTGGCGGCAAGCTGTTGATGATATCGACCTCACCGTTCGCGAGCGCAGTAATTCTCGCAGAGACCTCCGGGATGGCCTTGAAGGTCAAGATCGAAATCGTCGGCCGACCGCCAAAGTAGGCGTCGTTGGCCTTCAGCTGCATGCTCTCGTCGGGCTGGAGCTTGACGAAAGCGAACGGACCCGTCCCGACCGGCTTTTGGCCGAAGCCGCTCTCTCCCACCGACTCGAAATAGGCTTTCGGCACGATGTCGCTCGAATGATAGGCAAGCAGCTGTAGCAGTATTGGGCTCGGGGCTGTCGTGGTAATGCGAACCGTCACATCATCGACGATGTCGACGCGTTCGATGACCTTGAGTAGGTTTCTGGCGCTGACATAGTCAGAAGCGGGATCCAGGATCCGATCGAGGGTAAACTTTACGTCAGCACTGGTAAAAGGCTGACCGTTGTGAAATCGCACACCTGGTCGCAGCGAAAATTCCATTGTGCGATCGTCAATTCGCTTCCAGCTTTGTGCAAGGCCGGGAACAAGTTCATAAGCTGTCCGGTCCTTGCTTTTGGAAAAGTCTCGCGCAACGAGCGTGTCGAACATATTGTAGGTCATTGGGAAGTCGACATTCCCCAGAGCCAGTGCGGGATCGAAGTTAGCGCGGACGGCATTGACGCCGACAGTGAGGGCCGGTCTCGTATCTTCCTGCGCGACCGCGAAGGTCGGCAGTAGCATAGCGACCGCTATGAGTAGGTTTCGCATAGTGTCTCCTAAGGTTGGCGTTGTGAGGTTTTCCTGCGGGAAGATTTGGGAGTGGCGCGAATTTAGCTGCGGTTTCGGGGATCGAACCTGTCGCGCAACCAATCGCCGACCATCGAAGCTGCCAGCGTGATTGCGACGATCACGACACAGGGAAATACCGCCAGCCATGGTGTGGTGATCAGGTAGTTCCTCGACTCGCCTAGCAACGAACCAAGAGAAACATTTGGCGGCTGAATACCCACTCCAAGGAACGAGAGCGACGACTCCAGCACGACGATCTCGGCGAAGCTCAGGCTCGCCAAGACGATGACGGGCGACAACGTGTTGGGAAGCACATGACGCATCGCGATGCGCCAGGGGGAAGCGCCGGAGGATCGAGCCGCTTCTACGAAGCTGCGTCCGCGCAGGGCATGCACCTGGCCCCGGACCACCCGAGCATATTTGTAGTAGTCCGCGAACCCGACGACAAGCATGAGGACAAGCGGACTAGGTCCGACGACGGCGACCGCAGTCAATGCCACCAAAGTGACCGGCACCGAGGCTTGCGCATCGACCCCAGCCATGAAGCAATGGTCGATCCATCCTCCCATGCTTCCCGAGATCAGTCCACTGAGCGTGCCGGTGATAACACCAACAAGAACTCCGGCACCAGCGATAAGCAAGGTGGTCTGGGTTGCGAACAGTAGCCGGGAAAATAGATCTCGGCCAAGATGATCCGTTCCAAGCAGGTATTCGGTCGTTCCCCCGGCGAACGCCGGTGGGCGAAGTCGGTGTAGGAGGCTCTGGTCGGCAATATCGTGCGGCGCAATCACCGGCGCGATCGCGGCCAGCAATGCTATCACCGCAAGGATCAGGCACGAGACGATCGCCAGCGCCGGGGATCGGCGACGCCGTGCGGTCTCGGTGGCGACGATACCCTCCTGGGTTTGGGAAGGGCTCAATCCCGGCGCGCCGGTCTCGATGCTCATCATCACCTCCCACGCACCCGCGGATCCAGCAAGCCGTAGCCAACGTCCACAAGAAGATTGGTGACGATGATTGCCGCCGAAAACACGAGAATTCCGAATTGCAGCATGGCGAAATCGCGTTGCATGACTGCATCGATCACTAGGCGTCCTGCTCCAGGCCAGGCAAACACCGATTCCGTCACCACGGCGCCGGCGATTAGGCCACCTAGTTGCAGGCCCAGAATGGTCAACACCGGGAGGATCGCGTTTCGGAGGCCATGTTTCACCACCACACGGAATGGGCTAAGCCCTTTGCTGCGCGCATAGCGCATGTAGTCCTGGGACAGGACCTCCAACATGCTGCTGCGAACGAGCCTTGCAATGTTGGCTGAGGTCGCCAGAGCAAGTGTGACTGCGGGCAGAACAAGATGTTTCCAGCTACCCATTCCGCCGCTCGGCAGAAGCTTCAGGGAGAAGCTGAAAATCAAGATAGCGACAATGCCGACAACGAAGTTGGGGATGGCTTGCCCCACGATAGTTCCGGTTGTGAGGAAGCGATCAATGACCATGTTGTGATGCAATGCGGCCCAGAGGCCGGCGGCCATGCCGATGACGACCGACAGGAAGAAAGCCGGAATGGTTAAGAGAAGCGTATTGGGAACGCGCTCCATAAACAGCTCGACCACAGGCCGATTCGAGAAGAAACTCTGCCCGAAATCTCCGCGCAGCAAAGCGGTGCCGTACCGGACATATTGCGTGGCCACATCATCATCCAGTCCGAGCTTTTCTCGCAGCTCAATCCGTTGCTCCTCGGGAAGGTCGGGTGGAATGAGGAAGGATGTGGGATCTCCGGTCGTGCGTGTCGCAAAAAATACGATGGTGAGGATCGCCCACAAGGTGAACGCGCTGCGCAAGGTTCGCGAGATGAAAAACACCAACTCTCCTCCGCCTGAAAGGAAGAAGCCGAAACAGCTCCTAGGCGCTCTAGATGTCTAGGTATCTCGTACATGTTACGCTTTGATGACATTGACGACAAAAGCGTTAGATAATGTCGCAACATTTGTAATATTTGCGACGAAGTCCCGCAGGGAAGATATACCGAACAGCTGGTCATTTCAGATTTGCGTCGCTCGCAAATCGCGATTTCAGCCCATTTCGGTGTCGGGCACCCCGCACTTCATCGGCAAGAGAACGGGCGACGGTTCCGGCCACGGTCGCCAACCATCTGGCGCACCGCGACGGTCCGGCTCTTATGGTACGGCGAACTGGAGAGCACATGCGCCCCCTGCCATGACGCACGCATCCAGAAGGAAGAGGTGAGAGGTTACGCGAACGGGTGTGATGGAGTGCGAGGCGCATCGCGTCCGACCATCCGTAAAATCGGCAGCCTTGATTAACGTCTGCGCCGTCTGACCAAGGCCATCCATGGCGGAGTGCTCTCGCTAAGGTTAAAGGCAGCCTCTTCGGCCTCGTACTGGGTCAGCCCGGTGAGCGGCTGACCGTATCTCTCGGCGGGAAGCCCTGTCAGGCTATCGATCACAGACCACAGCCCTGATTCCGACGGCAGAATCTTGTAGCGCCTCATCGAGCCCTCGCTTGCTAGATGCACAGAGAACTCCCGCTTTACCGCAAAGTTCCGCAGTGCAGCATCAAAATGTTGCGACGCACTATGAGGGATCCAGTTCATATGACGCGCGGGGTCCTTTTGGCGCGCTGCCCGGCTGCCGGGTGCTGGTCTCCGTCCCGGCCGGCCTTGATAGGGCAGCTCTGGGCTTCGACGTCTCACGCAGCTCGGCGTTCTTGGACGTCAACGCCCAGAGTCTCAGGGAACTCTCTGCTGGTCGCACCAATCCGAGTACGGATCAGTAAACGCAGCGCCGCAGCCGGCCAAACAGCTGAATGCGAGGATCGTCTATGGATTGTAAAATCCCAGCCCCACTAAAGCAGTCAGCATCGTCGACGACAACGCTATCACGCACCAGCCGAGCGCCATCACAGTCCGGCGGCTGAAATTGTCGGCAAATGGCGCCGGCGAAGATCGACAGAATGAATACCGGCAACGTCGTGGAAGTCTGCACCAGGGCGACCATCACGTCCGAAGTCGAGATGGTTGCCATCAGCCAACTGATCGCAATGGTCTGCATCAGCCAGCCCAAGCTGGACACCTGTGCGGCAACCCAGATCGCGCGAAAGGTCGGGTTCTCCAGTGGAGCAAACGTCGCCGACGAAACTGAAGCCGCGTCCGCGCGCGCCACCCTGCTCATTGGGCCGAGCCTCTCTTTTCGTGTACAGGTCGCGTTGAAGTTTTCTCCTTGGCGCACTTGCCTATGGAGAGTGGCAGGAAGGGCATTAAAGGTGCGTAGCGGAAGTTATTCTTCGATGCTCCTACCGCGCCGAAACCGAAACCCTTCTGCTAAAAAATGGCTGTTCATTTATTAGCCGGACGGCGTTAGCGGCCCAATCGATGGTTCTGCCGGAACGTCTGAGGCGGTGTTGAGAGAGCACTTCCGTGACTTTCATTGCTTTCCGGGACTGCCTTGATTATGAAGCGGAACTTCGCCCACTGCTTTCATTCGATCAGGAGCATTCCGTGACGGAAGAAGCCGAGAACAATACTGATGCCCTCATCGAGCTCACCGCTGACATCGTATCGGCCTATGTCTTGAAGAATCCAGTCCCGCTAGGCGAGCTTCCGGCCCTGATCGGGGCAGGTGCATGCCGCGCTGAAGGGCACAGTCGGCGGCTCCCCAGAGAAGCCTGAAGCCCTCAAGCCTGCAGTTCCCATCAAGAAGTCGGTCACGCCCGACTACATCATCAGCCTGGAGGACGGAAAAAAGTTCAAGTCTCTGAAGCGGCATCTCTCTACCCACCATAGTCTGACGCCCGACGAATACCGCGCCAAGTGGGGCCTGCCGGCAGACTATCCGATGGTCGCCCCGAATTATGCCGCCGCGCGTTCGGCTTTGGCCAAGACTATTGGCCTCGGTAGAAAGCCTAACGAACCCGAACAGCCTGCACCTGCAAAAAGGAGCCGCAAAAAGGCCGCGGCCTGATTGTCCGCACCTTCGTTTTGGCACGCGGCGTTTGAAAGGCGGAAGAACTCCGCCTTTTCGCAGCAAACAGTTTACCCGGACTCCTCGCAGGCGTGCAGCGCAGGTCCACTCAATGGGGTGCGCCACCTGCAAAAAGGTACTTGTAGCCGTTCGTCGTCATCCATAGGGCGCGCGCCAGATGGCTTTCCCACGCTCCGTACGCGCGCTCGGGCTCTTTTTCGGGATCAATTTTGAGCGCGATTTCGGCCACATCGCGCCAATCCACGTCTTCTGCTGCGGCGTCCAGTAGCCGAATGTACAAGATCAGCCGCTCCTCGTCGTATCCGGTCAGTTTAGACATGGATGGTGCTTTCATCGGCGACATCCAGGTCAAGTAAGGGCGGGAGCATGCGTGCCATTCCATTAGCTTCAAGGGCCAATGGGTTCGAACGTGCGCTGACAGTTCGCCACCTATACCGACTCAATACGATCGTTCCTAGACGAAGGTCTGCGCGACGTCTCAGGGTCTCAGGCGCCAATGTCGACCCAAGGAGGATGTTCAACCGTGGCCGTACAGACCCGAATGCAGACGGTATCCAAAGCCGCAATGAAACCAGCCTCTTTGTCGGAAAAGGCAGAGGCTGGAACGGCTGCAAGGGAACCAACAGCGGCGCCGGTTTCAGAAGCGGATGCGACAAGAGAACGGCCGCAGCGCAGTCTGCCGAAACCCGAGCGGTGAAGAGCGCAATAGCAAGGCGATCGAACGTGCTCTGGCTCAGGAGGAGGGACGCTATCGCTTGCGCGACCTCAAACGCGCGCACGCGCGAGAAGCCGTCAATTGCCCGCTGGACTACGACACGAAGCTGCGACTGCAAAAGGCCGCCTTCGACAACGACATCAAGAGGACGGTGATCATAAAGGCAGCCATCGACCGTTTCTCCGAGACAACGGCTATTGATCCGTGAGCGGTCGAAGCCTCCTGCTCGGGATGATGATCGGTATCCTTATTGGCATCTACGCCGCACCGTTGATCAGTCGCCGAGGTTGTTATGGGCGGAGGCTGCCATCCGGTTTGTCCCAAAGGGCACAGAGCTGGACGATCTCGTAGCCGTGCATGGCGCTGAAAAGAATTGAAGGCGTGGCCCGCGCTCGATACCGGAATCTGCCCCGCCAACAACGGCGAATACACAATCAGAGCATTCTGCTCTGAGATCAGCAAAAGGGCGCTGATTGATCTTAACTCGGGAGAGATCGACCCGCGTTTTCGTATCCATGACGGCGATTGCGGCGATCGCGTTGCGAGGTCCGCTCAAATCGACACCGGCATAACTTGCTCAATGCGATATCTCTTCTCGAACTCCCGGAGCACCATTTCAAGCGTTGCCTCAAAAGCACCCTGATCGAACATCATCGATTTATTGGCCTCATGGAGATACCGCCAGTCGATGAAGGCATCTTTGTGCTGATACAGAATGTGACGGATGCTGTAGTCGATGTAGAGACCGTGGTAGGGAGCCACTGATCTCTTGAACTCCGCGTCAAGTTTCTTCTGGCTTTCGGGCTTTAGGTCGTCAAACAGCTTCATCAGGTTGTGCGATTTGGTAGCTTTTGGATCGTCGTGGTCGAAAACGAACCACGCTTTGAGTGCCAACTCCATCGAAAGTGCCAGGAGCATCGGCTCAACACCGATATGTTCGCGTTCGCTCAGGTCTTCATGATCTCCGAACCCCTTGGTTGGAAAGCTCTGAGTTTTTCGTAAAATGGCCTTTGCGGCTTCGCCGATCCGGATGGCTGTCGATAGGCGAGCACTCATTAGAGACCTCTAGATAATACGTACCGACTTTGTGGTCTGAGCTCAGCCATTGCAAGAAGGCTATCATTTGAGCGATGTTGGTGCAGCCGCGTCCGCTCGTCCGCACCCAATGCTGACGTCTCGGCTACTGACCCGACTGTCCGCTTTTAAGAACTCGTGCAACCTGGATAAAGGGCCGGAATGCTGCGCAAAGCTGCTATTCCCCGAGCGTAGCGCCAAGACCTGCCTAGAGTCGCGGTCTGCCGTTGGGCGACCGTGAAAGAAGAGTCGTGAAAGGGTCAGACGTTGTGATGAAGCGACCCCGGCACAGGTCGCCATTGAGTTCCGCACTGCCCTTTTATGCGACTTTGGACATGGACGAACGCATGGCGAACGGAACTAAAACAGCCGCGGTACACTCCCTCCTACGCGATCTTGACCAACGACCGGGCGAAAGTTGCGGTTTAATACCTTGGTCGCCGACGGTGGCGGAAGCGTTGAGACCTTCCATTCTGGTCTAGAGGAAGTCCGTAGAACCGCCCTCTGGCGTTGAGTTCAGCGACCAGTCGTTCACGCCTCAAGCCGGCAGCAATCGTTTCCACCATCGTTCGGCTCCCGAGCTGCCCGAAGAAAGGCGGTCCGCGAAACTGCCGCGATGACAGCCTGTCCTTCGGCCCGCTCAGGCAGCAAGCACCAAAGCGTAGCGAGCTTTGTGCCGGACTGTTCGATAGTCTCAAAATCGAAAAAGACCGGCATTGCGCAGTTAAGCCACCCAGCCGGGAAGCACTCCTGTAGACTCTGAGTAACAAAACGCCCTTCAACCACGTCGGCCTAAGAAGCGTCCGTCCACTGAGAAATCGTGGATGATCTCTTTTCAGGCGCGTTCCATCCACAACCCAAACCATATTTTGATAAAAGGCCTCGCGCGCTGATCGTTCCTTTTCAGGGAGATGTGAGTGCTGGAATTCGATAACCAGGCCACTCTCTGTCCTCACATCCGCGATGTGTTTCTCGCCTGCGTCGTCACGTTGAACCGCTTCCTGCCAGCTCGAAGCAAAATGGCTCTTCCACATACGATGCCATACGGTCTCAGGTTCCGACCATGCATCGCAGGTTCTCCTGCCGCGATGCGCCCAATGCCAGACCTTTCGCGGCCCACACTTCGCAATCATCGGCTCCGAGCATCCAGGGCAGTAACCAATTGTCCCTGTCGAGGCTTCGGAGCGCACGCTGTTCACCAATGCAAACCGCATCGTCTTCTCCACCTGTGTTCAGGGCCGAACGCCATCGCAGACGGTGGCCGGTCTTTTGTTGAGAAGCTATGTGGGCAGCGCGGCCAGCTTGAGCTGGTGCTGTTTCTTTTTACCTTCGACGTGTCATGCCGGACCGGTCGTCGGTTATCGTGCGGCTAAGCGAGGTGCCCGGCGTCGCTTTTTCTCGAAGCGCAGAGAAGATATCTCGTGGTCCCGTCCAGTCAAGATCGACGCGCTGCAACAGCGTTTAGACGCGAGAAGTGGCTATCGCAGTGGGCGTGCACGCGAAATATTTCCCATGCACCTCGGATATTTTATTCATAGTAGGCGCGAAACTTCTCATGATTCCGCAAGGCCTCAGGGCGGTAGGGTCCGGACCCAGCGCATTGCGGAACTTGCATGAGTTGGAATCGCTCTTCTCCGGTAGGATGGACGGGAGCCTCGGGATTGATTTCCCTGATCTTGGTCTTCCATCCAAGGCCGCTGGTGAACCGGCGCAGCCAGCGGGGAATGCGAGCCTCCAGGGCATCCTGCATGCCCGCGACCTCGCAATGCTGTAGGCCGTCGGCTCTCGGGAAGAGGTGGAGGGGCGTCCCGTTCTCTGAAGTCTGCGGCAGACGTTTGCCGTCGACAATCACTGGTCCGCTCTTAAGACCGCCGGGCACTTCCAGCGCCTCTTCGATCATCCATTGCAAGGCAATGTCCGCGAGTCGCGATTCACTTTCCGGGTAACTACCGCCAATATCGGAGTGATTGCCGGCGAACCACAACTGTTTGAACGTAGGGACGCCGTTCCGCTCTTCCGGCATCTCCCTTGTTGGGCCCCAACCCACGCGAGCGAAGTCTTCTCTCGTTTCATCGATGGCGTTCGCGGAGCGCGCATATGCAACAAATCGGCTGAGCAGGCGGTCGAAATGTTCCCCCTTCCACTCGGCAAGATGAGAGGATTTGTCGCCGGGCTTCGGGAAGTCGCGGATGACTTTTCTGATCGATCTGCGCTGTTGCCAAGTAATCAGAACACCGCCAGCGACCGCTGCCAGCCCGACCAATGCCAGCACCGAGCACCAGAATGCGAAGCCGAAAAGGGAAAGAACTCCGGCCACCACAAGCGCAGGCACAAACGCGAGTGCCGCTGCGAGCAGAGCAGCGCCGGCAGCCAAGAATATCTTGATGCCGATCGCCATCGGACCTTTGACGCCAAGAGCCGCTACGGTGTCAAACACGCCGATAAAGTATGGCGACACGTTTGAGCGGTGGGTTTCACCGGATTCATGATCGGTGCCGTATCGAGCACGAAACCTGCGTGCGAGCTCCAGCCTTTCGTCCTCAAACTTGGCGCGCGGGTGCCCTGCCCCGTGCTCCAGTACGTTGTGAACTGCACTGCTCGCGATATCACGGACGGCCTTCCTGAAGCGGCGTAATGGTTGATCCCCATCGCGGCTGGGAATCCCGCAAAGCATCAGCAGGTTCGCCACGCTCCGTACCGTGTAGGCTCCCCTGCTGAAGCCTAACAAGAAAATCCTGTCGCCAGGTTCGTAGTGATTGATCAGAAATTCGTAGCAATCGACGATGTTGGTGGTTATCCCGCGGCCGGACACAGAAGCCAACGTCTTTTGCACCCAGCGCACTACGCTGGTGAAGCCCGTCGCTGTTGTCTCGGTTCCGAGTCCAGGATCATAGAACGCAACCTGCTCGCGAGGATCGATGGTTGTTTCTGGGCTGACCCTGCAAATGCGATACATCTTGTAGATGTTGCTCAAGCGCTGCTCGACCCGGATGCCGCCCTCCTGACCGGTGCCGTCAGAAAATATGACAATGTTTTTTATCATGAGCCGCTCCTCTATCAACGATAATACATCCGCCCGTCCCGCGGTGCTTCCGGAGCCTCGGCTCGTTCCACAATATTCTTGGTAGAAGTCATAGCGGGGACCCGGTGCGCATCCTGGATCCTCGCCAGTACCCCTTATTCCCAGTTTTGATCCCGATTCTGATGAGATTCGCCGCTGGGAGCGCCGGCTACCAGCACTGCCTGGCAAGCGCACGACACTGCTCCGTACCTGGCACTCAACCCATGAGCGAACTCTGCCCAATTTTCCCCTATATGTGCGACTTTTCACCATGAAGAATCTATGCAGATTGGACCGGACTCGCGCCATTATTCGCATCGCTAGCGAAGAAATGGCGAGGAATGCTGCTATAAGCCTCGTGAGGGAATTATTTGGGGGGTAATTTCATCGTGCTGCAAGCTTGCGTGAGTCGCGTGCAACATGCCGTGGGACATGGTGGGTTCCACACGGGACGCATCCAGATCTTCGAGCCACCAAGAACTGGGGCAGAGCCGGTCGGCTGCACGGAGATCAACAGCTTCCACTACGTTTATGATTGCGGGTCCGAGCACGGCAATGCGTTCAAGAGCGCATTGAACGCGCACCGCCTGAGTTGGGAGGGACGCACGGACATTCTCTTCGTATCCCACCTCCACTCGGATCACATCAATGGCATTGAACGCTTGCAAGCCATCGCGCCAGCAGAGACCGTCGTCGTGCCGTATCTCGACGTCATCGAGCGTCTGATCTTCATTCTGGCGGACACGGAGTCCGGCGCCGTTTCAACATCGGCGCGCGAGTATTTCGCCAATCCGGCGGGCTGGTGGCTGAACCGCGGTGCGAGGTACGTCATCTTTCTCGAGGCTGATGATGGTGATGCCCCGCGGCCGGGTGCGCCGTTGGAGCCCGATGGTCCGATCGACGACGGCGGCGGTGACGACCGTCGGGAGCCGATGGCATTGCCGGAAAGGAAAAACCCCGGCGTCCGGCTTGCCCATCGCCTGCGTAAGCCAAGAGGACAAGTCCCGGAAGGTCTGACAGCCGCGAACGAAGTGAGGCGGGAAGCCAGCGAAGGCGCCGTTTTTGCGGGAGCGGGCTCATCCATACGGCTAGAATGGCGCTATCACGAATATGCACATTGGCAGGTCGGCGACTGGATCCTGCTCCCCTATGTGCATCCGGTCGACAAGGCCGTTCGTTCCCGCTTCCAGCGAGTGGTCACAAAGGCACTGAGGATCAGAGGCGGCAACCAGGAAAAGCTCGCAGCGAAGCTGATGAATTTTCTTTGCTCGCCTCAGAAAACCAAGGAGCTCCTCCATCTCTACGGCGAGCACTTCGGACGCGGTCACAACGGCCTGTCGATGTCGCTCTATTCCGGACCATACTGCCAAAGCCCTGGCTCGGGTAGCGGCGATCGTCGCTGGCGTCGATACGGATGGCCGTATGGGGACTATCCGCATCGATACGTCGGCTTCGTTGAACCGGTGGGCTGGCTGGGAACAGGGGATTCCGCATTGAAGCAGAAGCCACGGCGCGACCCTTGGCTGAACTTCTATCAGCCGTACTCATCCAACGTCGGTGTATTGACCCTGCCCCATCACGGATCGGCCCACAATTTCCATGACGAGATCCTGGCGTTTGAAGGCCTGAGAGCCGCCCTGGCCACGACGGTCGAGAACCGGGAAAGGATCGTGGGGATCGGTGACACTCTCGCTGCCGTGGAAGCTCGGGGGATCCACGGGCACGTCGTCGACGACCGGCGCACCAGCAGCTATCGGTTCTGGTGCGGACGCATGATGGGGAATTGAGATTGGAAGTTCGTCGGATCGCCATGGCGACTGCGTTGACCGTCAGCTGCCCAGAAGAAGCGGACGAACTGATGTCGCTCATGCGTGCGTCGGCCGCGCGAACGCGCGACTGCATATCCGCTCAAACCGGAGACCCGCTCGACATGCCGCGGCGGATCAAGTTCGAGCCTATCGCCTTTCATCCGATCGAGGATCGCGCGCTCAATTTCATTGAGCAGATCAATCAAACCTGGACATTCGCAGTCGCGATTTCCGCCGCGAGGCAGTTGCTGAAGCTGCACCCAAATGTCGGGGCTTGTGCCTCGCGCCCGGTGCCCATACAGCGCTCGACCGCGATATCATGAACGTGAAGCCGGGTGATGTTGGCGCAGAGACTTTCGCCGCGGTGACGCCGCGCAACAACGGGAAGATTGAAGCAGACCTCGCAAAGCTCGCGCGGCGGCCAGAGCGTCACCGGTACGTGTTCTTCATGTCTCCGTTGTACCTCAAAGCGCCTCTTGGCGCGGTCTGAGCCATCCTGTTTCAGGGCCCGATCCTGCTTCTTGCGATCGTAGGAGAGTGTGAATTTAGGTAAGTCTGCCATGAGCCACTATCATCGGCACGGGTCTAGCTCGCTATTGCGCCATGGCTGGATCGCAGCTTCAGCAACCAATCTTAAGATTCCTTCACCTCGTCCGTCGTCCCATGCCGTCGTCTTGCATCTGTCACAAAAAGGATGTCGTAATGTAGATGTTGAGGGGACGCGCATAATGCGGACATTTATGCTGACAGCATTGGGTGTGCTTGCGGTAACTCATAGTGCGTATGCTTGGGGCACGTCTGGTCATTCCATTGTTGCGGAGATCGCGCAGCATCGCTTGAACGACGCGGCCGCCGTCGGCGTCGAATCCATCCTGGGGCCGGGTACTTCACTCGCATCCATCGGTAGTTGGGCCGATGACGAACGCGCTCGAGATCGTAAAACGACCCGGTGGCATTTCGTCGAAATATCATCCGGAGCCACAGCCTATGACGCGACTCGCGACTGCACACCCGATCCCGCGCTGGGTGATTGCATCATCGCAGCGATCGACCGGGAACTCGCGCTCGTGAGCTGTGCCACTGCGCCGATGGAACAGCGGCAGCGGGCGCTGAAGTTTTTGGTTCACCTCATCGGAGATCTCCACCAACCCTTGCACGCCATCAAGGACGAACGCGGCGGAAACGGCATCGATGTAACGATAATCACCCAGGAGGGGGTGAACGGAGATCTCCCGTTCAACACAAACGTGCACTCAGCTTGGGACACTGCTCTGATCGACAAGACCGCCTGGTCATGGGGTAGCTATGTCGAGCGCCTCGAAACCGGTTGGCTCAGGACGGCTGACGTCGCTGCTATTTCTGCCGGTAGAACGACCGACTGGGCCAACGAGAGCCACCGCATCGCAGTCAGACTGATCGCCAACGTGCCGAATAACATCGTGCTGGATGATGCTTATCGGAATGAGAATCTTCCTCTGATCGACCAGCAGCTGGGAACTGCGGGCCTTCGATTGGCGGAACTTCTCAACAGGGCTTTCTCGACCAGCAGCTGCCTACCGGGTGACTGAGTAGACGCCGTTGTAAAGCGTTTGTGAGTTGGCCGGGAGAATTCCGGCGCGGGAGGGGACATGCCAACAGCGACGCAAGAATTATCCATTTCGCCGGCGGCTCGAAGGCAGCTGTACGCGGCACGACGATACCTGCAGCGGGATGTCCAGGCAGAACTGAACCTACGCATCCCGTTCGATGTCTATTTTCAGGATCCGGCCATCACCGCGTCCGACCAAAGCTTCGATTTCGCGGATGGATTTCTGGTGCCTTGGGAGCCGGGGCTCGGCGATGGTCCAACCAGTGCTCGATTTGTGGTGGTCGATTATGACGGCGGCACCGAGTCCCTTGCCGTGCCGGCGAAATGGGATCCTCGACGAAGCGTTTTTCTCGACCAGGATGGCGATCAGGTGAACCGCAACAAGCGGAACACACCTCAGTTTCACCAAGTCAACGTCTGGGCGACATTGCAGAACGGACTCGATTTCTTTGAGAATGGGTTTGGATTGGGACGGCCAATCCGCTGGGGTTTCGAGGGCAACCGGCTGATCGTTGTTCCCCACGCCGGATACGGCGAAAACGCCTACTACGATCGGGAGAGCAAGTCGCTCCAGTTCTACTACTTTGATCGACCTGCCGGCCGCGTTTTTACCTGCCTTTCGGCTGACATCATCAACCACGAGTTCGGCCATGCTGTGCTCGATGGTCTACGTCCCTACTATAACGAGTCCGTGCTGCCCGAGACCGCGGGATTTCACGAGTTCATGGGCGACATGGCCGCAATCTTGATCGCCTTCCGCAATAACGCGTTCCGAGCCCAGCTCGTCGCCAAAACAGAAGGCGACCTCGACAGCGAGAGCGCGTTGTCCAGCATCGCCGACGAATTCGGCAAACAAGTGCAGGACCGGCCTTACCTGCGTAGCGCTCTGAATACGCAGACCTTCGCTTCGGTGAAAGACAGCCAGTCGCAACACTTCATGTCGGAAGTGCTGACCGGAACCATATTCGACATTCTTCGACGGCTGTCGCGATATTATATCGATGAAAAGAGATTCACGGTCGCTGAGGCGTTTTCATACACCGTGCGGCGGATGCAGAATGTTGCGGTACAACCGCTCGATCTTCTGCCGCCCGTGGACGTCACTTTCAGGGATTATGCGCTCGCCGTCCTTCGAGCTGAGGAGATAGCCAATCCGAGCGATCCGGACTGCCAACGAGCGATGATGCTCGACGCGTTCATAAAGCGAGGGTTGATCGAGGAGGCGGAGCGGGAAGGACTAAGCCGAGCCAGGGTCACGTTCCGGCGTCTCCCCGTCGAGATATTTCACGATGTCGAAACCATCGCGAACTCGCGGGCGTACGCCTATCGCTTTCTCGACGACAACCGTAAGTCGCTGCTCATTCCGTACACGGCAGACATTGTTCTTCCTGAGGTCACGACCGCGCAGAAGTTCACCATCGACGGGCGCCGACAGCCGAAGCAGGTCCTCGTCCAATATGTCTGGCGCGAGGATGTCGAGCTAAACGATGCTGAATTCGGCGCCTATGAGGGCCAGACCACAAGTCTGCTGTGTGGCGGCACGATTGCGCTTGATGAAAACGGTAACGTCCTGCACTGGGCCCGGAAGCCAGGCACAGGTCCACAGCTTGGTACAGGCCAGGATGCCGATGATGAGCTTGAGGAAGGACGAGAACGCAGAGCGGCCTTCCTCTCGGCGTTGGCGCGCCGGATTGCGGCGGGGAGAATCAACAATCCGATTGGCGGCGAGGCTGGGCTGCTTAAGAAGAGCATAGCCCCTCTCAGCTCGCGCGTGATCGACGGCACGGTGCGTTTCCATCTGGCCCCGCATATCGGCCTTCACGACGATCGTGACGATGAAATGGGAGATGTGCAGTGGCAGATAAGCTCCTAATCCGCGCCTACGATGTCGAGCTCGGCGATTGCATCTATTGCCGCATTCCCAAGGCGCGTCAGAAGGACGGCGCGGTCGACGATTTCCACATCCTCATAGACTGCGGCTCAAAGGGCCGGGCGGCGCTGCTCAAGCATGCGATCGCAGACCTGAAAGAGGTCCTGCCAGACGCCGGCGGTGGCCAGGTCCGCCTTGACCTCCTGGTCGTGACACATGAACATGCCGACCACATCAAGGGATTCAACCCCGAGGATTTCGACGGCATCAGAGTCGAAAACATCTGGATGAGCGCGGCGATGAACGCGCAGCATCCTCAAGCCGAACACGCCTTTGCCCTCAACCGACTTGCGACGCGGGCCATGCGCAATCTTGCGGCAAGAAATCTGTCCCTGAGCCCTGAGCTCCAGGGCCTCGTTGCCCTCTATGAGCTCGGCAATGACAGCGCGATGGAGGCGTTGCGAACCACGCTTCCAACCCGAAACGCGATCGAGCCCAAATACGTCCATGCCGACATGACCGAAGATGAGTTGGCGATCGAGACCCTGCAGGGCGCCACTCTCAAGGTTCTCGGTCCCGAAGAGAATATCGACCGCTACTATCTCGGTGATGAGGGGACGGAGATCGTTCACGCCTTCAATGAGACGACCGGGGCTCTGCGACCGCTCAGTGATGAGCCCCGGGCTCGGCCGGACAGCATAAGCGGTTCCGATTTCCGGCGTCTGCGATCGCGGATGATTTCGGGCCTGTTCGCGTTCACGCAGGAGAACGACAAAGTCATCAACAACACCAGTGTCGTTCTGCTGATCGAATGGAAGGGACGGCGCCTCCTGTTCGTCGGCGATGCAGAATGGACCAATAGGTTCAGCGCCACGCAGGCGAACGGCTCCTGGAACACAATGTGGAACAAGCGGTCCGAACTTCTGGCCGCGCCGATCGATTTTCTCAAAATCGGCCATCATGGCAGTGAGAACGCTACGCCCTGGTCCAGCCGCGGAAATGACGAAAGCGAACCTGCCAGGATTCTGAATGCGATCCTTCCCCTTCCCGCCGATGGAGAGCAGCCAACGGCGAAAGCGCTTGTATCAACGGCACGAGGGAATTCGTATCCAAGCATCCCGCGCTGTGAGCTTCTCCTCGAGTTGGGCAAGCGCGTCGGCAACGCTCGAAGGTACCTGGATAGCCTTGGCGCGGCCGACGCCGCCAACCTGCCGCATTACGCAGAACGGGAGGAGCGATGGCTCCTGGAGCCGCAGCCGCTTCGAACGGACCTCGAGTGCATTCTCAGCGGCAAGACGTATGTGGACGTCGAGATCGACGCGGCGTGAGCGCTCGATCATCGATTTCGATACGCGCGGCGCCGCAGCAACAGTGCTTTGGCAATTCCCGCATGACATGAACCATCGTTTGGCAAAGGGAGGGTCGCATGAAACCAAGGTACATACACATCGGCAGCTGGAACATCGAACATTTCGGACGAGTGGACGATTCACCTAACAACCAGTACGCCATCGCCGAGCACATCGAACTCTCCGGCGTCAGCATTCTAGCGCTGCAGGAACTCTATATCACAGATGACTTTGCACCGGGCGGCCACCTTGGAAACAAGCTTCTTAGATCGTCCTTGGATCTCGTTGAGGAGCACACCGGCAATCATTGGGAGTACGAAATCTTCCCGAATCGTGATCCGAGCGATCGAAGCCAGCTTTGCGGCATCGCTTGGAACACCTCCCGAGTGACAAAAGTCGGCGAGATGCTGCGAGTCAACGTGTCGAACCAGGCAATGGACGACAACGGAGACAGGTTCTCCCTTTGGGACAGGCATCCGCATGCGATGAAGTTTGCGGCGCGACCGGGTGAAGACGCAGCCATACAGCTGACGGACTTTGTGGTGATCCCGCTTCACATGAAGTCGAACGTCGGGCAACGCCACGTCGTGATGCAGACACGATACCATGAGGCGCGCGAATTGATGGCTCAGGTCGGCGCTATTAGCGAGGCGTTCGCCGAGCGCGATATCATCGTCCTCGGTGACACGAACTGCAAGAGGCGTGACGAAAGGGCGATCCAGGCATTTATCGACAACGGCTATGAAGACCTAAACGAAGACGACATCCCGACGTACGCGATCGGCAATGATGCGCCGTTCGACCGCATCTTTATCCCGCGCGGAGTCGAGAGGAAGACATTCCGGTTTAGTCGCCAGTATGATCGGCAAGCCCCTTGGCGCATGATAAGTATCTTTCCGACCACTATTTGGTGAAAACCTCGATCGTGGTGCGTCGAGACGATGATTTTGGCGGCTCCGAAGTTGCGGCTGCTGTGAGCGGAACGCAGTCGTGAAGAATTCGGCTCTCATCGCCTGAGGGCAAGCGGTGTATGTTGGTTGATCGACGTGGAGGGGGCATGGGGCAGACACTCATTGCGATAGGCATCGCCATTCTCGCTATAGGCCTCCTTGTCACCTTCGCCCTGACGCCGGAGGCCCTTCGTATCGTCGGCGATTTCACGCGAATTGGGGGCTTCGACGGCTCTCCCGCTGCCACCGGATGAAATCAACAAGGCTATCAGCGAAGCCAATGCCATCGCGACCAGCATTAACGAGGCGACTATTGCGACCAAATCCTGGGCACAATGGTTGTTGATGCTGGTCGTCGTATTCGGAGCCGGAACCACCGTTCTCGCTGGCCTGCAGAAGGCAATCCAATGGGGACCCAGGGCCAGCACCCTCCTGACCCTTGCTATCGGTTTGCTCGGCGCAGGTGCTGCCGTCTCGACATCTGGTGCAACTTATCTGAATGGCGTCGCCGACAGCCGTTTCGCCTGCGTAGACAACATTGAACAAGAGGCCGCGAAAACGCTCAGTTCGGTCAGAGATGAAACCGACGCGCAGGCGGCGCGCCAATACCTTGATGACCTTCTTCGGTTCGCGAACCGGTGCAAGGCATGAAATGCCCATACGACTGCTGTCATTCGCGTCGTTGGGGCTAATTCTGAGCCTCGGCAACGCCGTCGCCGCCTGTGATTTTGCCCTGCGGAGCACGAAGCTGACAGATGCCCAAATCGAACGGGCGATCGACATTGTCAACGCGGCCGTGCGCGATCCACAACTAGAGCTCTTTTTCTCAAACACGACGGAAGATAACGCGGATAGCGATGGCATCCCCGTCCATCACATCAGGCCGGACCAAGCCAGGCCAGTCGTCGCGGAAGTACCCGAAGGCTGCAGGGCGATTGTGATCAGCGGCGTTCATTTCGAACGGAACTTCGCGGTCCTGTCGAAAGACAATGGGCTCATGCAGGACAAGCAGATTTCGATGCTCGTGTTCCTGCTCCTGCATGAGCTGGGGCATATCGCGAACAAGCACTACGGTGCGTTCCTTCCGGCCACAGCCGATGCCGTGCCAAACAACGACGAGACCGAGGCGAAAGCGCGGGAGCGCCAAGCCGACGACTACGTTGCGACAATCCTGAAGCGGGAATTTGGCCGACTCGGAAATGGCGACTCGCCGATCGATAACTACGACCTCTATTTCGGCACTACCGAGGCGATTATGTTCCTGAGCAGCCTCTCCTTCGTGGTCTCAAGCGAGGCAACGCTCGGCTGTTTCGGATGCCGGTCCCTTGGAGATCCCTGAATATTCTGGGATCATGGGCAGTCTCACCCGAATCTTGAATATCGATTGCTGCTCATTAATCACGCAATCAGTGCTACTGCGGGATCGCAGGCATTGCTGGACAGCTATGAGAAAGCGCGCGGAGATCAAAGTGTTCGTCAGCCGCTCTATCAGAAGCGATAGTATTGGCTTCCGCCTTGAAATTGGGACGGGCGGACCCTTCAAGCCGGCGCCGCATTGCACGAAATGGCGCCTTCGGCCTGATCGCGGTCATCGCCGGTATATGGCTCGATCGATCCGCCGGCCAACGGGTGGAGAGGGATAGGGAAGGACCAACAACCGGCGCGCGATCAACGCCGAAGGGGGAGCGAACGTCTTGCTCGCAGACTATGCCGCAGCGCCGGTCCCCGTTCGCCATCAAATTGGCCGCTTACTGCGCCGTGCCGCACCGCGGCGACGCCTGATCGAAACGCTCACCAGCATGAGCGAGAGCACAGACAGTACGGGCCGCCTCATCGCCGCTGAACTTGCGGGATGGCTGCCTATCGAGGAGTCGGTGGAGTTTCTGGAACCTTGGCCGGCGACGACTCAGAAGCGGTCGAGAAGGCGGCGCTCGTCGCCTTGCGACAGCGACAGGCCGATGCCGAGCCCGCGGAACTGATTGCCACTTTGTTTGACCAACCGAGGCCGAGGCAATGGGCTTGGCTACACGCCCTAATTCGGCGCGGCGACCCAGCCCACCTCGCAGACCTCAAGGATCCGCGTTCGATCCATGCTTTGCTCGACCGTCTAGGGGATGACTTCCGAGAGGAGGCGAATTCGCTGCTCAAGAAACGATCGAAGGAACTGGCGAAGGCAGCGCATCAGCGCGTGCGTACTTGTCCAGATTAGGTCGCACGTGAGTCGTCCGGTTTTCGCCAGCGCACGGAGGTGGGGATGAAACGGACAGCATGGCTAAATGACCGGAGAATGCAGGAGTTTGTAGAGGTTTTGAGCCGCTGGAATGGCGGCGATCTTTCGATGATGGAGGCAGGCGAGTTGCTTGGCATGTCGGGGCGGCAATTTCGCCCGCGACCGTTACAAGAGGCTGAGGAAGTTGGGTTGCTCGAGCGGCGTTTGGGCAAGATTTCGACCCGTCGGGTGCCTGCCGAAGCGATTGAAGAGATGCTGGAACTTTATCGTTATCGCTACCTTGGATGGAATGTGAAGCATTTCCACGAGCACCTGCTGCCCGATCTCGGCTCGCTGAGGAAACGGGCACATCGCATACTGACTGTAGTTTTGCGAGCAGGATGCAGTTATTTCCAATGGATGGGAAGGGAATCGAAAGACGATCTCTCCGCCATCTTCAATGGTCGAGCGATCAGAGGTCGGGAATCGGAGGGAGCGGAACTGCGATTAGCTCACGCACCATGCAATGCGATCGAGAGGACCTATCTGGACCAAACTCGAGTAGCGACAGCATGGGCTTTTGAGATAAGGTTGGGACGCGATGGCATTGAGCGAATAGAGCGATAGCTGGAACCGAACCAATCCACAGAAATATTTTGTTGGTATTTTTGTTGGCTAGTCCTGCTATAGCGGACCTCTAACCATTTGGAAACAGAGCGAGTTTTCCATCGCTTGGACTCCGCCTCTGGGCACCATTTTTCCATGGCAATTGCCTAACTGTCCGACAGACGTTTCGTTGGACTTTGCCGGAAAATGCTAGCGGGCGCAGATAAAACTCGACTTTGGTCCAGGACACGGAAGGATAGTCGTGCCTTTTTGGAAATCGCACAAGAAATATAGCGCAGGAACGTGGGACGATCGGCTCGATGGATTATTTTCATGCGGGGTAAACTACTCCGGTAAGAAGATCCTTGATGTTGGCTGCAATATGGGCATCGTCGCTTATGAAATCGCCAAACGCAGACCGGCCTACATCCACGGCATTGACATTCTGAAGCCACACACCCGAGTGGCGCGTTCCATCTTTCTAGGATCGAATGTAGAAAGTCGATTTGACGCCATGAACCTAGGCAGCCGAAAGCTTCAATCTGTTCTAGATGACCGTTACGATATCGTGCTTCTTCTCGCTGTGTACCAGCATGTCCGGCGGGGGCTTGGTCAGGAGGAGGCCGATCGCATCTTCACCGACATCATCAACCGCGCACAGACGATTGTGGCGCGAGTCCCCGACGAAGACGACATCCGGCTTCAGTCTTTAATCGAGGGTGCCGGGTTCACCTTGTCTGATCGCCACAAGTCGCCACGCGGCAGTACCGTCCTGGCGTATCATCGCCACTAGGCCGGGCGGATGGCGATTGCCTCCGCGACCTACGCCCCAGACGTTGTGAGAGGAGGGTCGCCGCTCGACGGTCAGGGCGGTGGAAGAGCTGAGGGTGCTGACCGGTGGATTTTGTGTCGCCGGATGATGCGATGGCGAACGCCCTTTCGGCGGTGGCACTCAAGCGCGGCTGCGCGGTTCTGTTCGACGAACAGGCGGGCGCCGATATCCTGCATCCGCTCAGCGCAATTCCAAGAACGGTCTTCCGTCCGGAATTTACCAAAAACGGTTAGAGTCTTTTTGGCTTTGATTGAGACAGTTCTGCCCGGGGGAATTTCGAGGGCCTCGGCGCAGGTCGGCGTCGCAACCGCCGGACTTTCGCATTGCATAAAGTTTTTCAGATATAAATTAGCTCTTCGTTATATTTGGCAGTTATACGCGGAGGTGCGATGCAAAGAGGAGGAATCATGACATCCCGAAAGACGCTTTTCGCCGCGTTTGCCGTGTTCGCGCTTCTGGCATCTCCGGCGCTCGGTGCAGGCGGTAACGGCCATGGTGGCGGTAATGGCCATGGTGGCGGCAATGGTAACGGCGGCGGCAATGGTAACGGCGGCGGCGGTAACGGCGGCGGCGGCAACGGCAATGCTGGCGGCAATTCCGGCAATAGCGGTTCGCAGGGCAAGTCGGCGACAGCCAAGGGGCAGGTGGCCAAGGCCGAAAAAGAGACTGTTGCAAGCGTTGACGACACTGAGCAGACCGTCTCTGTGTCCAAGGAAAAGAATATCCGTGCCAAGCTCGGCCGGTTGAATTCGCTGCAGCGCAACGTCAACGCCTATATGAACTCCAAGAGCAAGAAGTTCGCTGCCGTACAGGCCTTTGCGGTGGCGTCCGCGAACGCCCAGAACGCACAGGCCGCGGTTGACAAGGCGGCCGCGGCGGCGGTCGATGCTCAGGCCCAATTGGATGCCCTGAACGCGCAGCTCGACACGTTGAATGGGCTTACGCCTGACCAGATTGCAGCCATGACGCCCGAGGAACAGGCGGCCCTGCCGGGACAGATCGCGGATCTGGAAGCGCAGGTCGCGGCCCAGGAAGCCACGGTCTCGGATGCCGAAGCAGCGGCTGCCGCGGCCCAGACGGCTGCCGACCAGGCCGCTGTCGGCACCGACGATGCATCGCTCGACGCGGCACTGGCCGACATGGCCAACAAGCCCGTCGACGCCGAGGTCACGGACTGGGCCAAGGGTGTGCTTGCCGACAAGATCGACCAGGTGGCCGCCGAGCAGGCTCCGGCGCCGTAAAGCCGATCGCGGCTGAAACGACCCAGTCGAACGACCAAACCGCCGGGTTTCGCCCGGCGGCTTTTTTCGACGGCACGACGGAAGAGAGGCGCGCTGTCCCGCCAGCGCCAAAAGGTTCCTGTGGGCGTCACCTGCCCTGTGGTCGGCGTCACCCCGCACTGAGGGCTATTGGCGTCATCGGCCGACGTGCTGCCGTCCGGCGGCGTTGCCAGTAGCGAAATAGGCCTCGCCCGGATCGGACAACGGCGCTGCATCAATCGCGTTGCCGATGGTGGCCTGGGGCCTGCCACCCAAAAATGGTTCAGGAACGGCTCGGCCATTCCTCTATCATGATGACAATGGTCGTCTACGGGCAACTTGTTCCCGCGCGGCGATGATGCCGAGGAACTGGCTGCGGCCGAACGGGCACTTTCGGCCTGACGCGACATGAACGCGACATGGAGCTAAAAAGCTCAACGATTTCAATCATCGACAGCAGACTGAAAATTCCGCATGTCGGTGGCTCGAATCCACTTCAAGGTCACCTGGCAATTTCAGCAGCTTATGCCATGGCCGCCGACTTTGCTAATCAATTGGCAGGGATCGGCGTCGGTGTCACGGCATGCCGCGCAGCGTTCTCCCCCCGGCGAAACATCTTTGCTCGCATCGGGCGGATGTCGGATTTGATTTGCTTGGTGATCCCCTATCCTTAGGGCAAACTGCCCGCTGGGGCTCCAGGAGGCGAAATGAGAGCACGCGCAGCAACGGTTGGAGATCTGGAAGCTCTTTTCCGTGATCTGTCCAAGCGGATATCGGACGAATACGCCGCGGCCGGCAAGGACAGCAAGATCGCCTACGACAATCTGATGATGAACTTGAAAGAGGGCCGTGCTCACGCGCTTGTCCAGGGCGAAAAGACCGTGGCGATCATCGCGTGGCACGAGAATAGCGACGCTGCCGATACGCTGTTCGCCGCACAGGAGGATTTCTTCAGTGCCGCGACAGTTCGCTTCTGCAAGCGGCACATTCGCCATATCCAGGCGCTCGCAGGCAACCTCCCCATTCACTCGCGCAGCTGGCTCCATAGACCGGACGTCGCAAAATGGTTCCGGATAATCGGCTATGTCGAGCGGGGCCAGGAGAATGGCGCCAAACTGTTCGAACTGCCGCCGGCTCCCGCCGCCTAAGAAATGCTGCCTCAACAGGTCCCACTTTCGGGTCCAATGCTCTAGCCAAAAAAGGCCCGCCGCTCCATTTGCGAAGCGGCGAGGCCCGATATTCGGGAACAACTTCCGGGCCGTTGCCCCGGCATTGCTTACCGTGCAATTCAGGTGCCAGACGGTTTTGATCAATAATGGGACACCGCACCGGGAAAGCGCGAACCATCTTCCGCGATCACACCACTGCCATAACGCGCCATTCCTGCTATGTTTGCTCGCGGCGGACCTGATTTCCGCTTGGCCGGCGCCCATCAGGCAATCTACCCCAACGCCCCCCCAACGTGGCGCCGGCCACTCTCCACCACCGACAATCTTCGCCACCGGCCCTATCTTGGCCACCGACCCAATCTTGGCCACCGGCCACTCTTCGCCACCGGCACGTCACGCGCGGTCAGGCCGAAGCCAGCGACAGCGGTTCTGCTCCAGAGCGGCGGACTTTCAGGTCAAAACGCCCCGACTGGCGATTCCAGTCCGACAGATCGCCTGGAACGGCAGCACGATCCGACCTGAAGCGCGTCGCGTTCGACCGGGCGACGCGCTTCAGGTTGTTGTTTTTTTGCATGTCGTCACCGCAAAACCGCTGCACACTTTTGCGCGACATGCATTAAATCCAAAAAGACGGTAGCAAGCCGCGGCCAGAAAGTGTTGAAGACCGTGCCGATCACATTGAAGGCGTCGCGATCCGGTTGCACTCGGCAAGGCTTGATGATTTGTTGCCGCTTCAAGGAGAATGAATAGATGCATGAGCCTGCCGGTCAAGACGAATATGGGTCGGCCAGCCCCTTCGACCCGGACGACCTGACGACGTTGAACGTGATGGGTCCGGGTGTGGCCAGCAACGATTTCGAGAAATACGCGGTCGCCGTGATCATCGTGTTCGGCGCTCTCATCATTGGCGGCTTGATGGCCGCAACCCTGGCCTTGGGGCACCGCAACGGCTTCCTGTACGCGCTTGGCGGCGCCACCGCGGCGTGGATATCGGGAAATGCGCTCCTGCTCGATCGGCCGCGTATCTATGCCTTGTTCGTCGGCATCGCGGCGGTGATGCTGATTGCGTCGACCATAACGCTGGTCATCTGACGGGCCTGCCGATATTCAGCCGGCCTGCGAATGGCGGTCTCCTGCGCTCCCGGTACTCGCGTACCGAAAGTACGCTCCGTTCCGGTTCTCGGAACCACGCAGTCTGGTCGCTTCGCACCCGTCTTCGACTCCGGCTCGGCCTGACCTGAATTCAGCAGACCCGGGGCGCACGAATCTAATATCCGACAGCCTCGCCGGACGCGGCGCGGCTGTCGATGGCGCCATTGTAGCGGGCGCCGCCTCCCTTTTCGATCTCGGCCAGGCTCTTGCCGCCGACCAGGATACCGGCCGCCTGACCCCAGGTCGCATCGGCGACATCGAGGTGGTAGCCCATCCCGGCAAGCAGTTTTTCGGTATCGGGCGACAGGCCGAACGGTTCGACATAGACTGTGTCGGGCAGCCATTGGTGATGGATGCGCGGCGCGTCGATCGCCTCCTGGATGTTCATGCCGTGATCGACGACATTGACGATCGCTTCCAGCGTGATGGTGATTATGCGCGATCCGCCGGGGCTGCCGATGACCATGAACGGCTTGCCGTCTTTGGCGACGATGGTCGGGCTCATCGACGACAGCGGCGTCTTCCTCGGGGCGATCGCATTGGCCTCGCCCTGGACCAGGCCGTAGAGATTGGGCACGCCCGGTTTCTGGGTGAAATCGTCCATCTCGTTGTTGAGCAGGATGCCGGTGCCGCCGGCGACGACGGCGGCGCCGAACGAGCCGTTCAGCGTATAGGTCACCGCGACGGCGTTGCCGTCATTGTCGACGATCGAATAATGCGTCGTCTCCTGGCTCTCGCCAAAACCCTTCGGCATCAAATCCTGCGACACGCCGGCCCGGAACGGATCGATCTTTTCGCGGATTTCTTTCGCATAATTCTTGTCGAGCAGCTTTTCGACCGGATTGTCGACGAAGTCGGGATCGCCGAGCGCCGAGTTGCGGTCGACATAGGCGTGGCGCATCGCCTCGACCATGACCCGGACGGTTTCAGCAGAACCCGCACCGAGATAGGACAGCGGATAACCTTCCAGCACGTTGAGGATCTCGCAGATGATGACGCCGCCCGAACTCGGCGGCGGCGACGAGGTGATTTCATAGCCGCGGTAGTTGCAGGTCACCGGTTTTAGCTCACGGACCGCGTAGGTCTCGAAATCCGCCTTGGCCAGAATGCCGCCCTTCACCGCGCTCGCCTTGACGATGCCGTCGGCGATCGGTCCTTTGTAGAAGGCATCGCGACCTCGCTCCGAAATCGCTGAGAGCGAGGCGGCGAGATCGGCCTGAACAAGCCGCTCGCCAATGGCATAAGGCTTGCCGTCCGGCTTCAGGAAGATGGCGGCCGCGGCCGGGTCCTTGGCCAGCCGCTCGGCGCCGCGTTCGAGCGAGGCGACGTCGCCCTGCTCCAGCACAAAACCGTCCATGGCATAGCGGATGGCCGACGCCATCAAGTCCTGCCGCGTCAGCGTGCCGTATTTTTCCCGTGCGGTCTCGAAGCCAGCCACCGAGCCCGGCACGCCGACAGCGAGATAGCCGTCGAGGCTGGCGCCTTTGATCGGCTTGCCGTCCTTGTCGAGATACATGGTCTTCGTCGAGGCGAGCGGCGCGCGCTCGCGGAAATCGAGGAATGTCGAGCGGCCGTCCTTGAAGCGGATGGTCATGAAGCCGCCACCGCCGATATTGCCGGCGTTTGGATAGACCACAGCCAGTGCGTAGCCGACGGCGACCGCGGCATCGACGGCGTTGCCACCCTTCTTCAGCACCTCGACGCCGACTTCAGACGCCAGATGCTGGGCGGTCACCACCATGCCATGCTCGCCCTTCGCCGGCTGCGGCGAGGCGGCCAATGCGGCCGCCAGCGGCGCAAAGGTCAAGGTGAGGGAAAGACTGAGTGCGATTAGGGTGCGGCGGTGCATGGCCGTTCTCCGAGGCGTGGGATGCGCCTAGAAGAAACTGTTGGAGGGGGCGAGTCCATGGCAATAGAACGGAAAGGGATTGGTGCAGCCCTCACCGGCCGCTTCGCAAAGCCGCCGTTGCACTCTTCGGCGTTACATCTCAGCGTCGCAGCGTTGATGGCAAGCCCCATGCCGGCAACTATGCTACTAATTCTAACACAATACTGAATCGCACCGCGACCGCCTCAGCCGGTTTTTCGTTTCAGGCCGACATCAAACAATCCCGCCGCCGCCGCTCGCGATCGCAGGCCGTTCCGCCGCAACCTTGGCCCGATAGCCGGCGGCGCGATAGGTGGCGACCGGATCGATGGCGCCGCCCGTGTTCAGCCGCGCCATGGCGAGGATCGGCTCGACATCGGTGCGATAGGCGGCTTTCAGCGTCTGCGTCGCCATCAGCGCATCATTGGCGTCCTGATAGGCCTCCAGCGCCTTGCGGTCGACCAGCAGCGCCTGCGCATAGGCGCGCTGGACCTCGACCGCCGACAGCATCAGGCTTTCGATCGGGTCGGTGACGTTGTGGCTCTGGTCGAGCATGTGAGCCGGAGCAAAACCTTCGGCACCGGAAAGCTCGGCATCGACCAATTCGTTGAAGACGAGGAACAGCCGGTAGGGATCGATCGAGCCGGCGTCGAGATCGTCGTCGCCATATTTCGAATCGTTGAAATGGAAGCCGCCGAGCTTCTTGAACTGGATCAGCCGCGACACGATCATCTCGATGTTGACGTTGGGCGCGTGATGGCCGAGGTCGACCAGGCAGAACGCCTTATCGCCGAGCTCTTTGGCGATGATGTAGTTGGTGCCCCAATCCTGCACGACCGTGGAATAGAAGGCCGGCTCGTACATCTTGTGCTCGGTGAACAGCTTCCAGTCGTCCGGCAGTCCGGCGTAGATCACCTTCATCGCGTCGAGATAACGCTCGAACGCCTTGGCGAAATTGACCTGGCCGGGGAAATTCGAGCCGTCGCCGATCCACACCGTCAGCGCCTTCGAGCCCAGCGTCTTGCCGATCTCGATGCATTCGAGATTATGTTCGACCGCCTGCCGGCGCGTTGCGGCATCGGCATGCGACAGCGAGCCGAATTTGTAGGAAAGTTTTTGGTCCCTGGCGTCGGAGAACGTGTTCGAATTCATGGCGTCGAAGCCGAGGCCGAAGCGGGAGGCCGCCTGCTTCAGCCGGTTCGGGTCGGCCTTGTCCCACGGAATGTGCAGCGAGACGGTCGGCGTCGCCTGCGTCAACTGCCGGATGACGGCGCAGTCCTCGATCTTGTCAAAAATATCGCGCGGCTCGCCAGCGCCTGGAAAGCGGGCAAAGCGGGTGCCGCCGGTGCCGACGCCCCAGGACGGGATCGCCACGGCGAATTTTTCGACCTTGTCGCGGATAGCGTCGATGGCGATGCCGCGACGGTCGAGGCGCTCGCCGAGCGAGTCGTAGTCGCGCTTGAGGTCGGCCGCGCGCGCGAGATTGTCCTTGTCGACGATGTCGGCGGAGATGATGGTTTCGGACATGGTGGTTTCCTCCCAATTTGCTTTGGTCGGCGCTGCCCCTCACCCTTACCCTCTGCCCGTAAAGAACGGGGAGAGGGGCATCACCGGCCATGGAGCGCTTCCCTTCTCCCCGTCACTACACGGTGAGAAGGTGCCGGCAGGCGGATGAGGGGCAGCGCAACCCTCAAAGACGGTCGCTTATCGCGCAAAACTCTGGGCGTTGCCGGCGTCGACATTGACGATGTTACCGGTCGACTTGGCCGACATGTCGGAGGCGAAGAAATAGATCGCCTCGGCGATGTCTTCGGGGAACACCGAACGCTTCAGCATCGAGCGCGAACGGTAGTGCTCCTCGAGGTCGTCAGTCGACATCTTGTAAGCGGCGGCGCGCTGTTCCTTCCACTCGCCGGTCCAGATTTTCGAGCCGCGCAGCACGGCGTCGGGATTGACGACATTGACCCTGATCTGGGCTTCCGCGCCCTCCAGCGCCAGGCAGCGCGCCAGATGAATTTCGGCGGCCTTGGCGGTGCAATAGGCGGCGGCATTGGGCGAGGCCGCAAGCCCGTTCTTGGAGGCGACGAAGACGACATTGCCGCCTATCTTCTGCGCCCGGAACAGCCGGAATGCTTCGCGCGAAGCGAGGAAATAGCCGGTCGACAAGATGTCCATGTTCTTGTTCCACAGCGCCAGCGTCGTCTCCTCGATCGGCGCCGAGGTTGCCAGTCCGGCATTCGACACCAGAATGTCGATGCCGCCGAACTCGACCGCCGTTTCGGCGAAACCGGAGACCACCTGGTCTTCTGACGTGACGTCGATCACCACCGGCCGCACGAAATCCTTGCCATAGGCCTTGGCCAACTCGTCATTGGCGCTGGCAAGGGCGGTCTCGTCGATGTCGGCCAGCACCACGCAGGCGCCTTCGCGCAGCAGCCGGTTGGCCGTCGCCCGGCCGATGCCGCCGGCGCCGCCGGTGACCAGCGCGATCTGGCCAGCAAGCGATTTCGGCTTGGGCAGGCGCTGCAGCTTTGCCTCTTCGAGCAGCCAGTATTCGATGTCGAAGGCTTCCTGCTCGGGCAGGCCGACATAGGTCGACACTGTCGAGGCGCCGCGCATGACATTGATGGCGTTGACGTAGAATTCGCCCGAGATGCGCGCCGTCGCCTTGTCGCCGGCGAAGGTGAACATGCCGACGCCGGGCATCAGATAGACCACGGCATTCGGATCACGCACCGGTGGCGAATCCGCATGCTTGCACCTGTCATAATAGGCCTGGTAGCCAACGCGATACCCGGCCAAATCGTCGGCGAGGCGGGCGATGACGGCGTCGACATCGGGATTTTTGGGATCGAATTCGATGACCAGCGGCCGGATCTTGGTGCGCAGGAAATGATCCGGGCACGAGGTGCCGAGCGCGGCCAGCGGGCGCAAATCCTTCGAATTGACGAATTCGAGCACGGCGGGCGAATCGTCGAAATGGCCAAGCTTGTGGCTTTTCTCCGAAATCAGGCCGCGGATCCTCGGCATCAGTCTTGCCGCAATGGCGCGACGCGCCGGTGCGTCGAGCGATTTTACAACTTCGCCGCCGAAAATCGGTTTGCCTTCAGACTTGCGTTCGAACCATTCGATCGCCTGGTTGATCACCGAGATCGTCGTCTCGTAGCATTCCCGAGGGCTGTCACCCCAGGTGAACAGGCCATGGCTTGCCAGCACGACGCCCTTGGCCTCGGGGTTCTCAACACAGAATTTTTCCAGCCACAGGCCGAGTTCGAAGCCCGGGCGTTTCCATGGCAGCCAGCCGATCGCGTCGCCGAAGATCTCCCTGGTCAGCGCCTGCGAATCCTTGGCGGCGGCAATGGCGATGACGGCGTCGGGATGCATGTGGTCGACATACGGCTTCGGCACGAAGGCGTGCAGCGGCGTGTCGATCGAGGCCGCGCGCGGGTTAAGATTGAAGGTGCAATGGGGCAGATAGCCGACCATCTCGTCCTCATGCTCGAGGCCGCGATAGAGACCCTTCAGCGCGCGCAACTTGTCCATGTAGAGCGTGGCGAAACCGTCTGTTTTAATCGAGGCGCTGTCGCCGCCCGAGCCCTTCACCCACAGCACTTCCACGCTTTCGCCGGTGAGCGGATCCTGTTGCCAGATCTTGGAAGAGGTGTTGCCGCCGCCATAGTTGGTGACGCGCTTGTCGGAGCCAAGAACATTCGAGCGATAGACGAGACGTTCCGGCTCGCTCATTGCCAAGGCTTTCGCCTCATCCCAAAGATTGGCGAGGCGCGTGCCGGAGCGCTTGTCAAGCATAGGTAGTCCTCCCGTGACGTGAGACGCGCAAAACGGCGCGGTCCCTTTGCGTCCGAATTTCTACGCAAGCGGCGGCATTGTCAATCACAAACGATCAAGATTGATCATATTGCACTGCACAATGGAATTATTTGATCGGAAATGATTGACACTGCGCGTTTTGAGTGCCTAGATGTGCTGGCAGGGAGGAACCATGCACGAGAAAGAGCGCCACAGGATCATTTTGTCCGCCGTCCAGGAAAAGCCTGTGGTGACGGTGCAGGAGATGGTCGACCTGACGGATTCATCCGAGGCGACGATCCGGCGCGACATCGCCGCATTGCATGTGCAAAAGCGCCTGCGCCGCGTGCGTGGCGGCGCCGAGGCGATCACCCCGCCGCAATTCATCGGCCTTGCCGGCCGGCCTTTTTCCGTCAACGAGACGATCAACGCTGCGCAGAAGCGGGCGATCGCGCGGGACGCCGTGGAACTGTGCAAGGACGGCGAGCCGATCATCATCAATGGCGGCACCACCACCTTCCAGATGGTGCATTTCCTGACCGGCCGCCGCATGCCGATCTTCACCAACTCCTTTCCGATCGCCGAGCACCTGCTCAAGCACTCCAAGAACACGGTGATGCTGTCGGGCGGCACCATCTACCGCGAGCAGAACATCATCCTGTCGCCCTTCGACAATGACGTGACGCGCAATTTCTATGCGCGCCGCATGTTCATGGGCGCGCAAGGGCTCGGGCCGCTCGGCCTGATGGAAGGCGATCCGCTGCTGATCCAGGCCGAGCAGAAACTGATCGATCAGGCCGACGAGCTGGTGGTGCTGGTCGATTCGTCGAAGTTCCGCAAACGCTCGAGCCTGATCCTGTGCGGCCTGTCGCGCATCGCCACCGTCATCACCGACGACGGCATCGAGGATCGCGAGGCCAAGATGTTGGAGGCCGCCGGTGTAACGCTGGTCGTCGCCCGCACAACGCCAGGCAATAGGGAAGAATCTTCGCTGCAGGCCTGAGGGTTCGCAGCGGCGATGGAATGCAACGCTCAAGGGAGGATATTCGATGAGCTTTCTGAAGAAATTGATGGTTACGGCGGCATTCTCCGCCGCCATGTTCGTGAATGCGGCCTATGCCGAGAACGTCAAGATCGCACTGGTGGTGAAGTCGCTCGGCAACGGCTTCTTCGATGCCGCCAACAAGGGCGCAGAAGAGGCTGCCAAGGAACTCGGCGGCGTCGATATCATCTACACCGGCCCGACCAAGGCGACCGCCGAAGCGCAGATCGAGGTGATCAATTCGCTTATCGCCCAAAAAGTCGACGCGATCGCCATTTCGGCCAATGACGCCGATGCGCTGGTTCCGGCGCTGAAGAAGGCGATGGATCGCGGCATCACCGTCATCTCGTGGGATTCGGGTGTCGCTCCGGAAGGCCGCCAGCTCCACCTCAACCCCTCGGACACCAACCTGATCGGCGAGACCATCATCAAGCTTGCCGCCGACTATCTGCCGGAAGGCGGCGATGTCGCCATCCTGTCGGCATCGTCGACCGCGACCAACCAGAACGCCTGGATCGACGCGGCCAAGAAGGTGCTGCCGGAGAAATTCCCGAAGATCAACCTCGTCGCCACCGTCTATGGCGATGACGACTCGGCCAAGAGCACGGACGAGGCCAAGGGCCTGCTAAAATCCTATCCGAACCTCAAGGCGATCATCGCACCGACCACGGTCGGCGTCGTCGCCGCCGCCCAGGTGGTGACCGACCAGGGCCTGATCGGCAAGGTCAACGTCACCGGCCTGGCGCTGCCGTCGGAGTTCAAGAAATTCATCGACAACGGCGCCAGCCAGGCGGTTGCACTGTGGAACCCGATCGACCTCGGCTACTCGGCCGTCTACCTCGCCCATGATCTGGCGGTGAAGAAGGAAGAAGCCAAGCCGGGTGCGACGCTGTCGATCGGCCGCGTCGGCAAGGTCACGCTCGACGACACCAACTCGGCCGCGATGGCTCCGCCCTTCAAGTTCGACAAGTCGAACATCGAAGAATTCTCCAAGATCTATTGATCCTGGAGCGCTTCAAGCCGGCGCGGCGGGCTCAGGTTCCGCCGCGTCCTCAAACGGACCTGCTTTTCAGGGCTTGATACGACCATGGACACGACAGCCCAGCTCAACCCGACGACCGAGCAGCCTTTGGCTGTGGCTCCGCGCCTGACCCTGGCCGGCATCTCGAAGAGTTTTCCCGGCGTGCGCGCGCTGCACGACGTCAGCCTGTCGCTCTACCCCGGCCAGGTGACCGCGCTGATCGGCGAGAACGGCGCCGGCAAGTCGACGCTGGTCAAGATCATGACCGGCATCTACCAGCCCGACACAGGCACCATCAGCATCGATGGCCAGGCCGTCACACTGCCCAGCGCGCATGCTGCCTTCGGGCAGGGCATCACCGCCATCCACCAGGAAACCGTGCTGTTCGACGACCTGACGGTGGCCGAGAACATCTTTCTCGGCCATGCGCCGCGATCGCGCTTCGGCACCATCGACTGGCGCACCATGCGCAAGAATGCTCATGAAGTATTGAACACCATGGCTGCCGGCCACATCGACGCCGACGCGCGGCTGAAGGATCTCGGCATCGCCAACAAGCACCTCGTCGCCGTCGCCCGCGCCATGTCGATTGATGCCCAGATCGTGATCATGGACGAGCCGACCGCAGCGCTGTCGCTGAAGGAGATCGAGGAGCTGTTTTTGCTGGTCGAGTTCCTGAAGAGCGAAGGCAAGGCGATCCTGTTCATCAGCCACAAATTCGATGAGATCTATTGCATCGCCGACCGCTATACGGTGTTCCGCGACGGCGAGATGGTCGGCGAAGGCCTGATCAGGGATGCCGGCCAGAGCCAGATCGTGCGCATGATGGTCGGCCGCGCCGTCGATCACATCTTTCCGCAGCGCAAGGCCAAGATCGGCGCGCCGGTGCTCACTGTCTCCGGCCTTTCGCACCCGACCGAGTTTGACGACATCGGCTTCGAGTTGCACAGGGGCGAAATCCTCGGCTTCTACGGCCTTGTCGGCGCCGGGCGCAGCGAGGTCATGCAGGCAATATCAGGCATCACCCGCACCAGCAGCGGCACGATCACGCTGGAAGGCAAGGCGATCGTGCCGAAATCGGCGGCGGATTCGATCGACGCCGGCATCGTCTATGTGCCGGAAGAACGCGGCAGGCAGGGCGTGGTGATCGGCCTGCCGATCTTCCAGAATATCTCGCTGCCCTCGCTCAAGCGCACGTCGAAGTCAGGTGTGTTGCAGCTGGCCGAAGAGTTCGCGCTGGCCCGCTCCTACACCGAGCGGCTCGATTTGCGCGCCGCCTCCCTCAGCCAGGATGTCGGCACGCTGTCGGGCGGCAACCAGCAGAAGATCGTCATCGCCAAATGGCTGGCGACCGCGCCCAAGGTGATCATCCTCGACGAGCCGACCAAAGGCATCGACATCGGCTCGAAGGCCGCCGTGCACGGCTTCATGGCTGAGTTGGTCGCGCAAGGGTTGTCGGTGATCATGGTGTCGTCCGAACTGCCCGAGATCCTCGGCATGTCCAACCGGGTCGTCGTCATGCGCGAGGGCCGCATCGCCTCGATCTATGACAACAAGGGGCTCGACGCCGAAACGCTGGTCAAGACGGCAGCAGGGATTGCAGCATGAAGGTTTTTCTCAAATACCGCGAAGTCTGGCTGCTCGCGGCAATCGTCGTGCTGATCGGGCTGATCTCGATGCGCTTTCCGGGCTTTGCCGCCTTCGGCAATCTGCGCCAGGTGTTCAACGACACCTCGATCCTGATGATCCTGGCGCTGGGGCAGATGGTGGTGATCCTGACCCGCTCGATCGACCTGTCGATGGCGTCGAACCTGTGCTTCACCGGCATGGTGGTGGCGATGCTGAACGCAGCACTTCCGGCAATCCCGATCCCGCTGCTGATCGTTATCGCGCTTCTGGTCGGCCTGGTGCTTGGCGCCATCAACGGTTTTCTGGTGTGGCGGCTGAACATTCCCTCGATCGTGGTGACGCTCGGCACGCTCACCATCTATCGCGGCGCCACTTTCGTCATTTCAGGCGGCGCCTGGGTCAATGCCGACCAGATGAGCCCTGATTTCATCGGCCTGCAACGCGCGGCGTTCCTCGGCATTCCGGTTCTGTCGTGGATCGCCATACTGGTCATCGCCTTGTTCTTCCTGTTGATGACGCGCACCGCGCTCGGTCGCTCGATCTATGCCATCGGCGTCAATCCGACCGCATCGGTCTACGCCGGCATCGATGTCGGCCGCACCAAGTTCATCGTCTTCTGCATCTCGGGGATGGCCGCCGGTCTGTGCGGCTATCTCTGGATCTCGCGCTATGTCATCGCCTCGGTCGAGGTCGCCAATGGCTACGAGCTCAACATCATCGCCGCCTGCGTCATCGGCGGCATCTCGATCGCCGGCGGCATCGGCTCGGTCGGCGGCGCGGTGCTCGGCGCGCTGTTCCTCGGCATCATCTCCAACGCGCTGCCGGTCATCAACATCTCGCCGTTCTGGCAGATGGCGATTTCGGGCAGCGCCATCATCCTGGCCGTCGTGCTCAACGCGCGCGGCGAACGCCGGCAAGGCCGCATCATCCTCAAGAAGGCGGAAGCGGCATGACCGACACCCCAGCCCCACGCCACATTCCCGACCGGCTCGACACGCCGCTCAACTCGGCGATCTTCTCATGGGAGGCGCTGCTGGTCGCGGTGGCGGTCGCCATCTTTGCCGTCAACAGCTTCGCCTCGCCCTATTTCCTCGACGCATGGTCGCTGTCGGACCTGACCTTCAACTTCACCGAAAAGGCGCTGATCGCGCTTGCCATGGCGCTGCTGATCATTTCGGGCGAGATCGACCTGTCGGTCGCGGCCATCATTGCGCTGGCCTCGACGGTGATGGGCATGGCGGTGCAGGCCGGCGCTGGCACGCCGGTGCTGGTGGTGATCGGCATTCTGGTCGGGCTCGGCTGCGGCGCCTTCAACGGGCTGCTGGTCACCAGGCTCGGCCTGCCGTCGATCGTCGTCACCATCGGCACGATGAGCCTGTTTCGCGGCATCGCCTTCATCGTCCTCGGCGACCAGGCCTACAAAGGCTATCCCTCCAGCTTCGCCTTCTTCGGCCAGGGTTATGTCTGGTGGGTGGTGTCGTTCGAGCTGACGCTGTTCCTCGTCGCGGCGGTCATCTACTGGTTCCTTCTGCACCGGACGAGCTTTGGCCGCCGCGTCTTCGCCATCGGCAACAACCCGGTTGCGGCGCAGTTTTCCGGCGTGCGCGTCGGCCGCATCAAGTTCATCCTGTTCTGCCTGACCGGCTTGATGGCGGGCATCGCCTCGGTGCTGATCACCTCGCGGCTCGGCTCGACCCGGCCGTCGATCGCGCAAGGCTATGAATTGGAAGTCATCACCATGGTGGTGCTGGGCGGCGTCAGCATCCTGGGCGGCGCCGGCAGCATTCTTGGCGTGGTGCTCGCCGCCTTCATCATGGGGCTGGTGACTTTTGGCTTGGGGCTGCTCAATGTGCCAGGGATCGTCATGTCGATCTTCATCGGCCTGCTGCTGATCATCGTTATCGCGCTGCCGATCGTCTGGCGGCGGCTGCGGCGGGAGCGTTTTACCTGATGGCCGAGAAATGCGCGTTCAAAATGAAGCTCAATCCCGGCATGAAGACCGAATACAAAAGGCGCCATGACGACATCTGGCCGTCGCTAGTCGCACTGCTGAAACAGGCCGGCGTTTCCGATTATTCGATCCACCTCGACGAAGAGACCAACACCTTGTTCGGCGTGCTGTGGCGGCGTGACGGCCATGGCATGGACGAATTGCCGAAGCACAAGGTGATGCAGCGCTGGTGGGCGGAAATGGCCGACATCATGGAGACCAGGCCTGATAACGAGCCGGTGGCGGTGCCGCTCGAAACAATGTTCCATATGAAATGACCCGCCATGTCGCCGTCATCGATATCGGCAAGACCAACGCCAAGGTGGCACTGGTCGATCTCGCCGATCTACGCGAAGTTGCGCTGCGCCGCATGGCGAATGCGCCGGTTGCCGACGGTCCCTACCCGCACCACGATGTCGAGCTGCTGTGGTCGTTCATTCTCGACAGCCTCGCCGAGATCAATCGCGAACACCGCATCGATGCGATATCGATCACCACCCATGGCGCGACGGGCGTGCTGGTGGATGCTGCCGGCGAGCTGGCGCTGCCGGTGCTCGACTATGAATTCACCGGGCCCGACGCCCTTGCCCAGGACTATGACACGATCCGTCCGGCCTTCGCCGAGACGGGCACGCCGCGCCTGCCGGTCGGCCTCAATCTCGGCGCGCAATTCTTCTGGCAGCAGAGGAAGTTTCCGGCGGAGTTCGCCCAGGCCGCCGCGATGCTGATGTACCCGCAATACTGGGCGTTGCGCCTGGCCGGCGTCGCCGCCAACGAAGTGACCTCGCTCGGCTGCCACACCGATCTGTGGAACCCGTGGAAGGCGGATTTTTCGTCGCTGGTCGACAAGATGCAATGGCGCCATCTGATGGCGCCGGTACGGCCGGCGATGGATCGCCTCGGCCCGATCCTGCCCGTGCTTGCGATACGGACCGGGCTTGATCCGCAAACGCCGGTGTTTTGCGGCTTGCACGATTCCAACGCCTCGCTGTTGCCGCATCTCCTTTCCGATACGCCGCCCTTCTCGGTCGTCTCGACCGGCACCTGGGTGGTGTCGATGGCGGTCGGCGGCAACAAGGTCACGCTCGACCCGGCCCGCGACACGCTCGTCAATGTCAATGCACTCGGCAATCCGGTGCCGTCGGCACGCTTCATGGGCGGCCGAGAGTTTTCGCTGCTGACGCAAGGCCAATCGGAAGACTGGACCGAGGCGGATATCGCTACAGTGCTCGCGCGGAAGACGTCCCTGCTGCCTTCGACCCAACAGGGTTCGGGGCCGTTCCCGCATCACAGAGCTGCTCGGCTTGACGCGGACGGCATCAACAACGGCCAGCGCTTTGCCGTCGTCTCTTTCTACCTGGCGCTGATGACCGCGACTTGCCTCGATCTGATCGGCGCCGACGGCCCGACCATCGTCGAGGGCCCGTTCGCCCGCAACCGGCTTTTCACGCGCATGCTCGCTGCAGCCACCGCACGTGCCGTCATCGCGTCGGAGGCCGCAACCGGCACCAGCATCGGCGCCGCCCTGCTGGCGTCGGATCATGGAACGGCCCAGGACAAGGGCGAAAAGATCGAACCGCCGGCCGACCCAGCCTGGGCGGATTATGGACGTTCATGGCGCGCGGCGGTCGACGCAGAGGGCTGATCACAAAATCCGCTTGCCAAAGGCCGACATGACAAAGTTGACGGTGTCTATCGCAATCCGCGGTTCCAAACCTGACGTCAGGCCGGAAACGTCCATCGACAGCAGCCCGCCGGACAACGCGATCGCCTCCATCGCCTGATGCGTTTCGCGCACCGTGATGCCGCCGGAGCCAGCCGCCCAACCGGCGAATTCGGTCACCTCAGGCGAATAGCTGACATGGAAGCCCTGCGTGCCGGAGGTGGCGATGCGGATCGCCTCGTGCATCACGTCGCGCATGCCCATGGCGTCGATGTCGGTCATGGTGAAGGCGCAGACGCGCGAATCCTTCAGCACCCGGGCCTCGGCCGGAGCGGCTTGGCGCAAACCGACAATGACGACATTTTCCGGCGACAGTTGTGGCTGCAGCGCGCCGGGCTTGTGGTCGAGGCCGAGCGCCCGCGCCAGCACCGAACGTTCCGGCAGGTCGATGCCATCTTCGTCCTCGGGCATCAGGGCCGCGATGGAATCGATCCAGATCAGGCCAAACGAGTGCGTCGCCCGCGCCGTCGCCGTCAGCGCCTTGTGGGCGATGCGCCGGTCGCTGCCGGCGGTGAGCCGGACCAGGCCGGACGGCGGCCGCTCGATATCGGCCAATTCGACGACATCGAAATTCATCGCCTCCAGCCGGGCGCCGGTCGCCTCCCGGGCCAGTATACCGGCGGCCCCCGGTTCGGCTGATATCGAGACCATCTTGCGACCGGAAAAATCCTCGACGTCGTGCATCGGGGCCTTTTCGACATATTCCGAGGTCATCGCCTGCAGCATGGCGCCATAGCTCATGCGGAAGGCAACACGGTCGCCGACGGCGGGTGGCGGCTCGGCACCGGTCACGTCGAGCAGCAGATGATCGCTGGAGGCGCCGAGGACGCGCACCCCTTTGGCGATTGGCGTCAAACCTTCGATCAACACATCCTCGCGGCCGATATTGGCGATGGCGCGCAGCCTGTCGCCATCATCGGGAAACACCGGCTGGTTGCCGAAAGCGTCGTAGCCGGATTGGCCGATCGGCCGCGACGGCTTCAGCTTGACCTCGATGATGTCGCTGGTCAGCCGGCAGGCGTCGGGTTCGAGTTCGGCCCACGGCGTCTCGCGGAAGGTCTCGACGCCACCCTGCAGGATCGCCTCGCCGACCCGCAGATTGTTGATGCCGGCGGGCAGCCTGCCTTCGAGCAGCAGCGTCAGCGACGATGACGCGCCGCCCGAGATCCAGTCGAGCCTTGCGCCGGACAGGCGCTCGGTCTTGTAGGCATGGGCGACGAGCTGCCCGAGATTTTCCTGCGTCGGCATGATGGCGCCGAAGCAACCAAGATTGGTGCCGATGCCGGCGATGCGCACGCCCTTGAGCGCCAGGATCTGTTCGACCGTCGGAATGAGGTCGTTCGGCCAGATGCCTTCCCTGAGGTCGCCAAGATCGATCATCAGCATGATGTCGTGGACGCGGCCCATGCGCTCAGCGATGCGCGACAGCTCCTGGATGGTGGCGAGTTCGGATTGCAGGCTGATGTCGACGGTGCGCACCACCTCCTCGACGCGCGCCATCGGCGGGCTGCGCAGCAGCATGATCGGCGCATTGATGCCGCTGTCGCGCAGCCGGCGGATGTTTTCGAAGCGTGATTCGGCGATGCCAGAGACGCCGCCGCGCAGCATGGCGCGCGCCACCTGCGGCATGCCGCAAGTGCCTTTGGTGACGCCGAAGACCTTGATGCCGGACAGGGCGCAGCGGTCGACGATCGTGCGCGCATTGCGCTCGATACGGCCAAGGTCGATGGCGACTTGCGGTCCGGACATGATCTAGCCCTTGTAGACCAGCCCTTGCGGGTCGATCTCCGGCTTGCGGCCGGCGACCATATCGGCAAGGAATTTTCCGGAGCCGCAGGCCATGGTCCAGCCGACATGGCCGTGGCCAGTATCGAGGTAGAGATTCTTGTACCGGGCCTGGCCGATGACTGGCACCGAGTTCGGCATCATCGGCCGCAGACCGGCCCAGAGCTCGGCCTTGTTCTCGTCGAAGGCGCCCGGGAAAAGCTCATTGCCGGTCCTGAACATGGCGGCGAAATCGCTCGGCTTGTGGCTGCGGTCGAAGCCAGTGAATTCGGCGGTCGAAGCAAGCCGCAGCCGGTTGCCGAGCCTGGAATAGCCGATAAGCTGATCCTCGTCGGCGCCGCCCATGGTCGGCCCCTTGCTCTCGTCCTCCAGCGGCACGGTCGCGGTGTAGCCCTTGACCGGATAGACAGGCAGGTCGATGCCGTAGCGGCGGCCGAGCAGGCCGCTCTCCGGCCCCATCGAGATGACCACGGCGTCGCCTGTTATCGGGCCGGCCGACGTCATCACCGCGCGCACCCGATCACCTTCGATGTCGAGGCCTTCGACCATCGTGGCGTAGAGGAATTGGACGCCGAGTTGGTCGGCGGCATAGGCAGCCAGGTTTCGGGTGAATAGGCTGGAGTCGCCGGTCTGGTCGATCGGCGAATAGACGCCGCCGGCTATTCTGTCCCTGGCGCCGGCAAGGCCGGGCTCTAGCTCGACCAGCCGGTCGCGGCCGACGATCTCGATCGGCAGACCGTGCTCGGCGAGATAGCGGTAGTTGTCGGTGCCGGTATCAAAACTCTGCTGCGAGCGGAAGAAATAGAGAATGCCCTTCTTGCGCTCGTCATATTGAATGCCGGTGTCGGCCGAGATGGCGTTGATGCAGTCGCGCGAGTATAGCGCCAGGCGCAGCTTGATGTCGGTGTTGGCGCGCAGTCGCGCATGCGTGCATTGGCGCAGGAAGCGCAGGCTCCAGGCGAAGAAATAGGGATCGAAGCGCAGCCGCACCTTGATGCCGAGATCGTGGTTGTAAAGCGCGCGCAAAAACGTCTTCAGCGCTGCGGGCGAGGCCCAGGCGGTGGCGTCGCCGGGCGACACCAGACCCGCATTCGATTGGCTGGTGCCTCGCGCCGCCATCGGATGGCGCTCGATCACGGTCACCTCGTGGCCGTCGCTCGCCAGATAATAGGCCGCCGCCGTGCCGACGACGCCAGCGCCAAGGACCAATATCTTCATGCCGCCCCCAAAGGATCAGATACGGCCGAAACGCCTCCACGTTTCAGCCGCGCAGCTCCTTCAATAACGCTTCCGCGCTCGATCTACGAGCCCACGGAGGAAAAACCGGGACTTCAGCTCCGCGCCGAATTCTTGCCGGTCAGGATACGCTCCCAGGCCAGCGCGTCGGCGACGATCTGGTTGAGGTCGTCGCGTTGCGGAGTCCAACCGAGCTCGCGGCGCGCCAGCTCCGAATTGGCGACCACCGCCGCCGCGTCGCCCGCACGGCGCTCGCCGATCCGCACGTCGAAATCATGTCCAAAAACGCGGCGCACGCTGTCGATCACCTCGAGCACCGAATAGCCGTGGCTGTAGCCGCAATTGGCGACAAGGCTTGTCCCCCCAGCGCGCAGTCGTTCCAGCGCCAGCCGATGCGCCGCCGCCAGATCGCTGACATGGATATAGTCGCGCATGCAGGTTCCGTCGGGCGTCGGATAGTCGGTGCCGAACACCTGCATGAAGGGCCGCTTGCCGAGCGCCGTCTCGCAGGCGACCTTGATCAGATGGGTGGCGCCTGGCGTCGACTGGCCGGTACGGCCCCTCGGATCGGCGCCGGCGACGTTGAAGTAGCGCAACGCCGTATAGCGCAAGCCGTGGGCGATTGCGCCGTCGCGCAGCATCCATTCGCTCATCAGCTTGGACAGGCCGTAGGGCGATTCCGGTGCAAGGCGCGCATCCTCGCGCACCGGCTCCAGCCCGGCGCCGCCATAGACGGCGGCGGTCGAGGAAAAGATGAAATTGGGCACGCCTTCGCGCACCGCGGTCTCGATCAGCGTGCGCGTCTTGCAGGTATTGTTCTCGTAATAGCCGAGCGGGTCGGCGACCGATTCGGGAACCACGATGGAGCCGGCAAAATGGATGATCGCATCGACATGATTGTCGCGGATGACCCCGCCGACCAGTTCCTTGTCGGCGACATCGCCGACGACAAGTTTTGCCTCCGGCGCCACCGCCCATTCGAAGCCGGTCGAAAGCCGGTCGAGGACGACAACGCTCTCGCCCGCGTCCAGCAGTTCCCAGACCATATGGCTGCCGATATAGCCGGCGCCGCCTGTCACCAAAACCGTCATCCGTGTCCTCGCTGTTCAAGATTTATCGGAAGCTGTCTCAACACCCGCCTTACTGGAAAGCCTGCCACCAGGCCATTAGTACCATCAGTGTCTGCGGTAACCGGTCTCGTCGGCGCATGGCATCGTCCTGAAACAAAATTGATCCACATCAAGGGAATAGGCCATGATCCGTGGTCGTTAGGAACAGGCTTGGGGCGTGGCATTTTGACCAAAAAGGCCAAGTAGACGTCGAATAGGGCAATGATTATGATCCCACGCAAAAATTGGGAAGCCGAAATGAACTATCAGCGGTTCTTCGAAGACGCGATCGACCAGCTCCACGCCGAGCGTCGCTATCGCATCTTCGCCGACCTCGAGCGCATCGTGGGGAACTTTCCACGCGCCATCTGGCGCGCCAACGGCCGCGCCCAGGAAATCACCGTCTGGTGCTCCAACGACTATCTCGGCATGGGCCAGCATCCAGACGTCATCGCCGCGATGCAGAACGCCGCCGGCAAGATGGGATCCGGCGCCGGTGGCACCCGCAATATCTCCGGCACCAGCAATCCGCTGGTCGAGCTCGAACTGGAATTGGCCGACCTGCACGACAAGGAAGCCGCGCTCGTCTTTACCTCCGGCTTCGTCTCCAACGAAGCCTCGATCTCGACCATTGCGCGGCTGCTGCCCAACTGCCTGATCGTCTCGGACGAGCTGAACCACGCCTCGATGATCGAGGGCGTGCGGCGTTCGGGCGCCGAGAAGAAGATCTTCCGCCACAACGACGTTGCGCATCTCGAAAGCCTGCTGCAGGCGGCGGGCCGCGAGCGCGCCAAGCTGATCGTCTTCGAGAGCGTCTATTCGATGGATGGCGACATCGCGCCGATCAAGCAGATCGTCGAACTTGCCGAGCGCTACAACGCCATGACCTATATCGACGAGGTCCACGCCGTCGGCATGTACGGACCGCGCGGCGGCGGCATCACCGAGCGCGAAGGGCTGGCCGACCGTATCGACATCATCGAAGGCACGCTGGCCAAGGCGTTCGGCACGCTCGGCGGCTATATCACCGGCACAAGTGCGGTGATCGATGCCGTGCGCTCCTATGCGCCAGGCTTCATTTTCACCACGGCGCTGCCGCCGGCCATCGCCGCCGCGGCGACCACGTCGATCCGCCATCTCAAGCGCTCGCAGGCCGAACGCGCCGCGCAGCAGCGCCAGGCGACGCGGACCAAGCAGGTTCTTACCGCCGCCGGCCTGCCGGTGATGGACTCCGCTACCCACATCGTGCCGCTGCTCGTCGGCGATCCCGAGCTGTGCAAGATGGCCAGCGACCGCCTGCTCGGCGTCCACGGCATCTATATCCAGCCGATCAACTACCCGACCGTGCCGCGTGGCACTGAGCGGCTGCGCATCACCCCGACGCCGTTCCATTCGGATCAATTGATCGCGGCGCTTCAGGACGCGCTGGTCGAGACCTGGGATGCCCTGGGCATATCTTACGGTTCTGCGGGCCGGCCGGCGGTGAGGGAAAGCGACCGCGTCATTCCGCTGCTGGTGCCTAAGTCGGGCGGCTGAAGCCAAAGGGGCTTCGCGGCAGATCACACACTCTTCATCCACTTCGCCAGCCGGTGCGCGGCTTCCTCGAGCTGGTCGAGGCGGCGGTGGAAGCATAGCCTGAGGAAGGCTTCGCCGCCGGGACCGAATGCGATTCCGGGCGCCAGACCGACGTTGGCGCGGTCGACGATGTCGAAGGCGGCGGCGCGTGAATCGGTGATGCCGTCGACTGCGAAGAACAGATAGAACGCGCCCTGCGGCACGGTGAAGCGCGCCCTGCCGGTCGCCGCCAGGATGCCGCAGACCAGGTCGCGCGCCGCCTTTGCCCGCTCCACCTGCTCGACGATGAAGGCGTCGCCTTCGTCGAGCGCGACGACGGCGCCGCGCTGCATGAACTGGGCAACGCCGGAGGTCGAATACTGGACCAGGTTCTCGAACACCTGCTGCAGGCAGGGATGGACCTTGATCCAGCCGACCCGCCAGCCGGTCATCGACCAGTTCTTGGAAAAACTGTTGACGAACAGGATGCGATCCTCGTCGGCCATGATGTCGATGAAGGACGGCGCGCGGCTGTCGCCGTAGTGGAACAGCGAATAGATCTCGTCGGCGATGATCCACAGGCCCCGTTCGCGGGCAAGGTCGAGGATCGCCTGCAGTGTCTCCCTGTCGGCGGTCCAGCCGGTCGGGTTTGACGGCGAGTTGACGAACAGCGCCTTTGTCCTTGGCGTGATCGCAGCCTCGATCTTGCCGACGTCGCAGGACCAGCCATTGCCGGACTGGTCGAGCGTGACTGCGACCGGGACGGCGCCCGCCACGCCGGCGGCTGCGGCAAAGTTCGGCCAGGCCGGCGACAGATAGACGACCTCGTCGCCACTGCCGGCGACAGCGTCGAGCGCCAGCTGGATTGCATGCATGCCCGAGCCGGTGACGATGAATTCTTGCTCGGCGAAGCTCTTGCCAAAATGCCTGATGTAATAGCGGGCGAGCGCCTGCCGCAGTTCGGGGATGCCTTTCTGCCAGGTATAGAAGGTCTCGCCGCCGGCCAGCGCCCGGGCAACGGCATCGGTGATGAAGGCGGGCGTCGGCAGGTCGCCCTCGCCGGCCCAGAGCGGGATCATGCCGTCGCGGTCGCGGCCGCGGTTCATGACGGCGACAATGCCGCTTTCCGGCGCGGCCCGGGCCTCGGCGCGCAAATTCTCGATCAGGGTCATGGATGGATCCGTTTTTCGCCTTCTGGACAGCTAGCGTGTTTTACGACAGGCGAAAATAGAAAACCCCGGCCGAAATCGACCGGGGTTTTGGTCCAGAGAAATTGCCCCTGCGCTATTTCCTGGCGAGGAGATCGCGAATTTCGGTGAGCAGCGCAACATCGGCCGGCGGTGGAGCGGCAGGCGCAGCTGGTTTCTCACGCTCCAGCCGCTTGCGCAGATTGTTCACGGCCTTGACCATCAGGAAGATGATGAAGGCGAGGATGATGAAGTTCATCGCCACGGTGATGAAACTGCCATAGGCGAAGACTGCGCCCTGCCTCTTGGCTTCCGCCAGCGATGTGGCGTTGACCGCTGAGGACAAGGGCAGAAAATAATTGTTGAAGTCGAGTCCGCCGAAAATCGCCCCGATGATCGGCATGATGATGTCGCCGACCAGTGAATCGACGATCTTGCTGAAGGCGGCGCCGATGATGACGGCGACGGCCAGGTCCATGACATTGCCCCGGGAAATGAATTCCTGGAACTCTTTCAGCATCCGACCCTCCTTGTTCTGACGGGCCAGGCCGCCGCCTCTGCCCGCTTCGTTCGGCCCCGCTTCATTCCCCCACTGGCACAATAGCAAGAACCTGCGGTTGCAGCATCGACAAAAGACCGGTTCCGGCCAAAATTCCCGAAGCCGCAGCCATCCTGCGCCGAAAGCCGCGATGGACTTGATCGCAAAGCTGTGATTGCGTCTCAGCAGGCCGGATGCAAAAACCGGCAAGGGAGGATTATCGGGCCGTGCAGGGCTGGTTCATCGTCATCATCGCGATCGCCTATGTGACGTTGCTGTTCGTCATCGCCAGCCTCGGCGACCAACGCTCAACGACATCCGGGCCTGACCGGGCACGGCCCTTTATCTATGCGCTCAGCCTGGCAATCTACTGCACCTCCTGGACGTTCTTCGGTTCGGTCGGCCTTTCCTCCGAGCGCGGCCTCGAATTCCTCGGCATTTATATCGGCCCGGTGCTGGTGTTCGTGTTCGGCTTTCCGCTGCTTCGGCGCATCGTCAGGCTGGCCAAGACAGAGAAGATCACCTCGGTCGCCGACTTCCTCGGCGCCCGCTACGGCAAGAGTTTTGCCGTGGCAGCGATCGCCACGCTGATTGCGACGATCGGCGCGGTACCTTACATGGCGCTGCAGTTGAAGGCGATTTCGGGCTCGGTCAGCCTGATGGTCGAGCATTATACCGGCTCGCCGCCTACGTTCGATCCCTTCGTCAGCGACATCTCGCTGGTCGTCGCCATGCTGCTTGCGCTGTTTGCGGTGCTGTTCGGCACGCGCCATGCCGACGCCACCGAACACCAGGATGGGCTGGTGCTGGCGGTAGCGGTCGAAACCGTGGTCAAGCTCGCCGCCTTCCTGGCGATCGGCCTGATGGTCACCTTCCTGATCTTCGGCGGCCCGGGCGATATGGTCGACAAGCTCGCCCATCATTCGCAAGTGCAGCAGGCGATGGGCTACAGCACCTCGCTCGGAACCTGGCTGGTGCTGACATGTCTGAGCGGTTTCGCCATCATCATGCTGCCGCGCCAGTTCTATGTCACCATCGTCGAGAACCGCAGCGAGGCTGAGCTGCGGACCGCGACGTGGGTGTTTCCGCTCTATCTGGTGGCGATCAACCTTTTCGTGCTGCCGATCGCGCTCGCCGGCCTGGCGCTGGTCGGCACCAGAACCAGCAGCGACCTCTACGTCCTGTCGCTGCCGCTGCTCAGCGGTCACGATGTGTTGGCCATGGCGGCGTTTATCGGCGGGCTTTCGGCGGCGACCGCAATGGTGATCGTCGAAAGCGTCGCGCTGTCGATCATGATCTCCAATGATCTCGTCATTCCGCTGTTTGTGCGTCGCCTGCTCAAGACCACGACGTCGGAGAACGAGGACTGGTCGACGCTCATCCTCAACGTGCGGCGGGCGGCGATCTTCATCATGCTGTTCATCGCCTTCCTCTACTATCGCGAGAGCACCGACAGCGCGCGGCTCTCCTCGATCGGCCTGATGTCGTTCGCCGCGATCGCGCAGTTCGCACCGGCCTTGATCGGCGGGCTGATCTGGCGCGGCGCCAACGGCAGGGGGGCGGCGCTCGGCATGGTCGCCGGCATCGTCGTCTGGAGCTATACGCTGCTGCTGCCTTCGCTCGCCGCGTCCGATACCGGCATCGTCGTCCACGGCCTGTTCGGTTTCGAAGCGTTGCGGCCGCAAGCGCTGTTCGGAACCGTCGCCGAGCCGCTGAACCACGGTGTCCTGTGGAGCCTGTCGGTCAACACGCTGTTCTTCGTGCTAGGCTCGCTGTCGCGCGCGTCGGTGCCGCTGGAGCGCATCCAGGCGTCGATTTTCGTGCCGCGCGAGGCGAGCCCGATGCCGAGCCTGCGCCGCTTCCGCACCACCGTCACCGTCAACGACCTCAAGGACACCATCGCGCGCTATCTCGGCGTCGAACGCACTGAACGGTCGTTTCAGTCGTTCGAAAAGAGCAACGGCGCTTCGCTGCACGGCAACGAGCAGGCCAGCATGGACGTCATCCGTTTCTCCGAGCAGCTTCTGGCAAGTGCCGTCGGCTCCTCTTCGGCACGGCTGATCCTGTCGCTGCTGCTGCGCCGCAACGATCGGGAGGCGAAGGACGCCTTTCGCCTGCTCGACGACGCCACCGAAGCGCTGCAACACAACCGCGACCTGCTGCAGATCGCGCTCGACCAGATGGAACAGGGCATCACCGTCTTCGACAGGGATTTCCGGCTGATCTGCTGGAACCGCCAATATCGGGCGCTGTTCGACCTGCCCGACGAGATGGGCCAGGTCGGCGTCTCGCTCGACCGCATCCTGCGCCACCTTGCCGAGCGTGGCGACATTCCGGCCGACCAGCGGGTGGCGATGCTCAACCGGCTCACCAGCTTCGTCAGCCCCTGGCAGATGGAGCTGAAGACCAGCGGCCGCATCCTGGAATTGCGCTCCAACCCGATGCCGGATGGCGGTATCGTCGCCACCTATGCCGACATTTCCGGGCGCGTCGAGCAGGACCTGGCGCTGAAGCGCGCCAATGAAACGCTCGAACAGCGCGTCAAGAACCGCACCGTCGAACTGACCCGCGTCAACGAGGAACTGGCACAGGCGCAGATGCTGGCGGAGGAGGCCAATCTCGGCAAGACCCGCTTCCTTGCTGCCGCCGGCCATGACATCCTGCAACCGCTGAACGCTGCTCGTCTCTATTGCTCGTCGCTAATCGAAAAGGCCGGCAAGGGACCTGCGGGCAAGGCCGCGATCAACATCGAAACCTCGCTGGAATCGGTCGAGACCATTCTCGGCGCAGTCCTCGACATTTCCCGTCTCGACGCCGGCGCGATGAAACCGGACGACACGGCCTTCAGCCTGGACGGACTGCTGCGCCAGATCGGCAACGACTTTCAGCCGCTTGCCGCCGAGAAGAAACTCAGCCTGACGATCATGCCATCGTCGCTCAGCGTGACGACTGACCGCAATCTGTTGCGCCGCCTGATCCAGAACCTCGTATCCAATGCCATCAAATACACCCGCCATGGCCGCATCCTGGTCGGCGTGCGGCGGCGCGGCGAACTGGCCGAGATACAGGTGATCGACACCGGCATCGGCATCGCCGCCGACAAGCTGAACACGGTCTTTCACGAATTCACCCGGCTCGATGAGGGTGCCCGCGAAGCCGAAGGCCTTGGGCTCGGCCTTTCGATCGTCGACCGCATTGCACGCGTCTTACGCCTTGAACTCCAGATTTTTTCAAGCCCGAGCAAGGGCACGCGCTTTTCCGTCGTCCTGCCGGTCGCGGCAGTGCAAGAGCCGCGGCGCGAGATCGAGGCCAAGGCGCCAGTCCGCACGGCTGCTTCGCTTGCCGGGCTCCGCGTGCTCTGCATCGACAACGACGCCCGCATCCTCGACGGCATGCGGCTGCTGCTCGAAGGCTGGGGCTGCAGCGTCGACACGTTTGCCGGCTCGGGGGATCTCGAAGGGTCCGTCATGCGTCGACCCGACATCGTGCTTGCCGACTATCATCTCGACCGCGAGACCGGCCTTGACGCGATCGCCAAACTGCGCGCGATCCATGGCCAGGATATGCCGGCCGTGCTGGTCACCGCCGACCGCTCGAGCGAGGTGCGCGCCAGCGCCGGCAGGCTCGACGTGCCGGTGATCAACAAGCCGCTCAAACCAGCGGTGCTGCGCTCGATGATGGCGAGGGTCAGACCGCTGGCGTCGGCAGCCGAGTAGCGCGGGAGCGTCAGCCGGCCGCCGCCAGCGGGTCGCTGCCGATCTTGGACAGCAGGATCACCGCCTGGGTGCGGCTGTCGACGCCAAGCTTCTGCAGAATGGCCGAGACATGCGCCTTGATCGTCGCTTCGGAGACACCGAGCTCGTAGGCGATCTGCTTGTTGAGCAGACCTTCGGCCAGCATGCCGAGCACGCGCGTCTGCTGCGGCGTCAGCGTCTGCAGCCGCTTGATCAGATCGGATATCTCGGGATCGCGCTCGACGCCGAGATCGATTCCGGTGGGCGCAGCGATGTCGCCGGCAAGCACCGACTGCACAGCGCTGCGGATCTCCTCCATGCTGGCCGATTTGGAGATGAAGCCCGAAGCGCCGAGGTCGAGCGCGCGCCGGATGGTCACCGGATCGTCATGCGCCGACACCACCACCAGCGGCACCGTCGGATGGATGCCGCGCAGCGAGATCAGACCGGAAAGGCCGCTCGCGCCCGGCATGGACAGGTCGAGCAGCACCAGATCGACGTCCTCATTGGCCACGACCAGCGCCTTGGCGCTTTCGAAATCGCCGGCCTCATGAATGCCGGCGACGTCGCCGATGCCGGCAAGCGCCTCTCTCAGCGCGCCGCGAAAAAGCGGATGATCGTCAGCGATGACGAAAGTATAGCCTGACGGCACATGGCCCTCCCCGGATCCCATTGATGATTGTCTGCTTCTTACGGGATCAGTCGAACGATTATGCGGCGATATCAGCCGTTTTCAAGCGGCAAGCCGGTGCGCCGGGTTTCCCCGGTGAATGGTGCTCAGGTTTTTTGCGGATTGGGCCTGACGGCATCCTCGCCGATGTCCTTTTCCATGTCCTTGACGATGCCGATGAAGCCGCGCAGGAAGCGCTCCATATAGCTCATCGTCTTGTTGAAATCCTCCTCGCTGGGCAATGTCGACTCAAAGCGGGCGGCAAGCGAGTTCTCGAGCTTGACGACGCGCTGGTCGAGCGCCTTCACCGAATTTTGCAGCCGGTCGATCTCGTCCTGGAAGGCGGCGCGTTCATCGGCCGCCATCTTGCAGACGAGCTGGCCGGAACGCTCCTCGCAGACCGACATCGCACCGGTCTGCGTGTCCATGCGGACATAGCCGGTGGCCGACTTTTCCAACCGGTAGCGGCTGGCTTCCTCGGAAAAAGCTGATGCCGCGACGAGCGACACGAGAGCGGCGGGGATCAAGACGTGCTGCGGACGCATATTGTCCTCCATAGGCCAGTAAGTGCAATTTATCGCATGTTTGCGCCGGAAATGGGGAAGAACCCTGGCCCGCTCTTTCCCGTATGGCTGGTTCGGACTATAGCGCAACCATGTCTCAGATTATCTACAAGATAGTGCCTGAAGCGTTGTGGCGCGAGGCCGAAAGAAATGGCCGCTTCACCGGCGCGCCGATCGATGTCGCCGACGGCTTCATTCATTTTTCCACCGCCGGCCAGGTCAGGGAAACGACGGCCAAACACTTTGCCGGCCAGATCGGGCTGCTGCTGGTCGCCGTCGATGGCGCCAAACTCGGTGATGCGCTGAAATACGAGGTTTCGCGCGGCGGTGCGCTGTTCCCGCATCTTTACGGCCCGCTCGACCTCAAGGCCGTCCTCTGGGTGCAATCATTGCCGCTCGGCACCGATGGCCTGCACCAATTTCCGACGCTGGAGGCCGGATGAGTGTGCTCGACCGGCTCGGCCAGAGGTTCCTGTTCGCATTCGATCCGGAAGCCGCCCACGGCTTGTCGATCGCCGCGCTGAAATGCGGGCTGCCGGTCGCCCGGCGCCCTGTGCGCGACGAAAGGCTGAAAGTCAGCGTCTGCGGCATCGATTTCCCCAATCCGCTCGGCATGGCTGCCGGATACGACAAGAACGCCGAGGTTCCCGATGCGCTGCTTGGCCTTGGCTTCGGCTTTGCCGAGATCGGCACGATTACGCCGCTGCCGCAGGCCGGCAACTCGAAGCCGCGCATCTTCCGGCTGCCATCGGACGAGGCGGTGATCAATCGGCTGGGCTTCAACAATGAGGGCCACGCGGCCGCCGAAAAACGGCTTGCCGCCCGCAAGGGCCGCGCCGGCATCGTCGGCGTCAATATCGGCGCCAACAAGGACAGCACCGACCGCGTCAATGACTATGAACGCGGCGTTGCCAGGTTCGCGCCCTACGCCAGCTATCTGACGGTCAACGTCTCCTCACCGAACACGCCGGGCCTGCGCAACATGCAGGCGCGTGAACAGCTTGGCGAGCTGCTGTCGCGCGTCATGGCCGCACGTGCGGCAGCGGCCGCGCAGCCGGCCATCTTTCTAAAAATCGCGCCGGACCTGGTCGAGGCCGAACTGGAGGATATCGCCGCCGAGGTCGTCGAGAAAGCAATAGACGGCGTCATCGTCTCCAACACCACCATCGCGCGGCCGGGGCTGCGCAGCGCCGATCTCGCCGGCGAGACCGGCGGGCTTTCGGGAAAACCGCTATTCGAGCGTTCGACCATCGTGCTGGCAAAGATGCGCAAACTGCTTGGCCCGGACCCCGCCATCATCGGCGTCGGCGGCGTCGATTCCGCGGAGACGGCACTTGAAAAGATCCGCGCCGGCGCCGATCTCGTCCAGCTCTACACCGGCATGATCTATGCCGGGCCGGCATTGCCGGGCCGCATTCTCGCGGGGATGGCGCGTTTTGCGGATATGCAACGGCTCAAGTCGCTGCGCGAGTTGCGCGATAGCAGCCTCGACCGATGGGCGTCCAAGCCGCTTTAACCCGAGAAGGACCTGCCGTTGGTCGTTTCCGACACCTGATCCGGGATCCGCTCCCCCATTGCGGCTTGATCGAACAGCCGATGTGGCCCAGTTTCCGGACGCCTCGTACCACTCATCCAACCACGGCCAACCGAAACCCGCCTGTCGCAGCTGCCGCTCATGCCCCTGCAGATCGTTCATCATCCCGACTACGACGCCGGTTTTGCCGTCAACCATCGCTTCCCGATGAGCAAATACAAGCTGCTGATGGAAGCCTTGGGCGCGCGCGGACTGGCCGGCCACGCCGCGCTTAACATGCCCGAGCCGGCCCCGGCATCATGGCTGAAACTTGCCCATGCCGCCGGCTATGTCGACCAGGTGCTGGCCTGCGAAGTGCCGGAAAAAATCGAGCGCGAGATCGGCTTTCCGATAGGCCCGCGCGTCTCTCTCAGGGCGCAGCTCGCAGCGGGTGGCACCGTGCTGGCGGCGCGGCTGGCGTTGCTGAGCGGCATCGCCTGCAATACCGCCGGCGGCAGCCATCATGCGCGGCGCGCGCAAGGCGCCGGCTTCTGCACCTTCAACGATGTTGCCGTGGCTTCACTGGTGCTGCTTGCCGAAGCAGCCGCCGGCAATATCCTGATCGTCGATCTCGACGTGCATCAGGGCGACGGCACGGCCGACATTTTGGGCGATGAACGGCGCGTTTTCACCTTTTCCATGCATGGCGACCGCAACTATCCGACGCGCAAGATCGCTTCCGACCTCGACATCGACCTGCCCGACGGCACCGGCGATGCGGCGTATCTCGAAAGGCTGGGCGGCATCCTGCCGGAACTCACCGCCAGGGCGCGCTGGGACATCGTTTTCTACAATGCCGGGGTCGACGTTCATGCCGAGGACCGGCTTGGCAGGTTGTCGCTTTCGAACGACGGGCTGCGTGCCCGCGACGACATGGTGATCCGTCATTTCCGCGCGCTCGGCATCCCGGTCTGCGGCGTTATCGGCGGCGGCTATTCGACTGACGTGGCGGCTCTGGCCGCGCGCCATGCCATCCTGTTCGAAACGGCCTCAGGCTTCGCCTAACGGCTTTTTTTGCTACGCCGACCTTCGGGCTCGGGGTCATGTTCTACTTTCGATAGTTGGCGATCCTGAGCAGGATGAAGGCCGGAATGACGATCGCCGCGCCCAGCAGGATGTAGCCGAGGAAACGGTCAATGGCGCGGAAGCCCAGGTTCCAGAGATCAATGAAGACATTGCGGATGCCGTAGAGCACATCCATCGGCGACCAGCCGAACGCGTTCATGACAAGGCCGACGAGGAACGATAGCACCAGCAGCTTCAGGAGCACCCGGAGCGGCGTGTCGCCGAGAAAGCGCGTCAGTGCGGACAAGGCGTGTCTCCAGATTCGGTTGCCTCGATTCGGTTGCCTCGATTCGGGCACAGCTCCAGAAATACGCACTTGGCCGCCCGGCATCAAGGTGATCGCTCAGTTGCTCCGGTCGGCGCTTTGTCGAATTGTGCTCTTGACACTTATGTTGCAGTGCAGCAAAACTGAACGACAGAGGGTAACCAGTTGATATCGAACTGCCAGACTCATCGCCCGGCCCTGGACGGACTGCGCTGCCTCACCCTGACTTGCGAACACATGGCTTCTTGGAACACAGGCTTCTTGAATGAGATACAGGCGCGATATCGATGGTCTTCGGGCCGTTGCGGTACTGCCGGTTGTGCTCTTCCATTTCGGCATCTCGGCGATTCCAGGCGGCTTTACCGGCGTCGATATCTTCTTCGTCATATCTGGTTACCTGATCACCGGAAGCCTTCTGGACGACCTCGAACGCGGCCAGTTTTCGATCGTCAGCTTCTACTGGCGCCGCGCCCGGCGCATCCTGCCGGCGCTGATCTTTGTCACGCTTCTCACCTGTATTGCGGCCTTGTTCATTCTTCTGCCGTCGGATCTGCATGAATTCAGTCTCAGCGTCGTAGCGGCTTCGACTTTCTGGTCGAACATCTATTTCTGGAAAACGTCAAATTACTTCTCGATCGATGCCGAGCTCCGACCGCTGTTGCACACGTGGTCGCTTTCGGTCGAGGAGCAGTACTATATCTTTGCCCCCATCCTGATGTTCCTGATCTACCGCTATTTTGGCAAACGCTGGCTGACGATACTCCTGCCGATCATCCTCGGCAGCTTCGTGCTGGCGGTCATGGCGACGTGGCTGGCGCCAAACGCGGGGTTCTACCTGCTGCCGACACGGATCTGGGAGCTCATGCTGGGCGCCGTGCTTATGCTGAAACGCCCCCCGCCCTTGAGCAGCCGGTTTCTTATGGAACTGCTCGGGTTGGCCGGATTTGGCCTTCTTGCCATCGGGTTCTTCATGATCTCGGAGAGCGACCCGTTCCCGGGCTACAACGCTTTGTATCCTTGCGTCGGAACGGTCCTGCTTATCTATGTTGGCCAAAACAGCCCCTCGACGATCGTTACCCGCCTGCTCGAAGTCCGACCACTGGTCTGGATCGGCCTCATCTCCTATTCGCTATATCTTGTCCACTGGCCGATCAATGCGTTCGCGCACTATCTCTCACTAGAAGAACTCGACCCGTCGATGACCGTTGCATTGACAGCAACAAGCTTCGCGCTGGCTGCGTTTTCCTGGAAGTACGTCGAGCAGCCGTTTCGGCAGAAAAGGAGCTTCACCGCCCCGGCGCCCATCTTCGCCTTTTCAGCGGGCGCAATCGCTGTTCTTTGCCTTGGCGGGGCGGCCGGGGCGCTCGGCAACGGCTTTCCGCAACGCTTTCCAGACTATGTCCAACAGCGGATTCCTGTCGGGGACTGGGGCAATGGCACCTGTTTCAACGAGGGCTTCAGCCGGATCGAAAACTGGAATATCGAGGATTGCACGCGCACACGCGGCTTCCCTACAACCGTTTTGTTGTGGGGTGACTCGTTCGCCGCCCACTATGTTCCAGGCCTGGACGCCAACATAAATCAGCTACAGGCCAACATCGTCGAATATACTTACGCGGGCTGTCCCCCAATTCTCTCCTACTTCTCCTATGGACGCCCAGACTGCATGCGGTTCAATCAGCAAGCCCTGAAGGTCATCCAGGACGCCGGCATCAAGACGGTTGTACTCAGCGGTCGGTGGACCGACTACGAGGCCAGAAGTTTCGACGGTCTCCAGCAAACGATCGATACGCTTCGTGGCCTGGGCGTGCGTGTGTTTGTCATCGGCCAGTCTCCACAGTTCATAACCGACGTTCGGAAAATCGCGTTCTTCGCAAAACGGGAAAACCTGGATGATACGTCCTGGCCAATGGCCATGGATCCCGACATCAACAACCGTGTGCGCGCATTTACCAAAGGCGGCACCTTTATCGATCCGCTGAATTTCCTATGTAGTGCAGGACGCTGCTCCTACGCCGACGCAGGCCAGTTCCTCTATTTCGACTACGGCCATTTTTCTACCATCGGGGCCACGCTGGCGATTTCGAAATACTGGCCGGCCTTTGCCGCAGACGATACCCTTGCCACGGCGGAATAACAGTCGGGCGGCTGGCAACGAGTGCACGCTTAACGATTGCCCGAACGCCGGCTTGCGTGGTAACGAGGCTGCTGCGCGGGTATGATGTAATGGTAGCCTGTCAGCTTCCCAAGCTGAACGCGCGGGTTCGATTCCCGCTACCCGCTCCACCTTACCCAGAAAGGGATTGAGGTTGATGACGAGCCGCGAGCGGAAGACGTCGAACGTGGCCTCGTAAATCCGGTCGTCACCTTAGCGGCCTGGCCACCAAGGAAGACAACATCTGCGCAATGAAGTCGGCCGGCCGGCGCCGCACCTCACGAAACCCACATGATCAGGTGGGGGCATATATCAGTCGAATAGAACATAACGTGATTCTAATATGAGGCGGCAACAAAAGACGCTGATCCGCGTTGCGTTTGATCTGAAGGCCAGCCAGGGAGGAACAAAAATGGCCGACGACAAGAGCAATAGAGGTCCTGGCGACGGAAACCGCGTCGCGCACGACCAAGACTATGAGTTCCGCTATTTCGCTACCAAGTTCGGCCTCTCAATACCGCAGATCCGCGAGCTTTTTGGCAAACACGGCACTGATCGCGAGACCCTGTATCGGGAGGCTCGGAAGCTCGGAAACGCCGTGACCACACAAGAGCGGATCTCGAACAACGACCGGACTTTTCACAACCAGGGCCGCCCATGACCGGCAATCGACATAGCGAAGATGTCGAACATGAGAGCGACCATATTTATGCGTATCCCACAGGCGGCCAAGTCGTAGATGCTCGGGACCTTCGGTACGTCAACTGGCACGAGCCGCTGGAACTCGATGCCTGACACGCTGAAAAGGCACCGCGATGTTCGGCAAAGACCTCCTGGTTCGCATGCTCGACCGCCGCGACACCCTGCCGCGAGACGAAATCACGCTTATTGAGGCTCTTCCGGTCCGGCCGGTAACTTTCGGACCCGATGAGGAGATTGTCAGGGAGGGTTCCCGCCCCGCCGAAAGCTGTCTTATTGCGAATGGTTTCGCAGTTCGAAACCAGGCTATTCGAGAAGGTAAGCGTCAAATAACGGCAATTCACGTGCCGGGAGACTTTGTCGATCTGCATAGTTTACTGCTCAAAGTGATGGATCACAGCGTGAGCGCCCTGGGCTCGTGCGATGTAGTTTTCATTCGACACAAAGACCTGCTCACAGCAATGGGTGGAAGTCCACATCTCACCCGGATGCTCTGGCTTTCAACCACTATCGATGCCTCAATCCAACGAACTTGGATAACCTGTCTCGGGCGTCGCTCCGCCAAACAGCATCTCGCACATGTAATTTGCGAGTTGTATGTCCGCTTAGAAATAGTTGGATTGGCCTCTGACCAGACGTTCGCGATTCCACTGACGCAAGCGGAATTGGGCGACGTGCTTGGTCTATCGGTAGTTCACGTGAATCGGACGCTGCAGGAACTTCGAGCGAAGGACCTGGTTAGCTGGAAAGACAGGAGGATTGTTATCCTGGATTTCCAGCGATTGGCATTACTGGCCGACTTTGATGCGACCTACCTAAATCTCTTTCACGAACCGCGGTGACCGCCTCGGCCAAGACGCGCCAGCGCGCCAATGCGGCATCAAGATTCTCGTCCATTAAACAATGTGAATGAGCCCTTGCTCCGGATGGATTAAAGCTGGGTTCAACTGGCACAGTTGACGTCCAAAAAGGATTGCACATGCGTGAACTCGAAAACCTCATCGAACAGTATGTAGATGTTCGGAGGCGGCGGCATAGTTTCATATCGACAGGGCTCGCCGTTAAAGCGCTCAAACAGATTGTTCCGGCATGTTCGGTCTCTGATTCCGACCTAGCGAACATGATCGCTAGTCGTGCAATAGACCACGGTCTTCCGGTGAGCTTTGATCTTAATGTGACCTAGGCGTAGTGCTTCATTATACTTCCTGACCATGAGCCCTTGAAATCCGAACGCGGAGGCGCCGCACGGCCGCCCATACGGCGTGTGCGAATTCCAAGAGAGTCCACAGGCTCGCCGGCCTGATGCGCTATTGCTAATTTAGCTCCAAATGATGGAACCTGTTTGCCGCAGGCAAGTTCGTTAGGCAATGGAGGAGATTGCCACCATGAACAATGTCATCTATCTCATCGGCCTCGTCGTCGTAGTGCTTGCGATCCTCTCCTTCCTCGGATTCCATTAGGAGATACCATGCAGCGCGAAGACGATCAGGGCCGTAAGTCGGCCGATTTCGAAACAGCCAAAAGCGAACTGTCCGAGCGGTTCCAGCAGGAAACGCACACCGCGACAGAGGCGCTACATGACGCTCGCGATGAACTCACCAGGAAGGCGGGCGATTACGCTTCGGAAGCGAAGCAGGAAATATTCAACAAAGCCGAGGGAACACAGCGCGATATCAGCTCCAACCTAAAGGCCTTTAGCGGAGCGTTGCGAGCGGCAAGCGAGCATCTGGCCAATAATGATCAACGGACCGCTTCAAAGTTCACCCTTGATGCCGCCGGCGCACTTGAACGCTTTTCATCTTCGTTGAAGGACAAACCATTCGAAGATGTTCTTGGCGAGATGCGGTCGTTCGGCCGCGAAAACTCAGGAGCGCTGATCGCCGGTTCAGTATTGGCAGGCTTGGCGCTGGGGCGGTTTATCAAGAGCTCGCCGCCATCTGCCCGGGCCGAGACACAGAGTCGATCGCAAACACACAGGGATTCAGAAACGGTTTCGAACTCGGATGAGTCCGCTACGCGATCGGCAGAGGCATCCGACCCGACGCCGGCCCGCTCCAGCCAGCGCGACGATGACTTGGCCGGCGATGATCTGGCCGGCGACGACTGGGCAGGCGCAAGCCTGGAGCAGAACCCATGACCAACAATCAGGAAAGTCGCGGCCTCGCAACCCTCGTCAGCGATCTGGCACAGCAGGTCACAACCCTGCTTCAAACCGAAAGTAGGCTGTTGCGGGCCGAAATTTCG
>NZ_JBVVPX010000028.1:0-99473 GCF_055811375.1 Mesorhizobium sp. WSM4848
GCCCCAGGCCGACACCATCATGCGCGGCGCGAACTGGCGGCCCTTCTCGAAGGCGCCACGCATCGACTTGCCGTCGATGGCGATCTGCCCCGCGCCGCCGGCAGCGCTCGCGACATGGCGCATGAAGCCGGCGAAGGCCTCGGCGAACGCCGTAGGGACAAGCTTGCGAAACAGCGCCGAGAAGGTGTCGTGCGAGGGGATGCCATGCGCCAGAGTGAGCACATTTCGCAGCATTGCTTCCCTTTCCTGCCCAAAGCGCCAGATGTCGGAACAATTCTTGGCGCCGCACAGCATCGCGGCGAACGCAATGGACAGTATCTCGCAAAAATCGTGTCGAGCGTTCTGGTCGCGCGGATCGAGATGACCGAACACAGCCCGGATCGTTTCCATCGAGAACTCCACAATTACGGAGTCATCCCAAGAATCAACAACCCGGCAAATGGCAAGCCATTTCCCATCTACTCAAATGCGATTCCCCTGCCCGCAAGGGGGCAGCAGCCGCTTCGCGCTCCTTGACAATCCACCCATTTGTTCTCTTTATGTTCCACGCAAGACCCTCTCAAGACAATGCGGCGTTCGAACCGCCGCAGGCGAACGGGCCGGATGGAAGCCAACATCCTCCACGCTGATCTGGACGCCTTCTATGCCTCCGTCGAACAGTTGCTCGACCCCGCCCTGCGCGGCAAGCCGATCGCCGTCGGCGGCGGCGTCGTCCTTGCCGCGTCCTACGAGGCCAAGGCCTTTGGCGTGCGTGGCGGCATGCCGGGGCGGCGCGCGCGTGAACTCTGCCCCGGGCTGATTTTCGTCGGCGGCCATTTCAAGGATTATCAGCGGCTCGGCGATGCGGCTATTCAGGTGCTCGGCGATTTCACGCCGGTGGTCGAGCGGATTTCCATCGACGAGGCCTTTGCCGACGTCGCCGGCTGCACCCATCTGTTCGGCCCGCCGGCCGAGATCGCGACAACCATCCGCCGCCGCGTGCGGGCTGAGCTTGGCTTGCCGATCTCGGTCGGCGTGGCGCGCACCAAGCACCTGGCCAAGATCGCCTCGCAGGTGGCCAAGCCCGACGGGCTGGTGGTGGTCGATCCGCGCCACGAGCTGGAGTTTCTGCACGATCTGCCGGTCGAGCTCATGTGGGGCGTCGGTCCGGTCACCAGGGAGCGGCTGGCCGGCATTGGTGTGCGCACCATCGGCGAGTTGGCGAAGACCAATGGTGGGTCGCTGGAGCGTCTGCTCGGCCCGGCGGCCGGCGAAAAACTCAACGCGCTGGCCTGGAACCGCGATCCGCGCAAGCTCGAGACGCAGCGCCGGGCGCGATCGGCCGGCGCGCAATCGGCACTCGGCAGGAAACCGGCCGAGGCAAAAATCTTCGTGCCCACCCTGCTGCATCTGGCCGACAGGGTCGCCACCAGGCTGCGGGCGAAATCGCGGCCCGGCCGCACGGTGACGGTCCGCGTCCGCTTTGCCGATCTCCGCTCGGTCACGCGTTCGATCACGCTCGACCAGCCGATTTCGGCAACCGCGATGCTGGCCGAGATCGCCGAGGCGCTGGTGCGCAAGGCGCTTGTCGATCATCCGCACGAAAAGACCATCTCGCTACTGGCGATCGCCGTGTCGCAGCTGGAGAAGCAACCGGCCCTGCAACTGGAACTGCCGCTCGGCCTCGACGACGACAGCCGCCGCCCCGGCACCAGCAAGGGCGCGGCACGCTGGACCGCCGACCGCGCCATCGACAAGATCCGCGACCGCTTCGGCTGGGAGGCGGTCGGCTACGCCTCGGTCGCGCTCGGGCAGTCGCGATCGGTTCCCGACGCCTTTCGCGAGCTGGCCGAAAAGGAATTGTGAGCCGCGATTACACTTTGGTTGCCAAGTCGCCGGAATGGCGTTGAAGGCTGCGACCTCATGAATTTGTCTTGGATCCAGTTCCTTGTGCTCCGGTTTTTGACATCAACCGCAGAGCGCAGCACCCGATCGCAAATTTTCCAGATCTTCTGGTCGTCAGACCAAAAGCGTTGCCCCGCCCCAAGCGATCAGGGCAATGCCAACTGCCCGGCCAACCCACGGGCCGGCAGGAAACAGTTTTTCCACCAGCACCAGAATGGCGAGCGCGGCAACCCACACCAGATTCATGACGCCACCCACGAACAACAACGCCATCAGCGTCCAGCAGCATCCGACACAAAACGCCCCGTGCAATGCGCCCAGACGCAGCGCGCCAAGTGGGTGGGGACGCCAGTGGCGGGCAAGGAACGTCGTCGGTGCCCGGCAATGCGACAGGCAGGCGTTCTTGAAGGGCGAGAGCTGATAGATCCCCGCGCCGATCAGGACGATGGCTGAAAGCCAGCGGCTTTGCGAACTCATCATCGTCGCGGAAACGAATGCCTCACGTTCGAGCAGCCAATGCAGCGCGGTCGCCGCAACGGAGAACCCCAGCCAGACCAGGAGGTAGCCTGCCATGAACACGCCGTTCGGCGCGAGCTTGTCCTGGATCTGGCCCTGTGCCAGCGCATGGCGATGCACGCGCGCATAGAGCAGGATGGTCGGCGCCGCACTCGGTGACATCATGGCGATCATCATGACCCACCACATGGCGATCATCAGCGCCCAGTTCGCGGCCCCCCAGACCCGCGGTTCCGTCGCCATCGCGCTCATGTCCATGCCAGACATATCCATGCCAGACATGTCCATGCCAGACATGTCAGAGGTCATATCGGATGTCACGTTCGGAGTTTGCAGGTGGGGGAATAGCGCGAGCCTCGACATCTCCCACGCATTCATGCCGAGCCCGGCACCGGCGACGATATAAAGCCAGGCCAGCAGGCACAGCGCCACCACGCCCGCAATCGTGATGACGCGGTCGCGTCTGAGCAGCCGTTCCAGTGGCGACCCGCCGTTCATGTGGCGCGTCAGGCCCGCACCACCCCGTGATTGTTGAGATGCAGCCGCGCGAACTGGCCGTAACTGTTCTTAGTGGTCACCTGAACCGGCCCGCTGGTTGTGCTTGAAGCACTGCCGATCTCGGCGACCGCATATTCGAAGCCGTTCGGCAACACGATCTGAGCGCGCGAGTCCGCGCCCGTCACCTTGTTGCGGATCGGCTCGCCAACGGTTTCGATGTAGTCCTTGACGAAGATGCGGCCCCTGCGGCCGTCAACATCGAGGTCGAGATCTATCTTGGTGAAAACGGGCTCATTCATTTTTGTCACGGTCGAGGCGTAGACGGCGAACATCGTCGCGAACGGGTCGGTGTCCTGGCCGGTCATGATGCGCAGCAGCGCGTTACGCTGCTGGTCGGTTGCCTTCTCGTCGACGAAGGCGATGGCTTCGCCGTTGCCCTCGTGGATCGCGCCGGGCCATTTGAAGATCGCGGCGATGCGCAGGCCGTCGAGAACGGTCTCGCCATGATGACCCTCATGGATCTGGATGCCGGCAACGGCATGGCAATGGCCCTTGTCGGGCAGCGCATTGAATTGACAGTTGCAGCCATATTCGCAGGTGCAATTGACCAGTTCGCGTCCCCTAATCTCCCAAGACGTCATGCTCTCCTCCCTGATCTCGAAATATTAGACCATCATCATACACCTAGACTCTTCCCTCTCAAAGGCGCACCCTTGAAAAGGCGAAACCAAAGCGAGAGTTTCGTCCAATGCTTCACATGCTTGAGATGCGCCGCTGATTGCCTGACCTGTCCGGATAATCTCCGGGCGGGACAAACGTTCATTGCGCCTATCCGTGTTCAGGCTGCGGCCCAAGGCACGTTGCAGCCTTTTACCGGATCAACTGGGAGGAAACAACATGCCTGATCTTCAACGCAGAGAACTTCTTGTCCAGGGAAGCGCGGCTCTTGTCGCAATCGCTGCCCTCTATACCTCGCGTCGGGCTTACGCTTTTCCAACGCGGCCGAGCGAGGAGGTTGTTCCGTGGCTGGACCAGCCGACCGAAAATCCCGATCCGGTCGGTATCCAGAACCAGCTTGTCTGGGAGGATCTGGATAGCTGGATAACGCCAAACGACAAGTTCTTCAGCATCTCGCATTTCAACCGACCAACGATCGACGAGAAGACATGGTCGATGGAGATCGGCGGGCTGGTCAAGAAGCCCCTGAAATTGAGCCTCGCCGACATCAGGGCGCGGCCGCGCCAGGAGGTCGTTTTCACAGTCGAATGCTCGGGCAACCACGGTTTTCCCTTTTTCACCGGCGGCATCGGCAATGCCCGCTGGGCAGGGACGCCGCTCGCCCCGATCCTCGAGGAAGCCGGCGTCCTGGAAAATGGCATCGAGGTTGTCTTTTTCGGCACTGACACAGGCGAGGTCCTCATCCGCGACGTCAAGATGCAGCAGAACTTCGCGCGTGCCATGTCGCTTGCCGAAGCGACGAACCCAGACAACCTGCTCTGCTATGAAATGAACGGAGCCGCCTTGCCGGCGGCCAATGGTTTTCCGCTGCGGCTGATTGCTCCGGGTTGGTACGGCATCGCCAACGTCAAGTGGCTGGAGCGCATCGAGGTGCGTGACACCCGCTTCATGAGCCTTCTGATGGCGCGCGACTATGTCACCATCCGCGAGGAAGAGCACAACGGCGAGACCGTGTGGACCGAGAACTCAGTCGGCCGAGCGCTGATAAAGTCCGCGCCCGCAAAAGTCACCCGGAAGGACTCGGACTACCGCATCATTGGGGCAGCCTGGGGGGCACCGATCGACCGGGTCGAAGTGCAAATCGATCAAGCGCCATGGGCACCGGCGACCATCGACCGCAGTGAGGAGGCCGAACACGCCTGGAAGATTTGGTCCGTGGATTGGGCAAATCCCTCTCCTGGAGAACACACGGTAACCTCGCGCGCGGTCAGCATCACGGGACAAGTTCAACCAGCAATGGACGATCCCTTGATTGCCAAGAAACACACATACTGGGAAAGCAATGGCCAGGTGACGCGCCGCGTGCGTGTCGTTTGATAGGCTGTGCTGCACGCGGGAAGGTGAATCAGGCAGCGCCTGATCGCAGACTGGTCGCCAGCGTCAGTCCTTGGATGCCGTGATGACGAGCGCCGGCATGTCGAAAGCGACGGCGCCGGCTGCTGTCACGTAAGGCATAAGTGCCCGCTCGGCCTCCTCCAGAAGCCGCTTGAACTGCTCGTTGTCCAAAAGCCCGCCTAACGTCCAGATGCAGGCTCTTTCAGTCGAGATCAGCGTCTCGATCGAGGCAAAACGGACCATTCCGCGGTGCCGCTTCACCTCGGCACGCTCTATGCCTGCCTTCGCGCGGAGCGAGTGCAGCAACTCCGCATTGCCGAGCACAAAGGGCGCGCGGAACGCGTTGGCAACGTCGCTTCCAAAAAGCCGTTCAAGCATATCCGCCACTGCGGCATAGCCGGGCGACTGGTCGAGCGAGTCGCAGACCGCGACAGCGAGCCGGCCGCCGGACTTAACCACGCGCATCATTTCCCGCAGTCCGGCGGCTCGATCGTCGAAGAACATTAGGCCGAACTGGCTGACTGCGGCGTCGAAGCTTTCATCCGGGAAAGGAACCTGCTCGGCGCGCCCTTCTCGCCACTCGATGCGAGTGCTTTTGCGGCGGGCAACGCAGAGCATATCGGGATTGGGGTCAAGCCCGACCACCTTGCCCTCCGCGCCAACGCAGTCGAGAGCCGCGAGCGCCAGCACACCCGTACCGCAGGCGATGTCGATGACGCGGTCGCCCCTCCCTATTCGCGCCTCGGCGGCGACGATGGGCCCCCATTGTCGGAACAGCGCTGGAACGAACAGCGAGTCGTAGATTTCAGCCGGAGTTTTCGATGTCTTAGCCCGGTGGGTCTGGTCCGCCGCTTCCGCCGATCCCGGCGTTGCACCTTCAAGGAACACTGCGTTGGATCGGGTTCCGGCGACGCGAAGCGCCTTCAGCGGCTCGTATTCAGGCGATGAGTACCAGCGCTGGGCATGCTCGCCGTCGGCAAATTCGACGATGACCGGATAGACCGGCTGCCAGTCTCCTTCGACAAGGTCGGATTTCCCGCCCAGCACCAAATAGCGCCCTCCATACTGTTCAACCGTTGCAAAGACCCCTGCCAGATACTGCTTGACCTTGGCTTGGTCGGTGATTTCACGCACGTCGAAGAAGCAATAAGTAGACATGGCCGACCTCCGTTGATCGCATGGACTCCACGGGATGCGCGGTGGATATGCTGTTCGGCGCATAGTAGACTTGGCCATGGGCACGCTCCATGACCCAACGTCTCAATCGCTTGCCGCAGCGTCCGTTCTGGCGCGATCACCTGGGCGGCCACCGGAAGAGGTCGTTCCCGATGCCGCACCTTCGGCCGCGCCGGACAAGGATGTGCTTTCGGATGTGCTGCGCGTGGTAAAGCTCACCGGCGCGCTTTTCTTCTGGGTCGATGCCTCTTCGCCCTGGAGTGTGGAAGTGCCGCAGGCGGATTCATTTGCCCATCTCATCCTGCCGCGCGCCCAACATGTGATTTCCTACCACATCATCACCCAAGGCTCGGGCTCGGTCAGCATCGGCGACGGTCCGCCGATGGAATTTGCCGAAGGCGACATACTTGTGATCCCGCATGAGGACTCGTACGCGATGCGCAGTGCGCCCGGAGTGCGGTCAGGTTTGAGCCTGGAAGATTCGCTCGATTTCTTTCGCGCCATGGCGGCCGGACAACTGCCCTTCGTGGTCAACGAAGGTGGCGACGGCCCCCTCCTGACCAGATATGTCTGCGGTTTTCTTGGCTGCGATGCAAGGCCGTTCAATCCTCTGCTCGGGGCCCTTCCTCCGCTGATACGCATCCGGCGCGCGGCCGGCGCACCGAGCGACCTGCTCGACCGGCTGATCGAGCTGACGCTGGCAGAGGTGTCCGCTCAGCGGCCTGGCGCTGAATGCATCCGCCTGCGCCTCAGCGAGCTGATGTTCGTTGAGGTCGTTCGCCGCCATCTTGAGGCACTGCCGCCGGAGCAGACCGGCTGGCTGGCCGGCTTGCGCGACCCCGCCGTCGGCCGGGCCGTTGCGCTTGTCCACGAGAATCCGGCGCGTGGCTGGACAATTGAAGAACTCGCACGCGAAACCGGCGTCTCGCGGTCCGTCCTCGCGGCCCGCTTCACACGTCTCGTCGGCTGCCCACCGATGCAGTATCTCACGCGATGGCGCGTACAACTGGCCGCACGACTGCTCACTGATGGGCTGGCCAAAGTCTCGGCAGTCGGGCGTGATGTCGGCTACGAGTCCGAAGCGGCCTTCAGCCGGAGCTTCAAGAAGCTCGCCGGCGTCTCGCCGGCTGGCTGGCGCAGTGGCCGGCGCGGATAACAGGCGGCCGGAGGCCAATTGAGGTGCCCCGACAGACGCCTTCGCGCGCCACCTCCGCACCATTTCCAGGCCCTCCCCTACCCCTCCACTGTGCTGATCTCGGCATCGACCAGGCACCAGGGCGCATAACGAAAATCGCGGATCTGGACGACCCGCTCGTCCTGCCATTCGACCAGCATGAAGCCGCGCACCACGCCGTCCGGCTCCTGCGGGTTGCGGATCAGGATCGCCGGCCGGCCATCGACAAAACCCAGCGACAGCGTCCAGTCGCTGATGCGGTCGTAATTGCCGAAATAGGTCGACACATCGGCCTTGCCGCGCAGGCGGAGGCGGCTGACCAATTCGAGCTGGACATCCTCGGCGATCAGCGCCCTGACCGCGTCGAAGTCGCGCGCGTTGAACAGATCGACATAGCGGCGCAGCCGTCGCTCGTCATCGGCGTTGAGCCGTGGCGCGGCAGCCTGTTCGGGCTCGGCTGCCAATATGCGCAACTGCGCCCGCCCGCGATGCAGCGCCGCCTTGGTGGCGGCCAGCGTCGCGCCGGTCACCTCGCAGGTCTCGTGCAGCGAAAGGCCTAGCACGTCGACAAGGATCACGGCGCTGCGCTGCGCAACCGAGAGTTGCATGAAGCTGCGCAGGCCGCTCGCCGCGGCGAGCCTGCTGTCGGCACTGCCGGAAGGATCCTCGATCGTGGTCATGTCGGTCTCGGTCATGCGCGACCTTTCCCGATGGCGCCGGCGCAGATGGTCCTGCGCGGCATTATGCGCGATGCGAAACAGCCATTGCTCGGGCCGCTCGACCGTCAAGCTGCCGTCGACCGCCTGCAGCGCCTTGATCAGCGTCTCCTGGACGATGTCTTCGCCGTCGATCACCGAGCCGGCCATGCGGGCGCAGTAGCGGTGCAGTTTGGGACGCAACCCTGAGAGCATCGCCTCCAGCGCCGGCCGGTCGAATTTTTGTGGGATCATGGCGTCCATTCTATCCGGCTTTGCCATCCTCAAGCACATGGTAGTTGCCGATGATTTTGGCAGGCGATCGCTTCACCGGGGTCGAACGCCGTTCGGCATGGTTTTGCGTGAACGCCTCGAAGGCCGCAAGCCCGGTCAGCGCAGATGTGTTGTTTCCCTCGCCGACGACATGGACGAACTCGCCGTCATCGAGTTCGAGCACGAGATAGCGCACGCTCTGCGGCGCCGTCTCATCCAGCGCCTCGAACACTTTTGCCACCAGCGCGCGGTTCTCTTCCAGCCCGGTGTCTTTCACGCTGTAGCGAATGAGTTTGTAGCCCATGGTTCGTCTCCTGAATGGTTGGTCTGAACCAAAAGACGTTTCGCGTTCCCGAAAAGATTCTCGCAGGTTATGAATCTTTTCGGCCGCCCGGATCGTCTTCCACCTGTGGACGGCTACGCAGCAGCCATCGAGGAGCAGGAGAGACGACCATGCACATCCAGTTTGCCGAACTGCCGGTATTCGACCAGGACCGCGCCAAGGCGTTCTATACCAGGCATTTCGCCTGCAAGGTCGCGGCCGACGAGAAGATGGGCGATAGCGGCTGGCGCTGGATCGAGCTGAAATTTCCCGGCGCCGTGACCAACCTGCATTTCGTGAGGCGCGCCGACGACACGCCAGGCGCGGAGCCGGTGCTGGTGCTGGTCGACGACGACGTCGAGGCCACGATCGCCGCGTTGAAGGCGGGCGGCGTCGAGATCATCACCGAACCGCAGGAGGCGCCCTGGCAGCTAGGCCGCACGGTGGCGGAATTTCGCGACAGCGAGGGCAACCGCATGGTGATCGGCAGCCAGTGAGCGGGTGCAGCCGGAGAGCGGGCATCTGAATTTTGACGAGCCCATGAACGGCTGGAGAAGGTGGACAGTGTTGAAAAAGTCCGGAAGAGCAGGATGATTGCCTTCGGAATCTCCATCCCGCTCCAAAGTCTTTTGGTCACGTGTCCGGACGGAAAACCGGCAATCAAGCAGCCCCGGCTTTGTGCGCCAAAGCATGCCTCGGCTGGTAGAGGCCAAGCGAGCCACCACTGGGAAGCGAGACATGCGTGAGCAGGCCCCAGCCTTCATCGGTGACCGAAGTGCATTCAACATCGTGCGATTTCAGCTCTTGGATTGTGGCATTGATGTCTTCGCACATGAGATAGACTTCGTGGCTGTCGATTTCGGCGACCGGGTGAACGGCAATCTCGGCCGGCGGCAATGCGAAGATCAACCAGCCTTCGCCAGCATCGACTGCTGGAAAACGTAGAACATTGCAAAAAATGCGCGGTCTGCCTCGGCATCCGTGCTGTAGATGATCATGTGTGCGCCGGAAATCATGGCTCCCTATCTCCCTGAAAGTGATGCGAACAAACTATTGCCGTTGCAAACGACGTTTTCGGCGCTCCGCCCATCGACACAGCCGCTCGATATCGGCAACTTCAGTTGGATATAGGTCGGTCGGCCGTGATTGCAGGTGCCGGAACCCGGCGTTGCTTCAAAGACCGACGCCTGCCAGACCTCACGCTATCAGCGGAAGAAACTGGAGATGCTGTTCGCGCACCTGCCGCCATCACCCGGCCCAGTAGCGACTCGCCAACGTGCCCTAGGATGAAGGCGAGTCCGAGGCCGGCGACAAGGGTTGCAATAAGCGGCGCCCGAGGCATCTTCCCAATCCGGTTTCCGGCCACGCTTGGCGCTCGGGTCAAGCGTTGCACGAGCCAGAGATAATGGATCCAGGGATAATGGGGACTAAGACGCGGCGGTCTCAACATCTTTCACGCAGCGAACGGAAACGAGCCGGTCGGAGCGACCGTTAGTGGCTGTCGTGCTCGCCGTGGCCATGTCCATGATCGGAAACCGCGTTCGCCAATCTGATATTCGCCGCCGCAAGCGCCGGGATGTGCTCGAACAGCTGGTGCTCCAGCGCTGCCGTGATCTTCTTCGCTTCGCAGACGGGCAGGCTTTCTTCGACGGCGATGGCAATCTCGGCGTGCAGCCTGTGACCGATCCACCGCGCCTTGGCCTCGACAATGCGCGCTGCCGGCACATGCGCGGCGGCATGGTGGATGTCGTCGATGACATCAGGCTCTATACCGTCGAGCATGCGGGTCAGCACCGAGCGCGCCGACTGCCAGACGATGCCGAAGATGGCAAGCGTGATGAGCAGGCCGACGATCGGGTCGGCCAGCGCAAAACCGAGCCAGACCCCGAACGCTCCGAGGACCACGGCAAGGCTGGTCAGGCCGTCGGTGCGGGCGTGGTAGCCGTCGGCGATGAGTGCGGCGCTGTTGATTTCGCGGCCGACTCGGATGCGGAACACCGCGACGGCCTCATTGCCGAGAAAGCCGACAATGCCCGCCGCCGTCAGCCAGCCCAGATGCGTCACCACGCGTGGATTGATCAAACGGTCGATGGCCTGATAACCGGCGACGATGGCGCTGAACAGGATAATCCCGACGATGATGATCCCGGCCAGGTCCTCGACCCGGCCCAGGCCGTAGGTGAAGGTCGGCGACGGCTTGCGCCGGGCCAGCATGAAGGCGATCCACAGTGGAATGGCGGTGGTGGCGTCACCGATGTTGTGGATGGTGTCGGCCAGCAGCGCCACGCTGCCCGACAGCGCGACCACGACCATCTGCATCGCCGCGGTGATTGCCAGGATGACGAACGACCATTTTATCGCCCAGATGCCGCGGTCGGTCGTCGCAATGGTCGCATCGATGACCCCGTGGCTATGCGACCCGCTGGCATGATCGTGATGGCCATGACCATGCGCGGTGTGATCGCGCGGCCCGAACCCGAACCAATCGAGGATGTGCGCGCCGAGCACAGGCATTTGACGGCTCACAAATATTTCGCCAGTTGTTTGAGTTCGGCCAGTGAGTTGCCGCCGGCTTCCGCGGTGTCCGTCAGGCAATGCTCGATATGATCGTGGATCAGTTCGCGCTTTGCACTGCTGATGGCGCTCTCCACGGCGTGGAGTTGCTGCGCCAGATCAACGCAAGGACGGTGCGCCTCGAACATCGACAGCACCGCCGCAAGGTGGCCTTGCGCGCGCTTCAGACGCTTCACGATAGCCGGATGCGAACGATGGATGCCTTCGGACATGCCCGTTTTGTATCCTCCCCTGGAGGATCCAGTCAAATCTTCTTTTGAGCTCACCTTGTCGGCGAGTCCGTCACATCCGAAGAAAGACGGCCAGCCACTTCCCGCGGGTAACCCGTCGGCGGCGGCGGCCCGTATTATTTCGTTACCGTGTTGCGCTGGAACCTTTCCCCTCGCACCAGCGTTCGGGGCGCTGTATTCGCGGTGCCTTATATTTAGGCAAACATGGTAGGCGACGGGCGAATACGGGTGGGGAGGCAAAAAGAATGGGTCGGGGAGGAGCATGCTGTCATGTCGAACCGTGAAATTGGAACGTCCCACACATTGGGGCTACGCATCGCTGATCTCAAAGCCAGGATGCGGAGCGCCCGGATTACCGAGCACGAGATTAAAATTTTTCAGAAGGTCGCCGCTGTCATGGGAGGAGGTGAAGGCTCCCTGCGGATCGATGCCGACGACCTGATGGCCGCATCTTTCGTTGTCGAGGACGAGCCCAGGGCAAACTGACGATCAGCTAGGCACCACGTCGGAGGTCAGGAAGCGGCGTGCGAGGCTCGCGATGTTGGCGCTCTACGGCGCCCCCTCTGTCCTGCCGGACATCTCCCCCACTTGCAGGGCTGTCCGGGGAAAGTTCTTGTGCAACTGGGACGAGTCTTTGGGCGCTGCATGGCAATCCCCGAAGGGTATGGCCCGCGTCCGTTTCGTCGTTCGACCGGTGCGCATGCGGAAAGAGAAGCACCGCTCGGGGTCCAAAAGTCGAAAAATGCAATCGATGCGAGTCGTCCGCAGCCCGGTATGCAACCGAAAAACTTTCCCCGGACAGCCCTGCCCCACTTGGGGGGAGATCGGTCGTCATCAATGGTTTCGCCAATCGCAAACCCTGAAAAGAGGCGCGGTCGGCAAAGCTGCCGATCTCCCTCCTTGTGGAGGAGATGTCCGGCAGGACAGATGGGGGCGCTGTCCCGCCAACCCTTGCCATGATGTCCGGAAGTGGCCTATCGCCACGAAGGCGCCGCCCATCCGGATACTCGCAATACGAGAAACCACATATCCATCCTGGTGGCTTTCTGTTAGGCAATATTCACCTGACTGGATCGATTGCGCGGACTTGGCGAGGGCTTGATGCGGCACCTCAGCGAAGGCCTGGAAACGCTCGCCAGGGCTGGAGATGGGCTGGCGGGAAAGACCTGACTTGCCGGAACGATCACGCAAAACCATGGCGCCACGGCCGAACACCGGCCGGCCACGCCCCTCGCCTAGCGCCGGAGCAAATCCGCCAGGCGTCAGCCTTTGCCGTGCGCTGTCAAAGCTTGGCCTGTGCTCGCGCAAGCAGGCGGAAATTCTGGTCGCCGAAGGGCGCGTCCGGGTCGCCGGCAAAATCGTGCGCAACGGCTCGCTGCGCGTCGATCCCGGCCGCGACCGCATCGAGGTCGACGGCAGCCGCGTCGTCGCCGAGCGCAAGGTCTACCTGATGATCAACAAGCCGCGCGGCCTGGTCACCACCCGCGACGACCCGCAGGACCGCGGCACCGTCTACGACTGCCTGGCAGAACTCGACCTGCCCTTCGTGTCGCCGGTCGGCCGCCTCGACAAGGCCAGCGAGGGCCTGCTTTTGATGACCAACGACACGCGTTTCGCCCAGCGCCTGCTCGACCCTGCCTCGCACGTCGCCAAGATCTATCACGTGCAGATCGGCGCCTTGCCCGACGCGGCCATGCTGACGCGGTTGCGCGCCGGCGCCACGGTCGATGGCGAAGATTTGACGGCGCGGTCGATCAGGATCCTGCGCAGCGGCACCAGCACCGCCTGGCTGGAAATCACCCTCGACGAGGGCCGCAACCGCCACATCCGCCGGCTGCTCGCGGCGCATGGAGTGGACGTGCTTCGCCTGGTGCGGGTGGCGATCGGCCGCTTGCAGCTCGGCGACCTCGCCAAGGGCAAGGCCCGCCACCTCACGAAGGAAGAGCTGGCGCTGTTTCAAGGCTGAGCGAAGGCGCCAAAGCGCGCTCCCTTCTCCCCTTGTATGGCTTGTATGGGGAGGAGGGAGAAGGAAGTCTACAACACCTTCACTTCGCGTCGTGAAAAATGATGCCGACGGTGTGGCGCAGGCCGGAGCGAAGCCGGCTGACGCCGTGCCTGAGATTGACGCGGTAGCTGCCTTTGCTGCCCTGCACCGGACGATTGTGGACCGCGAAGGCGACTGCATCGCCCTGGCGCAGCGGCACCACCTCGGCGCGGCTCTGCATGCGCGGGCGCTGTTCGGTCAGCACGAACTCGCCGCCGGTGAAATCCCTATCCGGTTCGGACAGCAGGATCGCCACCTGCAGCGGGAAGGCAAGATCGCCGTAGAGATCCTGATGCAGGCAGTTGAAGTCGCCGGGACCATATTGCAGCAGGAGCGGCGTCGGCCGCGTCTGGCCCTGGTCGTGGCATTGCTTGAGGAACGCGGCGTGTTCGTCCGGGTAGCGCTGCGCGATGCCCATGCGCTCGTTCCAGTCGTTGGCGACGGCGGCAAGGCGCGGATAGAGCGCGGTGCGCAAGCCGCCGATCAGTTCTGGCAAGGGATATCGGAAGTAGCGGTACTCGCCCTTGCCGAAACCGTGCCGCGCCATGTGGACATGGCTGCGGAAATGGCTTTCATCGGGATAGAGCCCGGCGATCTCCCGGCATTCTTGCGGTGTCAGCAACTTTTCCATCACCGCGCAGCCATAGAAGCACATCTCCTCGGCCAATGCCTGCCAGTCATATCCGGCGACGCGCGCTTCCGCCGATCGGACCGCTGCTGCTGGAACCGTGTGTATGGTCATGGCTTTGCCTCCTCTCACTCCATGGGCTTGTGCCATCAGATGGGTGAAGCAGCGCACGCAAACCACCCGTTTCATGCCGATGGGTGATGCACAGATTCCGATCTCCCCTTGCGGGAGATCGGCAGCTTCAACGCCCCGTTGCCCTGGATCAGCTTCACCGCCGCGACGCAGCATGGATTTCGGCAAAATCGAGCCCATATCCCTGATAGGGAGCTTTGAGCGTGAAACTCGCGCGTGTAGCCCTGATTGCCGCGGCTTTTGTAGCCGCTGTGGCTGTTTCTTCCGCAACCGGAGAGGCGAACGGCCAGGAGAGGACTGCGCTGCGCATCGAGATAGACGGCGCCATCGGTCCGGCGAGCGCCATGCAGTTCGAGGAAGCGCTGGCGGTGGCCGCAGAACGGAACGCCGAGGTTTTCATCCTGCAGATGGACACGCCGGGCGGGTTGGTCACCAGCATGCGTGAGATCATCGCCGACATCCTCGCCTCGCCGGTTCCCGTCATCGGCTATGTCGCGCCCGCCGGCGGGCATGCGGCGAGCGCCGGAACCTACATCCTCTACGCAACCCATGTGGCGGCGATGGCGCCCGGCACCAATCTGGGCGCGGCAACGCCGATCGAGATGGGCGGGCCGCTGCCATCCTTTCCCGGCGACGACAAGAACAACGGCCCAGAAGCCGGCAAGGACCCGAAGAACCCACCGGCGGGCGATGCGATGATCGCCAAGGCGACGAACGACGCGGTTGCCCTGATCCGCAGCCTGGCCGAACTGCGCGGGCGCAATGCCGAATGGGGTGAAAAGGCGGTGCGCGAGGCGGCCAGCCTGTCGGCCAACGCGGCGCTGCAGGAGCATGTCATCGACTTCATCGCCCGCGACACGACCGAACTGCTCCTGCTGGCTGACGGCCGGACGGTGGAAATAGCCGGCAGGAAAGAGGTGTTGGCGACCAAAGGGCTGCCGGTTGAAACACTCGAGCCCGGCTGGCTCATCCGGCTTCTCGCCGTCATCACCGACCCGAACATCGCCGTCATCCTGATGTTGATCGGCGTCTATGGTCTCGTCTTCGAGTTCACCAGCCCGGGTGCGGTTGCGCCCGGCGTGATCGGCACGATCTGCCTGCTGCTCGGGCTCTATGCGCTCAATCTCCTGCCGATCAGCTATGCCGGCCTTGCCTTGATGCTGCTTGGCATCATCTTCCTCGTGGTCGAAGTCTTTAACCCCACAGTGGTCCTTGGGCTGGGAGGCGTGGCTGCGTTTCTGCTGGGCGCTGCCATGCTGCTCAGGATCGAGGGACCCGGCTTCGAAATGTCGTGGGCCGTCATCGGCACCGCCGCCGTCCTGACGCTCGGCCTAGCGCTGTTGACCGGCAGCTATCTGTGGGCGGCCCGCAAGCACGTTCCGCGTGTTGGCGCACAGGCCATGCAAGGGCTGCCGGCCAAGGTCCTCGACTGGGAGGGCAGCGAGGGCCATGTGCTCGCCCGGGGCGAGCGCTGGCGGGCGAAGGCCGACGAACCCATTGCAGTGGGCGACAGCGTCGAGGTTGCTGATGTCAGGGGTCTCGTGCTGACGATACGGCGCCGCAATGTGGATAGCAATGGAGCAGGGCAATGATCATCGGTTATGTGGCCTATCTGGTGGCGGCGCTCGTCGTGGTCATGTTCCTGTCCGCGGCCATTCGCATCCTGAGGGAATATCAGCGCGGCGTGGTCTTCACGCTCGGCCGCTTCACCGGAGTCAAGGGCCCCGGCCTGATCATCCTCATCCCCTTCGTGCAGCAGATGGTGAAGGTCGACCTGCGGGTGGTGGTCCAGGACGTGCCGCCGCAGGACGTGATCTCGCGCGACAACGTCTCGGTGAAGGTCAACGCAGTGCTGTATTTTCGTATCGTCGACGCCGAGCGGGCGGTAATCCAGGTCGAGGACTTCATGGCCGCCACCAACCAGCTGGCCCAGACCACGTTGCGCTCGGTGCTCGGCAAGCATGAGCTCGATGAAATGCTGGCCGAACGTGACAAGCTCAACAGCGATATCCAGGAGATTCTCGATCAGCGGACCGATGCCTGGGGCATCAAGGTCTCCGATGTCGAGATCAAGCATGTCGACCTCAACGAGAACATGGTCCGCGCCATCGCCAAGCAGGCCGAGGCCGAACGGCTGCGGCGTGCGAAAGTCATCAATGCCGACGGCGAACAGCAGGCGGCGGCAAAACTCGTCGAGGCCGGCAAGATGCTGGCCGAGGCACCGCAGGCCATGCAGCTGCGCTATTTCGAGGCTCTCCATGACATCGCCGGTGAACGCTCGTCGACGGTCGTATTCCCGGTGCCGATGGATCTGCTCGGCCATTTCATCAAGCAAGATGGGGGGAAGTGAGGGTTTGGTGATTGGCGAAAGCCGATGAGAGCGCAATCTCCCCCCAAGTGCAGGGCTGTCCGGGGAAAGTTTTTCGGTTGCATACCGGGCTGCGGACGACTCGCATCGATTGCATTTTTCGACTTTTGGACCTCGAGCGGTGCATCTCTTTCCGCATGCGCACCGGTCGAACGACGAAACCGACGCGGGCCATACCCTTCGGGGATTGCAATGCAGCGCCCAAAGACTCGTCCGAGTTGCACAAGAACTTTCCCCGGACAGCCCTGCCCCAAGTGGGGAGATGCCCGGCAGGGCAGAGGGGGCGCTGTCCCGCCGGCCTATCAGCCAATCGCAGTCGCACCAAGCCGGTTCTCGGCTGCCAGCTTAAGTCAAAGGTTGGCGATCCTTCGCGCCCCCCTCTGGCCTGCCGGCCATCTCCCCCACGAGGGGGGAGATCGGCAGTTTCGCCGTCTCGCCCCTAGATCAGCTTCTCCAGCGTGATCGGCAAATCCCGCACCCTTTTGCCGGTGGCGTGGAACACCGCATTGGCGATCGCCGGCGCCACGCCGACGATGCCCAGCTCGCCAACGCCCTTGCCGCCGAGCACCGAGGACTGCGGGTCGGGGATGCCGACCGAGATCACCTCGATGTCGGGAATGTCGGCATTGGTGGCGATGAGATAGTCGGCCAGATTGTTGTTGACGATGCGGCCGTAGCGGCGGTCGACGATGCCTTCCTCCAGCAACGCCTGGCCGATGCCCATGATGATGCCGCCCTTCCACTGGCTTTCGGCGAGCCTGGGATTGTAGAGCCGGCCCGAATCGAGCGCCGACACCACGCGCGACACGCGAACCGTGCCAAAGTCCTCGTCGACGCGCACCTCGATGAAATGCGCGCACCAGCTGTGGCGGGAATAGTCGCCCTCGGTGTGCGACAGCGCCGTCGCGATGGTCGTGTAGTTCTTGTAGCGATCCTCAGCCGTCGAATTGGCCGGCATGGTGTCGCCCATCGCCTCGATCCGGCTGCGGCCGACGCTGCCGAGCAGCTCGGCGATCGAGACCTCAGGTCCGTCGCCGCGCGGCGAGGCGATGCGGCCATTGGCAACGACCAGCGTGTTGGCCTGCAGCGCATGGAACGGCGAATTTGGATCGCTGATCGCCAGCCCGACCAGCTGGTCGAGCGCGGCAGTCGCCGCCTTGTGCACCGCGCCCGTCATCACGCCGGCCAGCCGCGAACCGCCGGTGACGCCGGCGCGGGCATAGCGGGAGTCACCCAGCTTCACAACGACGTTCTCAGCCGGCACGCCCACCACTTCGGCGGCGGTCTGCGCCAGGATCGTATAGGTGCCCTGCCCCATGTCGATGCTCGAGCTTTCGACCTCGACCGAGCCGTCGGCGAGAATGCGCACCATCGCCTCGCCATAGGCGCGCCGCACCGGATAGGTGCCGGCGGCAACACCCCAGCCGATCAGCTGGTTGCCGTCGCGCATCGAGCGCGGCTCTGCCGTGCGCCTCGACCAGCCGAAGGCCTCGGCACCGGCCGCGTATGCCTCGCGCAGCTGCCGTGTTGACCACGGCTTTTTCGCCTCCGGGTCCTGTTCGGCGTAGTTCCTGAGCCGGATCTCCAGCGGATCGATGCCGACCTCGTAAGCCAGTTCGTCGATGGCGCTTTCGATGCCGAAGGCGCTGGGGTTCTCGCCCGGCGCGCGCAATGCGCCCGGCACCACGGTGTTGACCCGCACGACATTCTGCCGCGACGAGAAGTTCGGCGTCGCATACATGATCGAGGTGACCGAACCGAGCGGCTCGACCCACATGCCGTCGACCGAGGTCTCGTTGACGCCGCGATGCACGATCGACTGGATCTTTCCCTCGGCGTCGGCACCGAGCGCCACCGTCTGGCGGGTCGCCGCCCGTCCGCCATAGGCGGTGAAGGTCTGCGGCCTGGTGACCGCCAGCTTCACCGGCCGTCCCAGCATTTTCGCGGCCATCGCCGCTACCGCGCCGTAGCCATAGGCGAACGCCTTGGAGCCGAAGCCGCCGCCGATATAGGGTGAGACCAGGCGCACATTCTCGAACGGTACGCCGAACCACTCGGCATAGGTCCGCGCCATGCCGTCGAGCCATTGGCTGGGCTCCCACACGGTCAGCCGGTCGCCCTGCCAGTGCGCGATCAGGCCATGCGGTTCCATCGGCGTCTGGTATTCGCGCGGCGTGTTGTAGGCGGCGCAGATCCGCACCGGGGCGGCGGCGAAAGCCGCTTGCGCATCGCCCCATTCCCTGGTCATCGTGTCGATCGGAATGCCGTCGCCGGCCTTTGGATCGTCGAGATCGACGATGGCCGGCGTCTCGTCATAGGCGACCCTCACAAGTGCTGCGGCCGCGACCGCCTGCTCGAAACTCTCGGCCACCACCGCCGCGACATGCTGGCCGCTGAAGGTGATATCGCGCGCCAGCGGGCAATAGGGAGCGTCTGGCGGCGGCGTGCCCAGCCAGTCCGTCGCGGTGTTGAGGCGCAACGCATTGTCCGGCGTCAGCACCAGAACCACGCCCGGCGCTGCTTCGGCCGCTGCCGTGTCGATCGAGCGCACCTTGCCGGCGGCAATCGTGCTCTCGACGAGCACGGCGTGGCTCAGCCCTTCGAGCTGCTGCTCGACGGCGTATTTTGCGGCACCGGTGATCTTGGCCGGGCCATCGACGCGCGACAGCCGCCCGCCCACCGCCTCCGCGGAGACGGCGCCGTCCGATGCGTCGCCCCTCTTCGTATCACCATGCCGGGTTCTGATGTCGTGAACGGTCATGCCGTCTCTCCCATCTTGAGGATGGCGCGGGCGACGACGCGCGGCGCCAGTTCGATCTTGTAATGGTTGGCGCCGTGGTCGACGGCGCCGTCGATGGCGAGCAGGCTGGCTTGCTTGACGATATCAGCCTCCAGCAGCTTGCCTTTCAGCGCCTCTTCCACGGCGCGTGCGCGCCACGGCTTGGTGGCGACACCGCCGAGCGCCACGCGCAGGTCACGGATCGTCCTTCCGTCGGCCTCGAATTCGATGCCGACGGCGGCACTTGCGGCGGCGAATTCGTAGGACTGCCGGTCGCGGACCTTCAGATAGGTCGAGCGCCGTGCGGCAGCGGAAGCAGGAATGCTGATCGCGGTGATCACTTCGCCTGGATCGATCGCATGTTCCCTGTCGGGCGTGGCGCCCGGCAGCAGAAAAAAGTCGTCGACCGCGACCTTGCGGTCGCCGAGATGGACTGTTGCGTCGAAGGCGACCAGCGCTGTCGCCAGATCGCCGGGATAGGTGGCGATACAGGCCGCGCTGGTGCCGAGCACGGCATGGCCGCGGGTGACGCCGCTGATCGCCGAGCAGCCGCTGCCCGGCGAGCGCTTGTTGCAGGTGGGAAAATTCGCCGGATCGCGGAAATACGGACAGCGCGTGCGCTGCATCAGATTGCCGCCGATGGTCGCCATGTTGCGGAGCTGCGCCGAGGCCGCCTGCCACAGCGCTTCCGAGACGGCTGGGAACCGGCTCTTGATGTCGGCATGGTCGGCGACGCTGCTCATCCTTGCCAGCGCGCCGATCGTGGCGCCCCGGTCGTCGACCGTGATCCCATCCAGTCCGTTGAGATGGGTAATGTCGACCACCGTTTCGGGTTCGGTGACGCCGCATTTGGCGAGATCGATGAGCGTCGTGCCACCGGCGAGCAGCATGGCGCCGGGCAGCGCCGCCGCCTGGCGTGCCGCATCGATGGAAATGGCGCGCAGATACGAAAAATCCCTCATGACGCAACCTCCAGTGCCGCCTGGCGCGCGGCGGCGACAATGTGCGGATAGGCGCCGCAGCGGCAGAGATTGCCGGCCATGTAATCGCGGATCTCGTCATCCGAGCCGGCATGGCCCTCGCGGATGCAGGCGACTGCCGACATGATCTGGCCCGGCGTGCAGTAGCCGCACTGGAAGGCGTCCTGTTCGAGGAAAGCGGCCTGTACGGCGTGCAGCGTGCCATCGCCCTCGGCAAGTCCTTCGATTGATGTGACCGCCCTGCCCTCGGCCTGGGCTGCAAGCGTCAGGCAGGCCAGCACGCGCTGGCCGTCGACATGCACGGTGCAGGCCCCGCATTGGCCTTGGTCGCAGCCCTTCTTGGTGCCGGTCAGGCCGAGATGATCGCGCAAGGCGTCGAGCAGCGTGACACGCGGCTCGACCTCCAGTTCATGGCGATGTCCGTTGATTAGTAGTTGGATGGGAATTCGGGTTTTGCTTGTCATGGGGCGTCTGGCTCCAGTTGCTTGACGCGGAGGGGGACAATCTGGTGTCCGGCCGGGGAGCGGCAAGGTCACCTGATGGCTAGGTCTTAGTTCACGGGGAGATTGGCAGCTCCTTGGTGATTGGCGAAAGCGACGGCGAGAGCCAATCTCCCCCCATGTGGGGGAGATGCCCGGCAGGGCAGAGGGGGGCGCTGTCCCGCCAGCCTGTCGAACGATTGCCTATCGTTTCCTTAGGTAGGTTTCCGGCATTCGAAGGTTTGACCGAAGGTCGGCGATCCTTCGCGCCCCCCTCTGGCCTGCCGGCCATCTCCCCCACGAGGGGGGGAGATCGGCAGCTCCACTGCCTTCGCAAATCTCCAGCGGCGAGGGGTAACAGCTTGCAGGCTTTCAACACGTGACATACCGGTTCCCCTGATTATATGATAAAGGTGCTCCACTAAAACGGAGGCGCCTCCGTTTGTTACGTGGGGGGTTGACCCGTCGGGTTCAAGCCCCGTATTTGCAGTGGAGAAAATTTTGGCTTCGCAGCCGCCCGCAACCGCCAAAGACGAGCCCGACGCGACAGCGGCAAAACCGCTGCGCGCCGACGCGCAGCGCAACCGCGACGCGCTGGTCGAGGCAGCAGCAGCGGCCTTTGCCACGCATGGCGCCGATGCCTCGCTGGAGGAGATCGCGCGCCAGGCCGGCGTCGGCATCGGCACGCTCTACCGGCACTTTCCGACGCGCGAGCATCTGGTCGAGGTGGTCTACCGGCGCGAAGTGGAAAGCCTGTGCGCGGCCGCCGACGAGCTCGCTCTTCACCACCCGCCCGACGTCGCGCTCGAACAATGGATGCAGCGCTTCGTCGACTACATCGCCACCAAGCGCGGGCTGGCGACAAGCCTGCGCATCCTGCTCTCGACAAATTCCGCCTTGTTCTCCGACGTTTCGGGCAGGGTGACACTTGCCTTGCGGCGGCTGATCGAAGCGGCGGTGGCTGACGGCTCGATCCGCAGCGATGTCAGCGCTTCCGACGTCCTGCACGCGCTGGGCGGCATCTACTCGGCACCCGACACCAAGGACTGGCGCGACCGCTCGCGCCGGCTGGTATCGCTGCTGATGGACGGGTTGAGGTTTGGGGCTGGCAAGGGCACCAAGGGTAGTGGGTAAAGGCTGGCCGCCGAAAGCGCGGTGCTAGAACGAAGTCGGCTTTGCGCCATTGCATCGACGACTTTCCGGCCGCCGCGCCCGTCGCAACCCGCTGATTGACGAAATCGACACGCGCAACGAAATATCGAACGAAAAGCTCCGCCCTGAATTGCGTCAGATGCGAAATCCTATGCGAACAAGCCCACTGCTCGATCGTAAAAATGGTCGAGAGCGCAGCGCCTGGCGGCAATCCGGGCGGCTTCAAGCAATTCCTCGCGACCGGAGGCGCCGTCCTTGTAGGTTGCGATGACCACGCGCGCGATCATTTCGGCGTCCTCGTTGTCAAGCTCCGCTTCGCCGGACCGCAAAATTTCCCGAACCACACCTCTCAAGAGGTCCAGTTCAATGGTTGAAAAGGCGCCCATTTGGGGCGCGGGTGTGCACTCCATCGCCATCTGAACTCCTCCCGCCGTCACGATATCAAACACGCGAGAGATTACAACTAAAGTATTAGGCGAGCGCTTCGGAGGTCGTTCGTCACCCGAACACCGCTGCAACCTTGCTATGCCGCATTTGCCCGAAGTGCCGCGAAATGCTTTTCTCACGTTGGGCTAACAGAAATGGTGCCATCTCATTGCCGAAGCGTCCGCAGACAACGATCGACGTCGAAGAGATGGACGGTCGCTGGTATATTAAGATGAACGTCGAGGGTCGCGATAGGCGCGCCCTTGGCCCCTTCAAATCACGTGATGATGCACGGCGAACGAGCAGCGCGATCGATTGAGAGATGAAGGCACATATTAGCGTTTGAGGCGTTGCCGCACGCAACGCCTTACTGAAACATGTTGCGCCGCATGACCTGCAAACGTCGCTAATGGGACCAGTCCGGCTATCGGTGGGGTACTCATGAAGAAGACTGTCGTTAGGGTTGTCTGTGCCATCGGCCAGGCGGGGCACCTCGGCCTAAAAGGCGGCCTCCCATGGGGAGGCAACCGGTCGCCGGAGTTCGTCGCCGACGTCGCACGATTTTCGACCTCACCAGAGGACACGTCTTGCTCGCCGGTCCCAAGACGATCGCGAGCGTTCCGGATTTTGCTCGCGCGGATCGGAAACTTGTCGTCGTTCGCTCCAGCATGGATCCCGAGGACACGCTCCAGCGCTTTGCCGGCCGCGTCGTCTTCATCGGCGGCGGTCCACCGGTGTGGAACGCCTACGCGCGCTTCGTCAGCCACTGGGATATCACGCGGCTGCCCTATGACGGGCCGGCGGACCGCTGGTTCGACGCAAGATGGCTCACGCCGGGTGGCGAGGTTGCCAGAAATCACCGCGACCAATGAAGGCTCGGCCCGTTTCGATCCGGGGATCATTTAGACCACGTCGCGACCCAAGTTCCGGTCCGCATTTTCTGCGGCTTTGACCCTAGGGTGATTGGCGATGCCCCAACTCGCCCCAGTTCCAAAAATGGGTTCATTTCCGGTCGTTGATGCCCGTAGGCGTTGAAGCGGAATGGTATTAGTCTGCGCGGTCTCGGGCTTCAGGGACGCGGCAAAAGAATGGATTTCAGTTCAGGGCAAGGCTCTTTCCTCATCGGCGGCCTCATCCTGATTAGTGCCGGGCTGCTGATCCTTTCGCTGATCGTCAATGTTGGCGTGGCACGGGTTGCGGTTTGGGGCGACGAAGTCCGCGAAGCGGGGCGGGTGAAGGCTGGGCTGCCGAAAACGCGGCGCTGGGACGAAGTCCGCTTTGCGCCCATGAGCGGTCATTCCGAGGTCGAACTATCTGCATCCCGCCCGCTATCGGTCAACGACGCATGTCGTGTCGAGAAAGGAAAGCCGCGCGTCCATCACGCCGACATCGGTCAGACGCGAAGCGACGGAGGATACACAATCTCCATCGAGCTGCGCACCGCGATCGTCGCTTCATTGGATCTCGCTAGGGGCCATGTTGACGACTCGTCCATCATGATAAGGCAACCCGTTCGCCGGCGCCGAACCGTAGATTTCCAAGAGTGCGTGAGATACAACATGTAAATCGGTGCTCCGTCGCCCCGGCCGGATCCTTGCCGGGAGACGTTAAGCGGAATACATGGCTGCGCCGAGCAGATGAAATGCCGGGCAACCAGCGGTTATGAACGAGGCGTTCAGGTGAGAAGGCTATTGTCGCTTGCGGTTAGGCTAAGACGACCACCAGTGGAGGCTGCAACCTCGGGTGGCGCGGGCATCGTGTCCGACATTGATGGGAAAAATTGGGATTCTGCTTTGACTGCGACAGCGGACGTGCTCGAGCTGATCGGACAGTCTGTTCTGTCAGCGTACCAGGCTCGTTGCGCCGAGCGTGACCGGATGCCACGCTGTAAGGCGGCCTAGGCGTGAGAGAAACGCGCATTCGAGTCCATGCAGGATGGGAGTGGATCGACTGGCGCGAACTGTGGCAAGCACGGGATCTTGTCATGCTGCTCGTACGCCGCGACCTCGTCACCAAATACGCTCAGACGATGCTAGGGCCGCTTTGGTTCGTCATCCAGCCGATTGTGATGGCAATCGTCCTGTCGGTCGCCATAAATGGCGGTGCCGGTGTCACGACAGAAGGCGTCCCGCCGTTTCTCTTCAATCTCTGCAGCCTCGCGCCTTGGTTTTACTTCTCTCAGACCTTCGGCTCGGTCGGGGCCACCTTCGTCAACAACGCCGACCTGTTCCAAAAGGTCTATTTTCCTCGCAGCTCAGTTCCATTGGCCGTGGGTCTGTCGAATCTGGTCGCACTGGCCATTCAGACGAGCCTTTTCTTAATTGTTCTAGTCGCTTACCACGTCAGCGGGGTGTGGACATCGCACTCCTGGCGGATCGTCCTCATTCCTGTCCTATTTATCGAACTCGTCGTTTTCACGCTGGGGGCAGGTCTTTGCGTGGCCTCGCTTGCGGCACGCTATCGTGATCTCGTCCACGCCATGCAATACTTGCTCCTGATCGCCATGTTCGCCTCATTGGTATTCGTGCCGTTGTCTAACCTCCCGACTCACCTTCGCTGGCTCCCCTGGTTCAATCCCCTTGCCGTGATCATCGAGAGCATGAGGTCGCTCGCACTTAATACCCCAGGGGTAACGGCAATTCAGTCGGTCGTGTCAGTAGCGATCAGCGTAGGCCTGTTCCTGGTAGGGCTTCTCGCCTTCGAGAGAGCGTCCCGGACTGCAGTCGATTTGGCCTAATCGGGACATCCATGAATCCGGCGATCGAGATCAAGAACCTGTCCAAGCGATACGATTTGCACCCTCGACCGACATCGCTGCGTGAGAATATCGGCGCGTGGCTTGGCCGGGGCGAAGCGTCCGGGGCGCAGGGCACGCAATACTGGGCACTTCGCGACGTGTCGCTGACGATCGAGGCGGGCGAAGTCGTCGGCCTCATCGGCCTCAACGGGGCGGGCAAGTCAACTCTCCTCAAGATTCTCTCGCGCATTACAGATCCGTCGGCAGGAGAAATCCGCATCCGCGGCCGCGTAGGCGCCCTGCTCGAGGTTGGTGCCGGCTTCCACGGGGACCTTACCGGACGGGACAACATCTATCTGAGCGGCGCCATTCTCGGCATGTCGAAAGCAGAATTGGACAGGCGCTTTGAGGAGATTGTTGCCTTCGCTGAGATAGAGCGCTTTCTCGATGTACCTGTAAAACGCTATTCGAGTGGTATGTTCGTTCGCTTGGCCTTCGCGGTGGCCGTCCACCTCGATCCGGATATTCTCATTCTCGACGAGGTCTTGTCGGTCGGGGACTCGCGCTTCCAACGCAAGTCCCTGTCCAAGATCGAAAGCCTCGTTACGAAGGGGGGGAGAACGGTGCTCCTCGTGAGTCATAACATGGATACGGTCAATCGGCTGTGCTCCCGCTGCCTTTGGCTCGAATCCGGATCAGTGAAGGCAATCGGCGGAACGCGGGAGGTTGTGGCATCTTATCTGACCTCGGCGGGTGACTTCGCGGGATCGAGCAATCGAATTGACGTCACGGCGGCACCTCGGACCGGCAATGGCAAAGCGCGATTCCTCGGAGTCTCCATCGATAGTGGTGATCGCTCTTCATCGGGCCAGATCTGCACCGATGGGCCGGCCCGTTGCATGCTAGACATCGAGGCTGAAAACGACATCGACGTCGATAGTCTTGCCGTGGTTATCAATAGCCTTTCGGGCCTGAAGCTCGTCAACGCAGACACGGCACTGCTGGGGAATGCCTGCCGGCTGCGCGCCGGCCGGAACCGGGTGATTGTCACGATAGATCAGTTGCACTTGCTGCCGGGAACCTACGGCCTCGAGCTCTGGATGGGACAGAGATCAGGTGACTACCTTGCAGGTGACATCCTCGATCATGTCCACCACGCCTGCCGGGTCGAGGTCCTTAGGCCGGGCGGACATGATGGAAGCGTGCTTCCGACGGAAGGCCTAATCCCCTGCGTCTACGACTTCGAGGTCGAGACCTGAGGAGGAGAAGAACGACTCACTGCGCCAACCAGGGATCGCTTGAAGGCGAGGCGCCCGATGCCGGCCCAATTCCCTAGGGCGAAATGCAGATTGATGGAGGACGGCCGCCGGTCGCGACCGCGGACCTGGTCGCGGATCACGGCCTGTGCGGCATGAAGCGTCTGACGCAATGCGGAGCGGGCGCATTGCCCAACGCAGGATGCAAAACCTCTCTCCCAGACCAAGGCGTCCACAAGTACCTGCGAGATGCCAAGACCGAACGCCAGCCGTTTTAGGTAACTTGGCGTGGTCCGGTGGGCGGGGATAACGTGATCAATCACGCAATCGGGCGTGTACCATAAGTCCCACCCGCACGCTGAAATCCGAAGGCTGATCTCCGTGTCGCCCCCCGACACAAGTCTTCGCCCAATGCGGTCAGCGAGAAAGGGCGTTTCGATCCAGCCTGTCTGTTCGAGGGCGGCGCGCCGCAGGACTATCCCGGCTCCGACCAGCCCCCAAATCCGGCATGCGTCGAGCCCATGGTCCTGGCAGGCCAGAGTCCAGCCCACAGCATCGGGAAGTGGCTCGGCGCCGTTCTCCCAGTAGGGCCTTACAACCCCCCCGAAGGCTCCGCACCGCGGATGTGTGTCCGCGAAAGCTATCGCGTTCGCCAGCCAGCTTTCATCGAGCAGGCAGTCATCGTCCACGAAAGCCAGCCACTCACCGGCCGTTTCCCTAACGCCGCGGCGGCGCGCAGGTGTCAGCCCCTGCTGGCGTTCGCTCACGACGCTCAGCTGTCCTATCCGCTTGGCGTTCTTATGGCGCTCGACGACAAGCTGGGTGTCATCTGTGCAATTGTTGTCAACAACGAGCACTTCCCAGGATCGATCGCGGCAGTATTGCCGCGCCAAACGATCCAGAGTTCGATCGAGAACAGACGAATTGTTGTACGTACAAACAACGATGCTGACTTTGAAGTTACCGCTCAAGATGAGCTCCTTCTATTGGAATTCCCCTGCGCAAGCGAGTTGTCGACGGGCCGCTGACAAGCTTACCCAAGCCCTACGGGGTGTCGATCGATGATGCATCATTTACAAAGGCTTCGCGCTCTCTCGGCTGGATTCTGGTCCCTGGCAGCGCAAACTGACCACGGTCTCTATGGCATGGCCAATACAGTGGGCATTCCCATGGCCGTCCAAAGGGCGTAGCACTTCCCGAGGCGCGGGGCCACTCGCCAGGTTACGAAGGTCTTGCGCCCCGCGACTGACACCCGTAACATGGGTTTGCAATCACGTCGAAAGGTAGTCGGGCCGAGTTCGCATCCCTCGGGAGCTAGGTCGATGACCAAGGTGCGCCACTCACCGCTCAGAGCAGCAGCCCAATAGCACGAAGCCAAGGCGTGAAACCATTTGGCAGGACCCGACAAGTATGTGATGCCTGAGAGCGCCCGGGGAGTTCGCTACGCAAAATGTAGGATGCTTGCCCATCGCCTCTTGCCGAAAATCGTCAAGAAACGATTGAGGCGGCTGATGAGATATGGCCCACCCGGCGTCGGAAGGGTGCGCTTTGGCGACTTCGAGCGGACTGATCCGATCAGTCGAGATTTCGGGTATGATCGCGGAACACCAATTGATCGTATCTACATCGAAAGATTTCTGGCGGAACACGCGTCAAGTATCCACGGTAGAACGCTTGAAGTCGTCGACGACGGCTACACGGCTCGCTTCGGAGGATCGAGAACGACACAGCGTGATATCGTCGACTTGCGTCCTGAAAATACCCGCGCGACGATCGTCGGCGACCTCACGAACCTGGGCGCAGAATGGAACGATAAGTTCGATGCGATCGTGCTGACCCAGACTCTGCATCTCATCTTTGATCTGCAGGAGGCCGTTTCTGCGCTCTTCCGGCTCCTCAAGAGCGGTGGAACCGTACTTGTAACGGTGCCAGGCCTGACGCCCATTGATCATCATCAGGAATATGAAACCTGGTATTGGTCGCTGACGGAAGCTTCCGCTCGCCGATTGTTCTCGGATGTCTTTGGGGCGGACTCGACGCATATTGCTGTCTATGGAAACGTCTGCTCTGCGGTATGCTTTCTCGAAGGTATTGCTGCGGAAGAGCTCAAGCCAGAAATGCTACACGAGCAGGATCATCACTTTCCTGTCACCATCGGGATCTGCGCCACAAAGGGCTAATAGAATGGCTTGGACGCTCAAGACAAGGTTGCGCGGCGTTTTGCGTCGCCGCGCCTTCAAGCCGGTGATCTTGATGTACCATCGCATCGCTGCAACGGACCTGGACCCTTGGGAACTCGCCGTTTCGCCAACCAATTTCGAGAAGCAGGTGCGGGACCTCGCAAAGACGAGACGTGTGCTACCGTTGCGCGAGCTCGCATCGAGGCACATTGAAGGAAGCCTTCCACCTGACGCTGCAGCCATTACTTTCGACGACGGCTACGCGTGCAATGCCTTAATCGCGGCGCCTGTCCTGGAAACGCTCGGTCTTCCTGCTACGTTCTTTCTGGTAACGTCCATGCTCGGGAAAACCGACGAGTTCTGGAATGATGCTCTCGAACGGGTTATCTTCGATCCCAGGGCCGCAGGACCAGCCTCCATCGTCGTCGCCGGTCGCGATGCTCATGTTGATCTGGGTGAACAGGCCGATGACTACCAATTGGGCCGAGGGTGGCGAGCTATGCACGAGCCGCCTCGAACTGCGCGCGAGCAGGCTTATCTCAAGCTTTGGAAGGTTCTGAAGCCGGCCTCTTTTGATGTGCAGTACAAAGCAATCGAGTCACTCGCTCGCCAGGTCGGCAGTGACTTGGCGCCTCGAACCGGCCACCGACCCATGACAATTGATGAAGCCCGAATGCTCTCGCGAAGGTCGCGCTTGGACATTTCCGGTCACACGGACACCCACGTTTCCCTCCCATTGTGGGATCGGCACATCCAGCTGAAGGAGATCCAAAAAAGCTGCCGGACGTGCGAGGACCTGTCGTGCCGCCCATGCACCACATTCGCCTACCCCTATGGCGACTATTCCGACCTGACCATCGAATGCGCAAAAGAGTCGGGGCTGGTCTGCGCCGTGTCGGCCTACCCCAGACCTGTGGCGAACACGGACCTCCCTCTGGTGCTGCCGCGGATCATGATGACGAACGAGAGCATTGTCGGATATCTGGACGCCAATTGATGCATAAGCCCATGTTCGGCGAGCGCGGTCGCGGCGTCATTGTTCAGCTCGCGATCTGGCCTTCAGTCGGGTCGCGATCACGCCAGTCTCCACGATCGGAAGTACGAAATTCTGCGCCATCACGGCTTGGCAGATCTGCTTCTTGAGCAAAGGACCCACCGAGCGCTCTCTTAGAAACTTTGAAAAAAATGAGATAAGTTTCTTCTGAACGATTAAATGTGTGGTCGTTCCAAAAATCATAGAAAACGGAGATCTTTTCAAGTAAGACGACAACACCTCTCGTAAATACCGCTCGATGATCATCTCCCTAACACGTGCACTAGAGAAATTCTGGTCAACGAGGACTTCCACTTGTCCGATCTCGGCTCGGTCGGAGCGAACGACGGCAATGAAAGACCTGATGCCTGGACCAAGATTGATCTGCGGAATGGCTCCGGGAACTCGGACGACCCGCGAGGCCACACTTCCAACAACGCCGATGGTGTCGGACGCATTAGCGGCAGCGGCGAGACGTTCTGTATGGTCCAGCACGTCGTTCACGAAAGAAGGCCCGCAGTGAGCAATCGTGCCAATTCTTTCTATGAACTCTTGAAGGTGAGGTTTCAGTGTAGGCCAGCAGGTTTCCCAATTGGGCCTGAAATCGCCTAATCCGATGGGAATGGCGTCGAACAAGGCCGCTCCGATATCAGAAGCTGCCAAGGGCTCGGCAGGAAGAGCTTGCATCCCTCTCAAGACGCCCTGGAGTGAGTGCTTGCGTGCGATTGCAAGGCCCGCCAACCAACTGGCAAAGCGATATGCCGCAGCGGGGAACTCTGCAGGCGATACGCCTTCGGCATACATGGGATGAGGTCTTGGAACTCGGGGATCGGGGCCGTGCCCCCGGGCGATGACGATGAGACCGTCTCGAAACTCCTGCTCGTAGTAGGTACTGAGCGAGGATTCTGTTTGGCGATAAAAGGCCACGAACTCATCAACGCCCCTGCAGCGGGCGCCAGACCGGATGACACGTTGCCAGAGATCCCAGTCTGCGCAGCCCATCAATGTTTCATCAAAACCGCCAAGCTCGTGAAAGGTCGAGTTTTTCAAAATGCATGCATGGACCATAAACGTCGCCGTTGATGCAAGGCGATGGAATAAGTCGCCCCCGGGCAGGTGTACCTGCGATCGATCCTGGCTGCGGCTCCCGCACACGCGAAGGCCTAAGGCGTGCACAAGATGCACATCCTGGCCGGCAACGCGCAATAGGGAGCCAAGGGCATTAGGAGCGAGCCAGTCGTCGCTGTCGAGAAAGAGCAACCAATCTGCCTTTGCTTTTGCCGCCCCTGTGTTTCTGGCCGAAGCAGCACCTTGCTGTGTCTGCAACCAGAGCGAAATTCTGGGGTCATGGGACGCGAGATTCTGAAGCACGGCGGGTGTTTCATCGGTTGACCCATCGTCAACGAGAATGGCTTCCCAGTCGGCGAGGGATTGCGCCTTAAGTGAAGCCACCGCTTCGAGGATTAGCATGGGCTGATTGTGGACGGGGATGACTATGGAAACCTGCGGCATAGTGGTCCTGTCCAAGGCATCCGAACGCTCGTGACCTTTGAGGATAGCGCGAACAGGATGGTGAGCGCGCCTTCGCGGCGGCAATTAGTCCGTTGAAGGTTAACTTTTTCGGGGAGCGGTTCAAGATGGCAAAAGGCAGCTCAGCGGCCGATGGTGCGTCGAGGGAGTATTCCGGCGTGTGGAGGTAGCCACCTAGATCCCGCGCGAACGCCAGGATCCGACTCTCCGCGGCCGCATCGACATCACAACAGCTTGTCGAGCCTCGCCGACGTCCGCATTGGGGTCGCGACCTGCCCTTGCCCCCGAAACTTGAATGTCGCCAACGGGTCAGCAGCACTGGTCGTGTCCATGTCGGTTTTTTTGAACGGAAAACGGCCCCCGAAGGTCTCGAAAGGGCTCTTTCCGGATGTTGACGCCCCTACGCACATGTAGGCGTTGAAACGGAATGGTATTAGTCTGCGCGTTCTGGGCTTAAGGGACGCGGCAAAAAGAATGGATTCAGGCCAAGGCTATTTCCTCATCGGCGGCCTCATCCTGGTCGGTGCCGGGCTGCTGATCCTTTCGCTGATCGTCAATTCTCGTGTGGCGCACAGCGTGCGCCACGACATGCGCCATCGTGAGAAGCTGCTGGAATATTATCGCAACATCTTTTCCCAGCTTGGGGTCATCCTGATCGGTATTGGCGTTTCTCTGTTCATCTTCTTTTTTCAGCAAAATTATCAGGATCAGCGCAAACGCGAAACGGAGCTCCAGCTGGTTCTTGCCAAACTGGCCGCGCGCATTGCTCGCGGGGCAGCCGTAGTCGAATACCTGGGCGAATTCGATGCGCTGCTGGATGACGGCGGGCCTTACATCAGCCCGGAACTCGGTGGAACGAATGCCGCGATCAGCGCACACGGGGCGGAACTCGGCAAGCAGGTCGCCGGGGTCCTTCTGGTTGAGCGCGACGTTGAGGTTCAGGCGTTCGATATCCTGAACCTATCGCGCGATTTCGAGGCATCGTTCGTCGTCAACGAACTCAATCCCACGCTGTGGTTCAACATCGTCCGGGATGAGAGCGAGATCAAATATGCCACCACTCAGCTCGCCCTCGACTACAAGGACCTGCAGGATGCGATCGGCGGAGACTCGATCGCGGTTGCGATCGCAAATCCTGAAAAGGAGGCAAAGATCAAGCAGGAGGTGCTCGACATCTTTTATGATGCCGACCTCTTGCGCCAGCGCAGCAGGAGACTTCTCGGCCGTGCGTGCTGGCTTCTCAGCCAGGGGCGCAGCTTCGTCAACCTTGGACCGGTCAACGAGATCGAAGCCGATGCCAGGTCGCACCAGGAATGGATCGACCGGTCAAAACGCTTCCTGACGCAGTTGAAGTCGGGAAGCGGCGATTGCTTCAAATTGCTCCAGTTCAGCCCGGCGCCCTGAGTTGAGAACGCGCCGGCAAAGGGCCCGCCCGCCCCGCCGCTCTATGTCTCAACGAGAAGTGGAGTTGCTCTGGCGCACGCCAGGTAAATTGGTGACGCGATTTTGCGGCGCCTGGCCCAATCGCTGCTCATGCAGAACCGAATGACCATTCCGATCCAAGGCTCTATAACAGGCTGACAAATTGCGATGATCAAGGGGAGACGATGCGCTACATACGTCCGCTTTCAATGGAAGATGCCGTTGGCCAGTTGGCCGGCTCGCCCGGCACCGCCGCCATTCTCGCCGGAGGCAGCGACCTCCTGGTGAGAATGAAAGGCGGCTTTATCGAGCCCGACCTGATCGTCGACATCAAGGCAATCGACGGACTGGTCGAGATCAGGGAAACGGCGGAGGGCTTCAGCATCGGTGCCGCGGTCTCCTGCGCCCTGATGGGAGAGAGCGCGGCCTTGAAGAGGGAATGGCCGGGCGTCGTCGAAGCGGCCAAGCTGATTGGCTCGAAACAGGTGCAGGGTCGCTGCACAATCGTCGGCAACCTTTGCAACGCCTCGCCGGCGGCCGACAGCGTGCCGGCGCTGGTGGCCGCCGGCGCCATGGCATTGATAGCCGGGCCAGGAGGCAGGCGCACCGTTGCGGTAGAGGCAGTGCCGACCGGGCCGGGCAAGACGTCGCTCGCCAAGGGCGAGATCATCGAGGCGATCCTGCTCGACAGGCGCGCGCCGCGCTCCGGCGATGCCTATCTGCGTTTCATTCCACGCACGGAGATGGACATTGCCGTGGTCAGCGCCGGGGTGAACCTGACGGTCGATGACCAAGCTGTCGTCAAATCGGCCCGCGTGGCACTGGGCGCCGTGGCGCCGACGGTGCTGCTGGTGGAAGAGGCCGCCGAGGCCCTCATCGGCAGGAAGCTGGACGAAGCAGCACTTGAGCGGCTCGCCAAGGTCTGCTCCGGGGCCTGCCGTCCCATCGACGACAAGCGGGGCACCGTCGAGTTCAGAAGAAAAGTTGCGGGTGTGCTGGCCAGGCGGGCCGCTACGACCGCCTATGCGCGTGCAGGAGGCAAGTGATGGCTGGTGTAGCAGTTTCAACGACGATCAACGGCGACAATGTCGAATACCTTTGCCAGCCGGACGAGACGCTGCTCGACGTGCTGCGCGACCGCCTCGGGCTGACCGGCGCCAAGGAAGGCTGCGGCACCGGCGACTGCGGCGCCTGCAGCATCATCCTCGACGACCGGCTGGTGTGCTCGTGCCTGGTGCTTGGCGCGGAGGCCGAGGGCCGGCGCGTCGAGACCATCGAGGGCATGGCACATGGCGACAGGCTGCATCCGCTGCAGCAGAAGTTCCTCGAGCACGCAGCGCTGCAATGCGGCGTCTGCACGCCGGGCTTCCTGATCGCGGCGAAGGACCTTTTGGCCAAGAACCCCGACCCGACCGAGGAGGAAATCCGCTTCGGCCTCGCCGGGAACCTCTGCCGCTGCACCGGCTATGACAAGATCGTGCGCGCCGTCCAGGACGCGGCCATCTTAATGAAACAAGTGTGATGAAGGGAGCCTGACGATGAACTTCGATCCGCGCTATTCCGGACGCAATTTCACCGCCGTCGGCACGCGTCCCCTCCGCCCCGACGGCGTCGACAAGGTCACGGGCCGTGCACGCTATGGCGCGGATTTCAACATGGCCGGCCAGTTGGTCGGGCGTGTTCTGAGAAGCCCGCACGCGCACGCCGCGATCAGGAGAATCGACACCTCGAAGGCGGAGAAGCTCGCCGGCGTGAAGGCGGTGATCACCGCGGCCGACCTGCCCGACCTCACCGACGGCGATGCCGCCATGTACGACATCCTCGACAATTGCATGGCGCGCAAGAAGGCGCTCTATGACGGCCACGCGGTGGCCGCGGTTGCCGCTGTCGACGCCCGCACGACGAGGCAGGCGCTGAAGCTGATCGAGGTCGACTATGAGGTGCTGCCGCATGTGACCGATGTCGACGAGGCGATGAAGCACACGGCACCCCTGCTCAGCGACGCCATCTTTACCGAGGGCCTCGAGGAAAAGCCCGTCAAGCCTTCCAACGTCACCAAGCGCACCCAGTTTGGCCATGGCGATGTCCATCAGGGTTTTGGGCAGGCCGATTTCGTCGTCGAACGTTCTTTCAAAACCGAGCAGACGCACCAGGGCTATATCGAGCCGCATGCCTGCGTGGCCAATGTCAGCTCCGACGGCACCGCCGACCTTTGGGTCTGCACGCAAGGCCATTTCGTCTACCGCCAGCACTGCGCCCAACTGCTTGGCATGGAAGCCTCGAAGCTGCGCGTCACCTCGTCGGAGATCGGCGGCGGTTTCGGCGGCAAGACCCATGTCTGGGCCGAGCCGGTGGCGCTGGCGCTGTCGCGCAAGGCCGGACGGCCGGTCAAGCTGGTGATGACCCGCGACGAGGTGTTTCGCGCCTCCGGCCCGACCAGCGCCACCTCGATCGACGTCAGAATCGGCGCCCGCAAAGACGGCACGATCACCGCGGCCGAGGCGACGCTGCGCTATTCCTGCGGCCCCTATGCCGGCATGTGGGCCGAGATCGGCGCCATGACGGCTTTCGCCTGCTACAGGCTCGAGAACGTCAGCACGGTTGGCTACGAAGTTCTGGTCAACCGGCCGAAGACGGCGGCCTATCGCGCGCCGTCGGCGCCGATGGCGGCGTTTGCGGTGGAAAGCGCGATCGACGAGCTGGCCAAGGAGATCGGCATGGATCCGGTCGAGTTCCGGATCAGGAACGCCGCCCAGGAAGGCACCAGATCGTCCTACGGCCCGGTATACGGCCCGATCGGCATCGGCCCGACGCTGGAAGCGGCGAAGAACCATCCGCACATGAAGGCGCCGCTGGGCAAGAACCAGGGCCGCGGCATGGCTTGCGGCTTCTGGTTCAACTTCGGCGGCCAGACCTGCACCGACCTCAACATCGGCATGGACGGCTCGGTCTCGCTCGCCGTCGGCACGGTCGATGTCGGTGGTTCCCGCGCCTCGCTGTCGCTGGTGGCGGCGGAGGAACTCGGCATCGCCTATGAGCAGGTCAAGGCGGTGGTCGCCGACACCTCCAGCCTCGGCTACAACGACATGACGGACGGCAGCCGCGGCACCTTCTCCTCCTCGATGGCAACAATCTCGGCCGCCCGCAACGCCATCAGGGTCCTCAGGGAACGCGCCGCGCAGACGTGGGACATCCCGGTCGAGGACGTGGTCTGGGAAAAGGGCCACGCCATCGCCAAAGGCGAGAAGTACGGCAACCTTGCGGCGCTGTCCCTAAGGGAGATCGCGGCCGCGTCGGGCAAGACCGGCGGGCCGATCGCCGGCCACAGCGAGCTCGTCGCCGACGGCGCCGGCGTCTCCTTCGCCACCCATATCTGCGATATCGAGGTCGATCCCGAGACCGGCGCCACCAGGGTCCTGCGCTACACAGTCGTGCAGGATGCCGGCAAGGCGGTGCACCCGACCTATGTCGAGGGGCAGTACCAGGGGGGTGCGGCGCAAGGCATCGGCTGGGCGCTCAATGAAGAGTACATCTACGGCAAGGACGGGCGGCTGCAGAACCCCGGCTTCCTCGACTACCGCATCCCGGTCTGCTCGGACCTGCCGATGATCGACACGCAGATCCTTGAGATCCCCAATCCCAACCATCCTTATGGGGTGCGTGGCGTCGGCGAGACCTCGATCGTGCCGCCGCTGGCGGCGATCGCCAATGCGGTGTCGAACGCCGCAGGCGTGCGGATGACGCATATCCCGATGTCGCCGCCGCGCATTCTCGCGGCGATCGAGGCTGAACGGGGAGGCTGATGGTCGAAGTAACGCTCTGGGGATCGCTTGGCGCGCTCGCCGGAGGCAACAGCAAGGTCGAGATCGAGGCGAAGGATATTCGGGAGCTGTTCAGAAAGCTGGCTGAGCAGTATCCCGGCCTCGAGCCCTTGATCGAGAAGGGAATCGCGGTGGCGATCGACGGGACGATCTATCGCGATACGTGGTCGAAGGAATTGCCGCAAGGCGCCGAGATATTTCTGCTGCCGAGGCTTGCCGGAGGATAACTGGCACCATCTCACGGCCGAAGGCGCAGAGGAACTAATCACCCACGCGCCGCAGCGTGCCGAGATTGTTATCGTCGAGAAACTCTATGGTCATGGCCGACGCCTTGCCGTCGGGGCCGATGTCAAAGCCTACGCCCGAGGGCCTGTCCGGCGTCTCGGCGTCCGGGAAGGTCAGGAACATGTCGCGGTCGAAATGCTCCAGTGAATAGGACCGGGCACCGCCCGGCCCGACCTTGAGCACAAGGCCGTCGCCCTCACCCGACACAACCGCATCGCCGATGAAGTCGTTGAAATAGCGGCCCTTATAGGCGCTGGCCGGCCCAGCCGGGCTTGCCGGTGACGGCGGCGCGGCATAGGTGGCCTTGGCGGCGGCGACCGCCGGGCCGAACAGGCCCGCATAGGTGTCGTCCCATGCCTTGACCCAGTCCTTCTCGATTTTGCCGTCAAAGGCCATATCGGCGAAGCTGTCGGACAGCCCTTCCGGCACGCCGGTCGAAAAGGCGTTGGCGACAATGACGATGCCAAGCTTCTCCTCCGGAAAAAGTGTCACCAGGGTGCGTGCGCCAACACTGAAGGCGCCGGCATGACCCCAGATCAGACCGTGCCGGCCGAATTCGACATTCCAGCCGAGACCGTAGAAGGACTGGCCGCCTGAGACGGGGTTCCTGCCGCGAGCCATCAGAGGAACATGCGTCTGGTCCAGCGCGTCGGCTTTAATGAGGGTCTCGCCGGCATAGACACCATTGCCGAGTACGAGGCGCACCCATTGCGAGAGATCGCGTACTGTAGAGCTGACGCCGCCCCCAGGCGCCTGCGCATCCGGATCGCGCTTTACCTTCGCGGCCCAGACGCCGTCGATCTTGACGTGGAGCGCAGCGCGATTGGCGTGCTTGATGAAGTCCGCATGACGGGAGCTGGTCGAATCCATTCCAAGCGGACGATAGAGCTTCTCCTCGGCGATTTCCTCCCAGGACTTGCCTGTCGGCTTCGCGGCCGCGACGGCACCTTCGGTCAGTCCGAAATTGCTGTAGGAATAGCCGGCACGAAAGCTCGACGATGGCGACACGAACCGCAGGCGACGCAGGATCTCCGCGCGATCGTAGCCAATGTCCTCGAGGTCGTCTCCGGCCGTGCCGGGAAGTCCGCTGCGGTGCGAAAACAGGTCGCGGACCGTGAGTTCACTGGTCGGATAGGGCTCGGACAGCCGGAAGTCCGGATCGAGATCGACGATTTTCGCATCCCAGGAAACGATACCCTCGCTGACCAGCGCCGCCACTATCGTTGCGGAGACCGGCTTGGAGAGGGAAGCGATCTGGAACACCGTATCGGCGTCGACGGTCTGCGGCTTACCGGCCTCGCGATGCCCGAAACCCTTGAGGAAAACCACCTTGTCGTCATGCACGACCCCGATGGCGAGACCAGGCACCCCACCATCCGCGACGACGCCTTCGGCGAGCGCCTCGAGCTTCGACAGGGCGGCCGCGATCCGGTCAGGCGTAATGGTGTCGGCCGAAGCAGCATGCGGCGAAAGCACCATGACGGCGATGAAGGCCCGCATCCCCCAACGGCGGAAATTCTGACCCAGCCCCACGCTTGAGCTCCTCCCCTGCATGTACATGGTCATAGTACAGGCAGGCCCAGGCGAGGCAACCCTCGCATGTGCGGCCGAGCGAAGTCCGCGGTGCGACGCCAAGCGGCCATCCCTGGGAGCCAGCCGGTCAACGGTATCGAACCGACCACCGCTCAGCGGCAACGACCGTAGTGAAGAACCCGATCGACAACAGCGATGAGAGCACGATGGCGGCGTAGAGCCGGTCGGACTGATAGTTGAAGGTCGCCTGGATGATCAGCGCGCCGAGACCTTTGTCGGAGCCGATCCATTCGCCAACGATCGCGCCGATCACCGCAGTAGCCGAGGCGATCCGCAGCGAAGCGAAAAGCATTGGCAGCGCACGTGGCAGGCGCAGCCGCCAGAACACCTCCCAACGCGTCGCCGAGAGCACGCGGAAGAGCTCGTGCTCGCTGGCGCTCGCCGATTCCAGACCCCGGATCATGTTGATGAGCGTTGGGAAGAAACAGATCACTGCCGCGATCACGATCTTGGGCAGCATGCCAAGGCCGAAGATGAGGATGACGACCGGGGCCAGCGCAAGCACCGGGATCGTATTGAAGAACAGCACGACCGGAAAATAGGCAGCCTGAAGCGTACGGCTGTGCACGAAGACGACCGCCAGCAGCACTGCGGCGAGGTTGCCGAGCACGAAGCCGGAGAGCGCCTCGATGGCGGTCGGCCAGAGGTTCGACAGGAGAAGCGATCCGTTCCTGGCAAACACTCCTGCTATCGCGGTCGGCGTCGGAACGATGTAGGCAGGCACGCCGGCGAGCGGCAGCAGGACCTGCCATGCGAGAATAAGCGAACCGGCGCCGAGGATCGGCAGCACGGTCTGTGCGAACGGCGAAAGCAGGCCCCGGTTCACGACGCCGCTCCAAGAGCGGAGCGCATCCTGGCCATTGCCGCGACGATCGCCGGATCCTCGCGCGAGCATCTGTTGTCCGGCCCCTTCAGTGGACGAAGATCGTGGTCGGCGACGATCCGTCCGGGGTGCGCTGCAAGCACGATCACGCGCTGCCCGAGATAGACGGCTTCGGCAATGGAATGCGTGACGAACAGCACTGTCGTTCCGGTCCGCCGCCAAAGGTTCAGCAGTTCGTCGTTGAGGCGATCGCGGGTGATCTCGTCAAGCGCGCCAAACGGCTCATCCATCAGAAGCAGGCGTGGCTCGCCAATCAGCGCCCGGGCGATCGCCAGCCTTTGGCGTTGTCCGCCGGAGAGCTGATGCGGCAGGCGCTCACTGAGCGCCGACAGGCCGACGAGTTCGAGCAGTTCGTCGGCCCGGTCGTCTATCATGCGCGACAGGCTGCGGCGGCCCACCTGAATCGGCAGCCGTACATTCTCGCGCGCCGTGCGCCAGGGCAAAAGGGTCGAGTCCTGGAAGACAAAACCCACGCCTCGGCCGCAGCGCACCGCCGACGGCGTTTCGCCCATCACGCGTATCGTGCCCGCGAGCGGCGCCAAAAGATCGGCGACAACCCGCAGAAACGTCGACTTTCCGCAGCCCGAAGGCCCGAGGATCGACAGGAACGTCCCGGCCTCGACTGTCAGTTCGAGACCGGAGATCACCGTCACTGGCGAGCGCCGGCCGGGATAGCCGACGTCGAGCCCGGAGGTCTCGATGGCCGGCGCGGCCATCAGGAGGTGGGCGCGCCGAGCTTCGGCCGTTCAGCCGCACTGAGTTCGAGAATCTCAGTCGTATAGACGTCCTCGGCCTTCGGCCTGCCGTTCGGGTATTGGCCAATCTGGTCAAGCAGCGCGATCTGGCTCTCGATCGAGGCAGGATCGAACGTGCCCCATCCATCCTTTTTCGTGTTGTCGTCGAACGACAGTTTCAGCACCAGGGGGATCGTCTTCTTTTCCCAGCCTGCGTCGATCTCGGGATAGGCCGCGACGAGCTTGTCGACCGCCTGCTCGGGATTGGCGTGGACCCAGCCCCATCCCTTGGCGACCGCGCCGATGAATTTCGCCAGGGTTTCGGAATCGGATTCGATGGCGCTGTCGGTCGCGAAATAGACATTGGCATAGGACGCCAGGCCGAGCTCCGACAACAAAAGATCGATGCGGTCGTCACCGACGACGCTGAGCGCCTGCGTGTTGGTGATCCAGCCGCCGATCGCATCGACGTCGCCACGAACCAGCGGCGCCTTGTCGAACCCGACATTGACGATGGTGACCTCGGAAGGGTCGATCTTGTTCTTCGCGAGCATCGCGTCGATGGCGAAGCGCGCGGTCGGCTGCGTGCCGATCCGCATCCCCTTCAGGTCCGCCGCCGAACGGATCGGCTTCGCCGGTTTCGACGTCAGCGCATAAGGCCCGGTGCGATAGCCGCAGGCGATGATCTTCACCGGGACGCCGCTCGCCCGCGCGGCATAGAGTTGAGGCGATTCCGAGAATTGGCCGAGCTGGGCGGCACCGGACACCACCGGCGGCACGGTGGCGGCGTTCGGTCCGCCGGGGCTGAACTCGACTTCGAGCCCGGCCTCTTTGAAGTAGCCATTGGCGACGGCTGCGACGTCGCCGATCTGGCCGTTCGACATCAGCCAGTCATACTGGACGACGAGCTTGGCGGCTGCCGAGGCGCTGGCGCCAAACAGCTGAAGTCCCGGCCCGAAAGCCACCAGGCCGGCGGCGCCTGCCTTCAGGATCGATCTGCGATTCCACTGCGATGTGTTCCCACTCATCTTCTTGCTCCTTTGTTGGATTGGTTGCATGCGGCGCGGCCCTTCTTGCGAGGCCGTCGCGATCGGATCACACTTGCGTGTCGTGATAGTCGCCCGGTCCCGCGCCGGTCCAGGCGTAGAGTTCCCACAGCGTCCCGTCCGGATCGTGGAAGTAAGCGCAGCGCGCGTTCCAGACATAGTCGCCGGGCGGCCCGACGAACGGCACTCCCTTATCCGACAGCTCGGCATAGAGCCGGTCGACCTCGCCGGCGCTTTCGAGTTCCATGGCGACACATGCCTTGTGCGCCTGCTTCGGAGAGCGGACATTCGAGACGCCGCAGTGGCGATTGATGTGATCCAGTTGCCATGCGGCGAGCGTCACCCGCTCGGAGTGAAAATCGACAAAGCCCTCGGCGCGGCGTCTGATCCGGTAGCCGAGTTTCTGGGTGTAGAAGTCGATGGTACGGTCGATATCCTCGACAAGCAGGCAGATATCGGTGATTGCCTTGGTCTGGCCGAGCGCCATGGTCATTTGCCTCGATTGGTCTTCGCGGTGAGTTCGACGCCTACGCGCGATGCCGCGCCATCAATGTGCCGGCGCATCGCCTCGCCGGCAGCCTGCGAATCATGCACGGCGAGTGCGTCGTAGATTCGCACGTGCTCGGCGACGTTGACCTCGACCAGGTCGTGCAGCGGATTGGTGAGGCGGGCATAATGGATCGACTGGCGGATCTGCTCGCAGACGAAGGAAATGAAGGTGTGGATGTAGCTATTGCCGGTGGCCCGGGCGATCGCCCGATGGAAAAGCAGATCGGCCTCGATGCTGCCATCCTCCCAGCGCTCCTCGCCGCCCATGCGGTCCAGCGCAGCCTTGATCGCGTCAAGATCATCGGATGTACAGCGCGCTGCGGCGAGTGTGGCGGATTCGGTCTCCAGGATGCTGCGCAGCTCGAACAGCTGCTCCATGTTGCGCTGGTCTTTCAGTGCTTCACGGTCGATCCGGATAGCTGTCCGCTGTTCCGGCGCCATGACGAATGCGCCCACCCCCTGACGCGCCTCGATCATGCCATCGGCGCGAAGCTGCGCGATCGCTTCCCTGACAACATTCCGGCTGACGCCGAACTTGTCGGCGAGCTGGCTTTCGGTGGGAAGCCGGGCTCCCGGGATGATGTCGCCGCCTTCGATCTCGCGGCTCAGATGCGAAGCGACGCGATGCGGAAGCGCCTCCACGCTGCCGATGATGGATGAACGCTGCTTCATGCGGCTTTCCCCTATAAATCGCCTGGACCAGGCATGAGACATGTCGGATTGAACAGGCCTGCCGGATCAAAGGCTGCCTTGATCGCGGTATGAAGCTGCCGTTCGCGTTGCGACAGGCCGGCCCAGAACACGTGACTGCGGCTGCGACCCACGCCATGCTCGGCACTGAACGAGCCGCCGAGCGCGCCGACCAGCTCATAGAGTCGGGTCAAAATCGCCTGCCCTACGGCCCTCGCTTCGCCGGGCTCGCAATCGATGGGAGGCAGCACGTTGAAATGGATGTTCCCGTCGCCCGCGTGACCATAGGTCAGGGATGTCCAGCCTGGCCACTCGCGCACGATACACGCGCGTGCTTGCTCAATCAGCTTCGGCACCTCGCTGAGGCGAACCGAGAGGTCGGTGCGGACATGAAAGCCACGCCGCGCCTGCCCCTCGACCAGCCCCTCACGGATGGCCCAGAATGCGGCGGCCTGGGAGCGGCTTTGCGCGACGACGCCGTCCCTGATCAGGTCGGTCTCAAGGGCGCGCGCCAGCATCGTTTCAAGAAGTCCGCCGGCGTCTATCCCTGGCCCACAGGCGAGTTCGACGATCGCATGAACCGGACATTCTTGCGTCAACGGTGAGCGCAGGTTCGGATCGATGAGATGGGCCAGCGGCAGGCACTCCTCGCCGATGACCTCAAACGCGCTGAGAAGGTCGGAGCAGAGATGCCTCGCCATCCGGAAAAGTTCGCACGCCTGGCGAAAACTGCCCAGTCCGACATAGGCGGTCTCGACCTGCGTCGGCCGAGGCGAGAGCCTTACCTCGACGCCGGTGACGATTCCGAGCGTTCCTTCCGAGCCGATCATCAATTGCTTCAGGCTGTAGCCGCGATTGTCCTTGCGCAGCCCGTTCATGCCGCTCCACAGGGTCCCGTCCGGCAAGACCGTCTCAAGCCCGAGCACCAGGTCACGCGTCATGCCGTAGCGCAGCACATTGATGCCGCCGGCATTGGTCGCGACATTGCCGCCGATCGTGCACGATCCTTGCGCACCAAGCGCGAGAGGGAAGGTCATGTCGGATGCTTCAGCGGCGTTCTTGACGTCCTGCAGCACGGCCCCGGCATCCGCTTGCAGCGTGAAGTCGAGCGGATCGACGCAGCGTATGCGATTGAGACGCTCAAGCGACAGTACTGCATAGTCCGAACTGTCGGGAATGGCGCCACCGGCAAGTCCGGTATTGCCACCTTGCACGACGATGGCGACACCGCTCTGCGAGCACCATCTCACAAACGCCTGGACGTCTTCCACGGATCCTGGACGCACGATGAAGCGGGCACTTCCGCACCTGTCGCGGCCCCAATCGATGAGGTAGCGCTCTGCCAGTGGCGACCGTCCGTCTATCAGCGCATCACCGGCCAACTGCGTAGGCAGCTCAACAATTGCGCCGGAAGCTTCGCGTTGAGATGGGTGAGCCGTGACCATGGGGTCCAATCATACGGTCATCCTACAACTTAACAAGTCCCATTCTCTTCGGTCCACCGGCCGACCCGACCTACACCGGCCTTGACATTTGCACTCCGGAGACCGCGGATACCTGCATCGCCAAATAGCGCTATTGGGCGGGAGGAAACTCCCGCCCTTTTCCTAGGGGATATCAATGTCGGAATTGTTCTCGCTCAACGGCCGTGTCGCGTTGGTCACGGGTGCTTCGCGTGGTCTCGGCTTCGCCATGGCCAAGGCACTTGCGGAAAACGGCGCGACGGTGATCGTCAATGCCCGCGATCCGGCCGCCCTCTCCGCGGCGGCCGAAAGGATCGGTGCCGAAGAGCTGCCGTTCGATGTCACCGACGCGGCGATCGCAAGGGCGTCGCTTGAAGGAATCGTCAAACGCCACGGCCGCCTCGATATTCTGGTCAACAACGCCGGCATCCAGCATCGAAGTCCGTTGGTCGAATGGCAGGACGAGGATTTCGACCATGTGATTGCCGTCAATCTTTCGGCTTGCTTCCGCCTGATGCGCGACGCGGTGCGCCTGATGCTGCCAAACAAGTTCGGACGCATAATAAACACCGGATCGGTTGCAGCGATCCTTGGCCGTCCAACCATTCACGCCTATGTGGCGGCAAAGGCGGGCCTGCACGGGCTGACACGCTCCACTGCCGCTGAGCTGGGCCGTCACGGCATCACCGTCAACGCGATCGCCCCCGGCTATTTCGCCACCGAGCTCAACACCCCACTTATGAGCGACGAGGCCTTCACCAAATGGGTCGAGACACGAACCCCGGCGGGCCGCTGGGCCCAGCCTGAGGAACTCGGCGGAGCCGTGGTGTTTCTCGCCTCCGACGCTGCCGCCTACGTCAACGGCCATGTACTGGCCGTTGACGGTGGGCTATCGGTCTCCCTATGATCGGCGAAGTGCCTTTCAGGAAAATTTCAGCCGGGCGACAACTGTGCAGGCAGGGCGTGCCTGCTGGCCGGTGAAACGACGAGCTGCTGAATCTGCTGCCGTGGCCCAATCCCATGCGCGCATGAGGCCGACGCCACGCGTTTGAATGAGCGCCGTTCTGCAGCCACCGACGGTTCGATTTCGCAGCGCGCTATTTCGAGGTTTGGCCGCATGGATGCTTGATGCCGCCGATATTTCATTCCACACACCGGTTACGATGAAGGACGACATACGGGATCAGCGCCGGGTATTCAGGTGGGCTTTGCCTGCCTCTGTTGTCCTGCATTTGCTCGCTGCCGCGCTTCTTTTATCCGCGCTGCCGGTATCGCCCTCGCAGCCGCAGAAGGAGCAGGCCATCGGGGTGGAGCTGGTGCCGCCGCCCAAACCATCGGAGAAAGCCAAGGTCGAACCTCCGCCTCCTGCGAAAGCGCCCAAGCCCGAAAAGCCCCCGGAAGCAAAGGTCGAGATGCCGGCGAGCCGTGAAGCCGGCCTTCAAAGACCTGTCTTCCAATTCGGTGAGAAGGACGCCGGTCCTCGCAAGTCTCTAGACGGCAACAGCGTGGAAGATGGTTCGGAACAACCGGCGCCGCCGTAAGATCCCAATAAACAGGATCATGCGCAGCCACCGGGCGTGGCTGCGGTCGAGGGGAAAGGCCAGGCGCCGCAGCCTGGCGCATCCGAGCCGCCTAAGCCCAAGCCAGCAGCCAAAATGCGAAAGCCCTTGAAGCTTGAAGAAGCGAAGAGATTGTTCTCGCAAACTGCAACCGGTGATCCAATCGCGACAACCGCCATGAGAAATGTGCCGCGCGCCGTGCGGATCGGTAAGCTCTGCGCCACGGAACTCGCCCAGCAGTTGGTGCACGCCTCGCCCCCCTATTTCCCGGACAGCTTGCTTGAGTATCGGCTGAAGGCGGGCATGGTCATGAATGTCGCCAGTTCGCCGTTTCCCGCCAACGGGCAGTGGTACGATCTGAGCTTTCGTTGTGAGGTCGATGCGGACGCGACGAAAGTGATGTCGTTCGCCTTCCGTGTCGGAGATCCGGTGCCGCGCAGCGAATGGAAGCGCCGCGGACTGCCTGCCCAATAAGAAGCCAAGACTGATCGAACTGATCCCGCATCTGCCAACAGCGGCTTTCCGCCAGCGGCGGCCCCAAAACGTGGACGAAATGCCTGCCCGCCTTGGCAACCATCACGCCGGGGTCTAGCATATGCCCAGGGAGGCTTCGATGACGTCAAGTTTCAATGTTCACCATGCGGCCGGCTACGAGCAGCTCATGGGCCGCTGGAGCCAAAGACTCGCGCCTTTGTTCATCGACTTCGCGGGTCTTGCCGACGGCGAAAAGATCCTCGACGTCGGTTGCGGTACCGGCAGCCTGACCTTCGCCCTCGTCAAGGCCGCCGATCTCCGCGAGGTCGCCGCGATCGACTATTCGGCCGTTTTCGTCGAGGAGGCAATCCGGCGCAACACCGATCCGCGGATAAAAATCCGGCAGGCGGATGCCTGCGCCCTGCCCTTTGATGACGGCGGGTTCGACCGCGCGCTGGCGCTGCTCGTGCTCCATTTCGTGCCCGAAGCCGACAAGGCAGTCGCCGAGATGCGCCGCGTCGTGCGGCCGGGCGGCGTCGTCGCGGCGACCGTATGGGACCATCTCGGCGGCATGCCGGGGATGCGCATGATGGTGGACACGGTGGCGGTGCTCAGCGACAGCGGGCGCCAGCTGCGCGCCCGCTACTGCACCCAGCCGATGATGGAGCCGGGCGAAATGAAACGGACTTTTGTCGAGCAGGGTCTCCGGGACGTCACGGAAACGCAGCTGATGATCCGCATGGACTATCAAAACTTCGACGATTACTGGGCGCCGATTGCCGCCGGCGAAGGGCCGCTTGGCAAATATGTGGCCACGCTCGATCCAGAAGAACGGGTGCGCACTGACGACGCCATGCGCGACGCCTATGAGGCTGGCCGGCCCGACGGTCCGAGGTCCTTTGCGAATGTCGCCTGGGCCTGCCGGGGTATCGTTGTCTGACGGTAACGCTAGGCGATTCCGTAAACCAGCCCGAGGCGTCCGTCCGAAAGCCGCTCAACCTTCCGCAGTTCGAGCCCACGACGAATTTTCGCCGTACCGAACAGCGCCTTCCCTTCGCCGACGAGCAGCGGATAGACGATCAGCCGCAGTTCATCCACCAGCCCGGCATCGATAAGGCTCGCGGTCATTCGCGCACCGCCCATGAGATAGATATCCTTGCCCGGCTGCTGCTTGAGGGCAGCAATGTCTTCGAGGCTCCGCATGAAGCGCGTCTTTGGCCAGGCCGCCGAAATCATTGTGTTCGACAGCACATAATGCGGCGTCTGTTCGGCAAAGCGGGCCCATTCGAGCTCCGCCGGCGTCGGCAATTTGCCGGTCATCGGCAGCGGCTTGTCCGGCTCGTTCTGGATCGCGCTCCAATAGCGCTCGTAGCCGGCGTACATGACGCTCCCGAGCAGACAGGTATCGATCTGCGGGGTCAGCCCATACTCCTCCGACCACGCGTCAACCCAATCGGCGTAACCCTCGGGTCCCTCCATCTTCCCATCGACGGAAACCTTCATTCCGGTGATCAATTTGCGCATGACTTCCTCCATCGGGCTTGCGAAATGCAAGCACGTTTCATCGTCGGTTCGTTGCTGGTGTGCGAGCCTCCAAGGGCCGATGCCGGTGGAGGCTGGGCGGTGACTTCTTGTCAGGCCGGCAGGCGGCGGTCGTACTCTTCCCGCAGGCGGCTCCAGCCATCCCAGAAGGATGTCGGCGTCTTGCCCGCGAGGCGAGCAGCCAGCATGTCGAGGTGCATGTGCCAGCCGGCGGTGACGTTGAGCTGGATTGCGCGTTCCGGCAGCCGGCGATGGACGACGGTGAGCAGCACATCGTTGCCTTTCGGCTCCAGCAAGAAGGAAACGCCGCCGGTGTTTCCCCAGGTGATGGCGAGATTGTAAGGCGGATCGAGCTCGGTGATCCGGCCCTCCATCCGATGCTCTTCGGGGAAGCCTGCAGGGCGCTGGCCGGGCGGGTCGGTCAGCTCGTCGTTACGCCAGATGAACTCGAACGAGGTGCCGGCCTTCATTTCCATCTGGCCCGCGGCCATCCACTGCCGACGCAGGTCACTCTCGGTGAGATAGGCCCAGACCCGCTCGATAGGGCCAGGCAAAAGCCGCTGGATGGTGAACGTCGCCGGCTCGGTCAGCTCGCCATAGGCTTCGATGGTTTTCATCTGGTTCATCGGTCGTCTCCTTCTTTTGAGTTGGGCGATTTCTTGGGATCATCCCGGGCATTGCGTACGTCGTCCTCGCGAAGGAGACGTTCGAGAACGTCGAGACGGCTGGTCCAGAAGCGCTCGTAGAAGCCCAGCCATTGATGGGCGCTGGCCAGCGGTCCGGGTTCGAGGCTGCAAAGATGCGTGCGGCCCCTCACCTCTCGACGAATAAGCCCGGCATTCTCCAGCGTCTTGATGTGCTTGGAGGCCGCCGCCAGCGACATGGCGAAGGGTTCCGCCAGCTGGCTTACCGTTCGCTCGCCGCCGGCGAGGTCGCGAAGCATCCTCCGGCGGGTGGCGTCGCCAAGGGCGTGAAAAACCGCGTCGATCTGGGGTGTCTCTAATTCAACCATGTAGTTGAATATAGACGTGCGCCTTCAGATAGTCAACCGTTTGGTTGAATGATCTTGCGGCGATCGAGGACATTCGGCCAGCGCAAGACCACGGACATGGTCCACTGCGGCGGAAGCGGGACCTTCACTTGCCTTCGAAGAAACTATGAATCGAGACTTCCAGCTTTTCGATGAGTTGAGGGTTATGGCAGCTTCCAGCCCAGATCAGGGCGTTCAGTCTCATATCCTTGTTGAGAAAATTCATTTTCCGGGAATCAAGCAGGTATCCCGCGACCTCGTAGTGCCGTCCCTTGATAGCCTCGATAAGCGCGTTGTTTCTTCCGGTCTTGTCCGTCAGATTCACGTCGGCGCCATTCTCGACAAGCAACTTGACGACATCCAGATGCCCGTTCTTTGCTGCTTCAATAAGGGCCGTTCTGCCGTAGTAGTCGGCTCTTGCATCGATCTCTATTTCCGGATGTTTCACGAGGGCTAAAATGGAGGCGTAGTGGCCCTTGGCCGAAGCAAGGCTCAAAGGCGTGCTCTTCCATTTGTTTCTGGAATTCACATCGATTGCTGGGTGTTTGATCAACGCCTCGACCGCCGCAGTGCGGGCATTGAGGGCTGCGAGATGAAGGGCTGACCAGCCGCCGCCGTCCGCCTCGTTGATATTGGCGCCGGCCGCCAATTCCGCGCGAACGGCCCCCGCATCGCCGCTTTCTGCCGCGAGCAGCAGATTCGACCAACCTCTCGCCTCTGCGGCTTCCAAGCTCTCGGTCAATGCAGTCGCCTCCCCGAATACTCCCCGCAGGATACCATTGTTCCGGTTCGGCCGACATCCACCGGATGACCGGCTTCCGCCGAAAAGCCTTACTCATTCGACGGTGTCCGCAAATACAATCCGAGAGGGGAAGGGTCCCAGCGCGTTGGGGTTAAAAGCGGGAGCGATGTCGGCTTATGACCCGAAGTGGCATCGGGATCAGCGCTTCACATTCTCCTGATATCTCGTCCGTTCGTCGCATGATGCCTGTGACTGCCTGACTTAAGAGCGCCACGGCGTCCGACTGACTTCACTCGCAAGCAGAGTGGCGAGGACACCGAAGTCGGACTGGCTGGTTGGTATCGGCATGGTAGTTGGACCGCTCGGACTGAAGCCAGGCCTCTGATCAAAGCGGAACTGGCCGATATCCTCCGGCAGCGGAGGCCGATAGAGAACGAACCGTAAGCGCGCACTCTATCGAGACAGATCATGCAGTCCTTCAGTGCATTCGTCGTCAACAATGTCCGCTGGCTCACCGGCGCCTTTTTGCTGACCCTCGTCTCGTCCTTCGGGCAGACCTTCTTCATCGCCTTGTCGAACGGCGGTATCCGCGAGACGTTCGGGTTGAGTCATGGCGAGTTCGGCGGGCTTTACATGCTGGCAACGCTTCTCAGTGCGGCGACCCTACCGTTCTTGGGTCGGCCGCTGGACCGGTATTCGACAGTGACCATGGCGATCGCGACGATGCTCATGCTTGCCTGCGCGACCATTGCGATGGGGTTCGCCGGGTCGCTGCCAACGCTGCTCCTTGCGCTCTATTTGTTGCGCCTTTTTGGCCAGGGCATGATGACCCAGACGGCTCTGACGGCAACAGGCCGCTGGTTCGCCGCGAACCGGGGCCGCGCCGTCTCGGTCGTCACGCTTGGCTTTCATGTCGGCGGCGCTCTGCTGCCTTTCCTGTTTGTCCTCGTCGCCGGCCTCGTCGGCTGGCGGGGAAGCTGGTTCGTCTGCGCAGCCTTCATCCTGGTCGTGGCCTTGCCTCTGGTTTGTGCGATGGTCTGGAAGGAACGCAATCCGCAGAGCGAGGCCCAGCCGAGGGCGCAACGCGCAGTGAAGCACTGGACGCGGGCGGAAGTCCTGCGCGATCCGACCTTCTACGCCATCTGCCTGGGGGTCCTGGCTCCCGCCTTCGTCGGCACGACCATCTTCTTTCACCAGGTCTATCTAACCGAGCTCCGGGGCTGGCCGCTGCAACCCTTCGCCAGCGGCTTTGCCGTCCTGTCCGCCACGACGATCGGTTTTGCGCTTCTGGCCGGGTGGCTTATCGACCGCTTCTCGGCGGTCCAGCTGCTGCCTCTATTCCTTCTGCCGCTGGCGCTGGCATGCTTCGCGGCTGCCTATCTGACGGCGCCTTTCGCCATCTTCGTCGTCATGGCGCTGCTTGGCATCAGCTACGGCTTCTCCTCGACCCTGGAGGGCGCCATGTGGCCGGAGATCTACGGCACCGCGCATCTCGGCGCGATCCGCTCGGTTGTGGTGTCCGTGATGGTTCTGGCCTCAGCGATGGGCCCCGGCATCACCGGATACCTGATCGACGCCGGCGTCGACTACTCGCTGCAACTGGCCTTGATGGGCGTCTACAGCCTGGCCGCCGCCTTGCTGATGTGGAGGGTGTCGCGGAGGCTTACGAGGGGCCTGTCTCGCGGCTGGAAACTTTCCAGCTCCTGATCGGTCCTGAAATCGTCGACACCAACATCTATAACGGTACTTAATGAAGTGCTGGTCGGCGCGAAATGCCAATCGGATAAGGTAAGAAGCAAGATGCGAATTGGACGTCGGCGATTTCTTGTCCTGTCGCTCGGAGCGGCTGCCTTCGGCACAGCCCAAGCCTCCGGGCCACTCTGGGAAGCCCTGCGATCCAGAGAAGCCATTGCGCTGCTGCGCCATGCCGCGGCCCCAGGCACCGGCGATCCGCCTGGCTTCAGGCTCGGTGATTGCAGCACCCAGCGGAATCTGTCTGAACAAGGTCGTGCGCAGGCCCGCGCGATCGGAAACCTGTTCCGTGCGAATGGCATCTCGTCGGCAGCCGTCTATTCGAGCCAGTGGTGTCGCTGCCTGGATACTGCTCGCCTGCTCGGGATCGGCGACGTCGTGCCTCTTGAGCTGCTCAATTCGTTCTTTGGCGACAGTTCGGCCGCAGAAGTGCGCACCGCTGCCCTTTTGGCCTGGCTTCGCGGGCAGCGTTTCGGCGGACCCGCCGTGCTTGTCACGCATCAGGTCAACATCACCGGTTTGACCGGCGAGGTGCCGGAGAGCGGCGAAATGATCATCGTCCGTGTTCATGAAGCTGAGCCCGTGCAGGTCATCGGGCAGGTTGCCACGCCGGCTTGAGTATCACGGCCTTCGACCCCATCTGGTGCAGCATCGCTTCAGTCGTGGAACAACGACGTGCGAGGAGAGATCAAAGGGAGTGATGGCATGGCTATCGATTTCAACCACACCATACTGCCGGCCCGCGACAGCGAGGCGTCGGCAAAATTCCTGGCGGACATGCTTGGCCTTCCAGCCGCGAGGCGCTGGGGACCTTTCCAGATGGTTACGACCGAAAACGGTGCCAACCTCGACTACATGGATACATCAGGCGAAATCAGGCCGCAGCATTACGCCTTCCTGGTCAGCGAAGCCGAGTTCGACGAGATCTTCGCCAGGATTCGTGAACGGGATCTGCCGTACTGGGCCGATCCTGGCCGGACGCAGTTGGGCGCGATCAATCGCCACGACGGCGGCCGCGGCGTCTATTTCGAGGACCCGAACGGTCATCTTCTCGAGATCATCACCCGTCAGTACGGCAGCGGCGGATGGAACCCGTGATCGCTCGGTGGCGTAGCCAGGCGGCGGACGTTCTGCGAGCTGGTCTCATGGCGGAACCTGAACGGTGATCTTGATCGATGAATAATAGGCGGCGACATCAGCTATATCCTCACCGCTCAAGCCCTTGGTCACGACAGTCATCTGCTCGTTCTTGCGCTCGCCTGCCTTGAAGGCCATCAGCGCCTTGACAAGATAAGCCTCCTTTTGCCCTGCTATGTTCGGCGCCTCGGGCAGCTTGGCGATGCCGTCCTTGCCATGGCAAACCTGGCACTTCAGCATGATTTTTTTACCCGCAGCGGCATCACCTCCAGCCTGCGCAAGAGACGAACAGGCAAAGAGCGCAGCCAGACTTACGATCAAACCCCGCACCCCGAACTCCTGTATCCATAGGGAAATGAGCCAGGCAGCAGAAGAAGTCCGCCGCCTGGCTAGTCGCTTAATCGCCATACGAAATCCGCCAGACGGCCCCAGCTAAATCATCGGACACCAGCAGCGAACCGTCTTTGAACATCTGAACATCGACAGGACGGCCGAGATACTCGCCATTCTCGTTCAGCCAGCCGTCGGCGAATACTTCAGTTTTGTCCGCCGTGCCGTCCGCCTTGAGCGAGGTGAACATGATCCGAGCGCCCACCGGCTCCACGCGGTTCCAGGAACCGTGCTGGGTCGAGAAGATGCCACCCCGGTATTTTTCGGGGAACTGCTTGCCGGTATAGAACGACAGCCCGAGATCGGCCGCGTGCGCGTCCTGCTCGACCTCTGGGAAGATCACGCCTTCGGGCACTGTGGCGTCCTTGTACTCAACCGTACGGGTCTTGCCGCCGCCATACCAGGGGAAGCCAAAATTCTGGTCCGGTCCGCTAACGCGGTTCATTTCACCCGGGGGGATGGTGTCGCCCATGCCGTCTACCTGATTGTCGTTCACCCAAAGTGTCTTGTCCTTTGGGTTGAAATCCAGGCCGAGGGGATTGCGCATTCCGCGCGCATAAATTTTGCGGTCGGTACCGTCCTGCTTCATGCTTATGATGCCGCCGATGCCGAGTTTCTCGAATTCCGGGAGCAATTCTGGCGCTGGCACATTGAACGGCTGGCCGATGGTAATATAGATGCGGTTATCGGGCCCGACGCGGCAGGTTCGGGCCGTGTGATTGTAGCTCTCGTCGGATGCGGGTATCAATTCGCCCTGCTTCACGATGGCGAAAGCCGCGACATCGGGACCTTCATAAAAAAACTCGGCGGCCGGGAACCACAATACGCGGTTCTGCTCGGCAAGATAGAGGTGGCCATCTCTGGAGAAACAAACGCCGTTCGGGACTGTCATTTTGATTGAAGGCGCAAAGACCTTCACGTCGTCGGCGACGCGATCCTTGTCGCGGTCGGTCATGGAATAGACCAGCTCTTTGCGGGTACCGACGAAGGTCACCACGCCCTGCGGTCCTATCGCCATATGACGCGCGTCGGGAACGATGGCGTAGAGACTGACCTTGAAGCCATCCGGGACTTTGACCTTCGCTGCAATGGCTTTGAGGGCTTCGGCGTTTTCCCCGGTCTGCGGGATCGGCTCCATCATCGGTGTGCCGGTCGTCTTGAAGCCGCCAAGTTTCTCGAGATTTTTGTCCTGCGCAAATGCGGACGTGACGCAAAAGGCGGCAGCGCATGACAAAACGAAAGCCAGTTTCTTGATCACGATATCCTCCCACGTGGCCAGCTTCGCGGCATCTGTGGCAGTCAGATACAACGTTGCGGGCGGTTGCTTTTTAAATTTCCAGCGCCGAGCACAATCTTCCGGTCGGGACTTAACGACCGAAAGCGTTGCCTAACTCAATCCCCAGACAGTCACCTGGGACTGCAGTGATTGCCGCCACAGCATAACATGTTGGCGCGCCGGGTACCAACAATGAACGGCAAGCTGGCCGGGGCTTTCGACCAGTCCTCTTATCGGCTGACCGGGCGGGCGCCGAGCTGGAGCAACAGACCGAATCTGCTCCAATATGGCCATGTAAAGTTGCCTTCGGACGTCCGGTGAAAAATGGCATCCAGGGTATGACAGATCGCTCGAGAACGGCCCGCCAGAGGGGCAAGAATACATCGCTTCGCCCGGATCTCACTTGCCATCATCCTTTCACTAGCCGTTGCGATCCTGGCTGCCCGGGCCGGACTTGCCTCCGCCTGTCGACTCGCATTGGCGGACGCCGCGCCTAGATAAGCACTGCGCCGGGGCGGAGCGATGCAGAAGGACCTGAGCATGCCTGAACAAATTACCCTGACTAAAGCTGAGCAGATCACATTGAATGATGGCTCAGCCATTCCCCAGATCGGCCTTGGCGTCTGGCAGGTCGATCCAGTCATTACGGCCCAAGTCGTGAGTTGGGGGATCCGGACCGGCTACAGATTGATCGACACCGCCGAAGGCTACCAGAACGAGGAAGGCGTCGGGCAGGCGATCCGCACGGCTGGCGTGCCGAGGAGCGAGCTGTTCATCACCTCGAAACTGCGCAACGGCGCGCATCAGCGTGACGCCGCCCTGCGGGCTTTCGACGAGACGATGAACAAGCTCGGCATCGAGCAGATCGACCTCTTCCTGATCCACTGGCCAGTGCCCAGCCAGGGCAAATATGTCGAGGCGTGGAAGACGCTGATCGAACTCAGGCAATCCGGCCGGATCAAGTCGATTGGCGTTTCAAATTTCAACCAGGACCATCTGGAGCGGATCATCGGCGAGACTGGTATCACACCCTCAGTCAACCAGATCGAGCTCCATCCCCGGTTTCAACAGCGCCATGCCAGAGAATTTCACAGCACGCACAACATCCGGACCGAAAGCTGGAGCCCGCTGGGCAGCGGCCGGCTGTTGAGCGACCCGACCCTCGAAAAGATCGCCGGAAAACACCGCAAGTCCGTGGCGCAGGTGATCATCCGGTGGCATCTTCAGGAAGGGCTGATCGTCATTCCTAAGTCGATCCATCAGGATCGGATTGCCGCCAATTTCGACGTCTTCGATTTCGAGCTGGATTCAAAGGACCTCGAGCTCATTCGAGGCATGGATTCATCAGACGGCCGTACGGGCGCGAACCCGGCCACGGCTGCATTCCTGTTCTGACGAGCGACGGACTCGGCCAGATCAGCGAAGGCGGATGGCGTAACGGGTAGCCAGCCTCGCAACGGCCGGCTGCCCGACTGCCGAAACCTGCCCGCCGGATTTTTGCCGGCTAACGTCAGACACCGGGTTTGCTGACGGAAAAAAGCTGCAGGCTGCCGGGCAGCCCGCTCGCTTCCAGCTCGCCATGCTCTTCGAATATCAGGCCGGAGCCGACTACGAGATCGCGCACCGTCCGCGACGCGATGATCTCACCCGGCCGCGCACGATCGAGCAGCCGCGATGACAGCTCGATCGCGATGCCAGTGAAATCATCGCCGCGCTCCTGGCATTCGCCGGTATGGACTGCCGAGCGGACATCGAGACCGGATTGCGTCAGGCGATGACGGATCGCGATCGCGCACTGGATCGATCGCGTCGGCCGTTGGAACACTGCGAAAAATCCGCTTGCGGAGCGCCTGATCTGTCTGCCTTCGGCAGCGAGCAGTTGGCCGCGGATCTCTTCGGCGTATCGCTCGATCAGATCTGCACCGAGACCAGAAGGGGGGCCGGCTATCTCCAGGGACAGCACCGACACCAGAATCCCTTCGCCCGGCGCTGCCGGCAAGGCGCCGGTGACGAAGGTCTGGATCTCGTCGACGAGGCGATCGGAATTCTCGCCCCAGATTACGTGATCACGGCCGGCAAGCTCGATGTATTTGGCGCCTTCGATATGCGTTGCCAGGTAGCGCCCCTCTTCCGGTTTTACCCAGCGGTCGCCCGCCGTCTGCACGATCAGTGTCGGGACGTGAATGGCTGGGAGAAGGGCGCGAACATCGATTTCGGTGCCCCAGCGCCAGAGCGCGATCGCGTCGGCTGGAGAGGCTGAATTCCTCAGATATGCGGCGAACCATTCCCTCTCGAAACTGTCATTCATCAGGCTGGGCGCGGCATTGCTCATGTCCGCCGGCTCTCCCCACTCTCTCTCGACGATGGCCAGGTCTTCTTCCACCTGCTCGCCTGTTTTCGCCCAAGGGTAATCCTTCGACCATCTGCCGCTGGCGTAGGCTCCGTTGAGCACAAGGGCCGCTGTCCGCTCGGGATAGGTCGCCGCGAACAACATGCACATGGGGCCGCCCTCGGAGCTGCCGAACAGAACCGTGCGCTTCGAGCCGACCGCGTCCAGCACCGCCCGCACGTCCTCCATCCGCTCCTCCAGCGTCGGCAAACCGACATTGCGGTCGGACAGCCCCGTGCCGCGCTTGTCCATGCGGATCAGGCGCGAGAAACCGCCGAGGCGCTGGAGCACATGCGCCAATCTCGGCGACGACCAGGCAAGGTCGAGGTTGGAGACCCACCCAGGCACATGGATCAGGTCGATTGGCCCGTCGCCGGTCACTTGATAGGCGATGTTGATCCCGGCCGATTTGACATAGTGGGTCGCGGGGCGCCTCGGCTCGGCCTCAAACGCCGGCCGCTCGCCGGTTCGGGCTGGCGACGGTGGCGGCGTCTGGGAAGGCGACGCCGAGGCGGCTATCCGGGAGGCGGCTTGCGGCGTCATGCGGCGCGTCCGCAGGTCTTCATAGAGATGTCGGGTTTCCGGCTCGGGCTGCAGGTTGAGGTCCCGCTGCAGCGCACCGCGGCAATTTTCATATTGCCTCAGCGCGAGATTGAGCCGGCCCTGGACCGCGTAGGCTCGCATCAGGGCGCGGTGGATATCCTCCCTCAGCGGCTCCATGGCGAGCAGGCGCGTTGCCGAGCGCACGCATGAGGCAGGATCGTTCGTAGTGCAGTAATGCGCGACGAGCTTGTCCAGTGCCGCGACGGCCATCGCCCTCAGGCGCTCGCGCTCGACCCGCAGCCAATCCTCGAACGGCTCCTCCTTCAGGCCGAAGCCGTCGAGCAGGTCGCCGCGATAGACGACAAGCGCCTGTTCGAGATCTTCAGGCGCCGAGTTGGCGGCCAGCGCCTGGAACCGCGCGACATCGAAATCGAGATTATCGAGATCGAGGGTGATGCTATGGCCGTCCGTCAGGAACCTTCCGCCGTCGGATGCGTCCATCGCTTTCTTTATGGCGGACAGGGCCTGCCGGAGGTTCATCCGCGCCTGGGCCTCGCTGTTGCCGCCCCACAACAGCGCGGCGAGCTTCTCGCGTGACTTGGAGTGTCCGGACTGCAGCGCGAGATAAGCCATCATGGCGCGCGCCTTGCGGCTGAAAACCGGGGCCGCCGCACCGCCTCCGGCGAAGTCGAAACCGCCTAGCAGACAGAGATGAGGGTGCGCCATCGGATCCGCCACAGCCGCAACTTTGGTTGCGATCCTTTCCTGTAGTTGCCGCTAATTCAACCGTCATTTTCATCGGCCTGGCGTTTTCACGAATCCTTCACGCTGGCTCCAACGCGCCTCTCACGGCCGTGGTGGAGATTGTCCGGACGAGCAGCCCTTATTTCAGGAGGACACTATGCTACGCCCGAGTTCGTCCGAATGGCCCATCTGGCATATTGATCCCGGTCAAACTGAGCAGCCGCGCGGCGGCCCGTTACGCCCCGATATTGCCCTTACGCATTATCTCGAGAAGCAGCGGGCCTGCCGGGTATCAACGATCCGCTCGTTCGATTTCCGGACCACCGCGATCCGCGCATGCGCGCGGATCGCGCGACTTGGGCGTGATTTTTTCCGGCGACTGCATCCATTCAAACCACGCATCGCTATGAAAAATGCACTTAAGTTGACCGACGATATTGGCTTGAGGCTGGCGCAGATCGAAGCAGAGATAAGCAACTCGTTCTGGCGCCGGTGAGCACGACATCGGGTTTAGGCTCGATCCCAATGGCCTTTTTACGGTGGAAACTCCCCTTCGCGCTCAGCCTCATATCCCCGACCCATCCAGCAGCGGGACATCTTCTTCATCCCAGGGACTCGGCAATGAACCCTTGCTCAGATTGGCTGTCGGCAGCGGCATCCAGCATTTCAGCTCGGGCTCGGCGTATTCAACCACGCGTCCGGGCGACGAGTCGGAAGCGCGCCAGCCTTCGCTGCCGAACTGGTCGGCTCGAGACCAGTAAGCCAGGTCGACTTCCGCCGGCCCCTGTTCAGACGGCCGAACCGTGACAAGGATTCGGCTGCCATCCCTTGGCGCGCTCGACATGTGACGCCACCGATCGGGCTCGTCCATCGTAATCTCCTCGCGCAATCTGCATCTCGGCTGTCCGGACGAATAGTCGCTTCGCGCACAAGGCCGGTCAACCCGAACTTTGCGCCAAACAGTCTATGGTCGCCGGCCCGCCGGTCTGGCGCGACGTGGGCTCGCGGTCGTCAGCGAACCTTCGCCTTGACTGCCCAGGCTCTCGTTTTCAGGGGAATGGACCCGCCCTCGCCGCGCGGCAAACTATCGCGGAGCCTCTCCATCAATCTCTGGCGAGCTGCGGGGTCGAGGCTCATGCAATAGCCGGGCGCCGGCCCCGCACCCAAGGTGAAGGGATGCCAATAGTCTTCAAAGTCCCTGAACACGGCCGGCATTTCAATCCGGGTGGAGTCGATGGAGCCCAGGCCCGCCTTCTCCGCGAGATCGGTCAATCCGTCTTGAGTGCAGAACGGAAAGCGCCTGTCCTCGGTAAGGTCGACAGCACCGGGGTCAAGTGCCGTCGCAGCGGTCCAGAAGGCCCGCATGAATTCCACGCCGCCACCAGGATAATCCCACACATAGAATCCAATCGTCGCTCCAGGGCGGGCCACCCGCCGCATCTCGGCGAGCGCCTTTTGCCTGTCGGGGACGAAGTTGAGGACAAGCGCCGACACGACCATGTCCTTGCTGCCCGATTCGACTGCCAGGGCCTGCGCATCGCCTGCGAGAAACGCGACACGCTTGTCCGGCACGTTTGCCCGCGCCTTGGCGAGAAAACCCTCCGACGGGTCTATGGACACCAGGCTGCTGGGATTGCAACGGGCCAGGATGGCTGCGGACAGCGCTCCCGTTCCGCAGCCTACCTCCAGCCAGTCCAGACCCTCCGCCGGATCGAGCCAATCCAGGAACGGTGGAGCGATCTGACGGCTCCATCGCCCCATATAGAGGTCGTAGCTATCCCCGGCCTGCCAGGCGTCGTGGCGCGTTGCCTCAGCCATCGCAATCTCCTCCCCTGATGATTTTCGACCCGTCGGACCGGGAGAATACGCCCGCCGCGCTCGCGGGAACAGGGGCCAGGAATGTCTGCCCGAAATCGTACTCGGATGCCGACACGCGCACGCTCGCCCGAAACGGGCCCGCGAGGCAGACGAACGACGTTCGAGCTCAGCCTGCCCGGAAGGCGAGGCTCCGCCTCATCAGTTGGATGCTGAGCGCCAGGTCTCCGCTTCCGATGAACCAGGGAGCCAGTATCCGGGACGATCTCAGTCCGCGATAGAGCAGATAGGGAAGCCCGAGCGACAGGGCGATCAGCGCCAACTCGGAAGACATTCCGAAGTCACGCAGCGTGAAATGAACGAACTGATGGACGAACATGATCACCAGGGAAGCCGCGCCGATTTCCGCCAACGGAGCGATGCGCAAGCTCGGCATCGCCATGAAGCGGATGAGACCGAGGATAAAGGTCGAGATCGCCAATGCAACGAGCAGGCCGAGAAGCGGGGGGCCGAAGATGGCGTTCTTCATGCTGAAGGTAAAGTCGGACCCCGTCAGCGCCGCCGCGAGCGCGACCCCGGCAACCGCCACGACAAATACCGCCGACCACAGCGCGCTCATGCCGCGTTCGCGCAGGAAATGTCCGAACCAGAACGCGCCGATGGCGAGCGGCACGTTCGTCAGAGCGAGCGGCGCCCGCACCTCTTGCCAATAGGCCTGGATTGCATAGGCGAGGCCGACGGATACGCCGACGAAGATCAGCATGCCGGGATGGGTCGGTCCGCTGGTCCTGATCGCGACCTCGTTGTAGACAAGTTGCGTGGCGACGAGGCAGGTGACGAACCAGAACACGCCGAGTTCGCGCGTCAGGTGCCGTCCGCCCAGCAGCGCGTCGGTGATGAGTTCCCTGATCTGCCAGGGTGCCGGGGTGTCACCGCGCAAAAAGTCGACAACGAGCACGCTCGCCATGATCGCGCCGAGAAACATTACATAGGGGATGAGCAGGCCCTGGACGCGCTTGCGGAGAAGCGCCTTCCTCTCGGTGACAGCAAAAAGGTAGCCGGATATGATGAAGAAGAACGGCATGAAGAACAGCGATGCCGCAAAGTAAATCGGGTGCGCCCAGCGCCAGGTGCTGTGGTTGAGGACGTGGGCCATGACGACGAGGGTGATTCCCAAGCCCTTGGCGGTGTCCAGCCAGGTCTCACGTAGGGGCAGGTTCAACTTCAGCGTTTCCTGGATACGGCCTATTGGCCGGCCCGGTCCTTCCGTTTCGATAGCGATTGTGCATCGCGTCATGCTTTGTGGCAAGTGCGAATTGCTCGGAGTTGCGGATTGCCGGTTGCCGCCGACGCAATGTCACATAAAGTCGGCGAAATTCACCATTCCGCTTGATTTTCCGCCGATCTTCACCCATTGTTGCGCTGCACAATAACAGGCTGGTGCCGACTATGGCAGTTCAAGAGCTTGCGATAGGAAACCTTGACCGGCACGGGCTGCCGTTCTTGCAGCCAGCCGGCTGTTGAAATCGATCGCGCTTTGACGTCGGATCGACCAGGTCCGCATCAGGCAGCAAGGACCAAGATGCTTCACGACTTGTCCGCCTACAAGAAAATGTTGATGCTCGGCATTGTCGGGCTGGTGCTCGTCGCCGTCTTCGACGCCTTCAGCAACCTGCCCGTCGTCTCCGGCTGCGCGTTCTACAGCAATTGCGCGATCGATAGCGCCGCAGAAGCACCGATCGGGCACAGTCAGGATCCGACGGTGCAATGAAGCCAATTGGGAAGACGGCGCTTATCGTCTATGACGGCGACTGCATCTTCTGCCAGAGCTATGTCCGCTTTGCCCGGCTGCGCGATGCCGTCGGTCCTGTCGAGTTGCTCGACGCGCGCTCCGGCGACCCGCGCGTCGTCATGTTTCAGCGCCAGGGCTTCGACCTGAACGAGGGCATGCTCTTCGTTTTCGAGGACCGCGTCTACCACGGCGAGGAAGCCATCAATCTCCTGGCGATCCTCAGTTCCTCTTCGACGCTTTTCGGCTGGCTCAACCGCAGGATTCTCTCAAACAGGACGGCGGCGCGGCTGATCTATCCGGCGCTCAAGCTCGGACGCCGGGCCACCCTGCGGCTTCGCGGCCGCTCGCTGATCCCTGCCGATCTCGAACAACGCTAATTCAATTCATGTCGCCCAAAAGCATGCCCTCGGGCCCTGACCCGAGGGTGCGCAGCGGGTTTGCGATAACGACATGAACTTAAGGCTACGCGTGACTCTTACTAACGCGACGCGCTTTGGACATTTCCCGGCGAAATGGATGGCTTAAGTCGACTGCCCAGCGACATCTATCAGTCGACATCTACCAGTTTCGTTCGTGAGAGCGGCGCTCAGTGGGTGCAGGCCTTCGGCCGCGAGAAATCCACCAACTTGAACATAAGCAACTTGCGTTCGATGAGGTTGGGCATTTCGCCAGCGAAGGTCGACGCGTTGGCCCGGGTAATCGTCTCGCCATCCTTCACGTAAGTCACCCAAGCCTCGGGCTTCCGGCGCAGCTGTTTCTTGAGATCGAGGAGGACGTGGTAATTGCCCGCCCGCGACTGCCCGACGAGATGAGGCTCCGAGGAATCAACGATCTTCACCACCTCGTTCTGATAGTTGAACAGGTATGGTGGCTTGGGAAAGAGCAGATGGTTGGTCTGGCCGGCTTCCGTGTGCAGATTGCTGAACATGTTGATGGAACTCTCCGTCTTGAGCCCGACATAGGGTGACAGGCAGGAGAGGAAGAACAAGCCCGGCACCAAATAGATCCAGAGCGGCTGGCGCGGCGAGGAAACGGTCCGGCAAGGCAGGTTCTGCAGAGCCACATTGGCCATCACGACCATCGCCGCGCCGCCCACTACCGCCCAAATGAGGATCCAGACGGAGTGGACCATCATGTCGAAGGAGCGCCCGGGAAAGGCATAGGTGAGCAGAATGACAAGAGTGACCGCGAACAGCATCACGGCCGCGCCCGGCAGCAAGATCCCGACCCGGCCGAACGTCTCGCGCAGCGGATTGGTAAACTCCAGCGAGCTGCGATAGAGCGCCTCGCTGACGGGCGTGGGGATGCTCAGCACATACAGCGCAAACACCAGGCTGGAAAAGTCCATGTACCAGGAATAGGCCGAGATCGGGATCACGTAATGGAACACAAGCGCGAGGATGAACCCCACGGCGAAATAGCGCTTCCAGTAGAGGGACACGATCGCGATCGCCTCGATGACGAAGGTGGCGAAGATCGCAAGATACCGGCCAAACAGATCGTCCTCGAGGCCGAACGGACGAGCCAGCGGAGCGTAGAGGCCTACCGCGCAACTCACGGAAGGATCGAGGAAATCGGTGTTGATCTTGTGGAAGATGCCGTAGAAATACATGATGGCGAGCAGCGCCCGGGCGACGATCCGGATCTGCTGATAAAGGGCCATCCGGTCCAGGGCGGCGCCGCGGCCGGCGGCCCGTAGATAGAGCACCGCTGCGCTGAGCAGGATAGCCCCGTTCATCACCGCCGTGATCGTCTTGTTGTTCGAAGCGACCGGCATGCGCAGCGCGTACAGCAGCAGCGATACCATCACGAGCCCGATCAAAAACTCCGTTCGCCGCGGATACAGCAGGAGTAGCAGGCTGAACAGGACGACCGACCAGCTCAGGGCGGCAAAAAGCGGCCCCTTGTAGCCAAGCATGGAATAGATATCACCGGCGATACTGAAGATCGCCGCCATTGCCCAGAAAGGGGCAAATGCGGACAACCCGTCAAATGTGGTGTCCCGTCCGCTGACTTTCGTGATCTTGCCGCGGCCAACGTTCCATAACGGTATCGCGCTTGAGTACTGCGACTGCCCAATAAACACCAGCTAAGTCCCCTCAAGTCCCCTGCAGGTTCTTTTGGCGTCCAACTGAGGACTACCTGTCGCCTTCGGAACCGCTGCTCTATGTTGCACTGCAACATCAGCACGGGCCCAAATAAGAGTCAATCCGGCGTCGTCGGTAGCTCCTGCTGCCGAGCATCAGCCATTTGGAGAGGGTACGGCGGACCCGAAGCGGGACGCGTTTAAATTGAACTGGCCATCCCGCTCCATTTGTTTCGCCCGCACCTGCATGTCGCCCAAGGCGCGCAGCGGTATCAAGACAACGACATGTATAGAAACAAGAACTTGAAGCGGCGCATTAATCCTGCGGATGCGCCGCGCTTAGAGTTCGCCGACTAACGCTGCTTTGCCGTTCTGGGAAATTCCACCACGTCCGCGGGCGGACGCTTGTACTGGGCTGCGGCGATTGCATCGATCAGGATGTCCAGGGCGGCACGAGCCGCGCTGCTCGTCTCGTCATCGCCGCGCAAATAGTGGCAGGCTCGTTCAAGATGGAGGTGGGCGGCGGCAAAGTCACTTGTCATGGATTCTCCTTTGCCCGCCGCTCGAGAAGGATGGCCCATTCGATTTACCCAAAGGCGAACATCCACAGCTGGATTTGAATCAAATATGGCGGGTTAACCAGATCTTCAGCATCGCGAGGCGACCTTGCGGCTGCGGACATGTGTTAAGTTCCGCCTCAGGCAACAGACCCGCTCCGGAGACCGGGGCGGGTTTTGCTTGGATGGTGCCTCCTTCGGCAATCGATTTCCATTCAAGAAGGTTCGGATTGGGTCGGCGCGGGCCGACTGCGATCCCAAGCGCTGCCTCGCGGCCTCCTTTGCAACACTTTGCGCTCCTCGACGTTCTCCCAAGGCACGCTCCGAAGTTGCGGTTCGGCAACCTGCATCGCGTGACGCTGGAGGGGACGCCATGGACATGGGCAACAGGGGGCGAAGCGATCAAGACAGCGTTGGTTGACGCGCCTGTTCAGGGGGAACTAATATTGCATCGGGGCGCGGCGGATCCGCGCCCCGTTCCCGGACCCAAGTTCGATTTCCCGGATTCGAGATTTGATTTGCCACGATCGCAGCCCGTTAGGGCCAGGCTGGCAGGAGAACAATCGGTCTGACTTGCCCCGAATTCGCCCCGGTTGTTGGCCAGCAATGCATATCCAATAGAATACTCAAAAAAGCCATTCCCCAACTGCGGAAACGAAGGCCTGATGATTGATGACAATGCTACGGTAGGCGTCGTGGTACCGATGTTCAATGCTGAGAGAACCATCGGTGCTACCTTGGCCAGCATCTGCAGGCAGAGCCACCAGGCACTGGACATCATCGTGGTCGACGACGGATCTACGGACCTGTCCGAATCAATCGTGACCTCCCATGCCGCGAAAGATCGGCGCATACGCCTGATTAAGCAGCCGAACGCCGGTGTCGCGCAGGCCCGCAACAGCGGTGCGGCCTCTACCGACGCGGAGTTCCTGGCGTTTGTCGACGCGGATGATCTCTGGGCACCATCCAAGATCGCACTGCAACTGCGCGCCCTGCAGGAAGGCGGCTCTTCTGCGGGCCTGGCATATTGCTGGTTTGCCCAAATCGACGAGGACGGCCGGGTATTCTCACTATACCGACCCGATGCCGATGGCCGCGTTCTGCAACGGATGTGCAGAATGAATTTTGTCGGCAACGGAAGTTCGATGCTGATGCGTCGCTCCGCATTCGAGCAGGCGGGACAATTCGATCCTTCCCTGAGGGCCAGGAATGCACAAGGCTGCGAGGACCTTCTCATGTGCCTCAGGATAGCGGAAAGTTACGAATACCGTGTCGTGCCTCAGCACCTGGTGGGCTATCGGATGACGAACGTCAACATGTCGAGCGATGTCATGCAGATGCTTCGTTCATGTGAAATCGTCCTTGCCGAGTATCGCGAAAAATATCCGCAGTTCGGCAGCGATCTCGATGCGCATCTGGTCGACATGATCCATTGGCTTGCCATCAGAGCCCTGGTCGGCGGGCGGCTGTTCGCAGCCGGCGACCTGCTGAAGAGATACTTCGTCCTGGAACCGCGCACGGCAATTTCCCGCCTGCCCAACATGGTCGACATGTACTGCCGGGCCAGGCTGGTTCCTCGCTGGATGAAGGTTGGAGTGAAACGGATGCGAAACAAGAACGCCGAGTTTCGGCGCCTTTATGAAGAGACTATCTGGTGAATGTGAGCGCGTCACTGTTCGAGCGCTTGCAGCGGCTCTTGCGCCTGGCGGCGGCGCCTGCATGGGCCGGGCCGGCTATCGTCGGACTTGGTTTGGCTGCAGCGGTTCTCGAAGGTGCCGGCCTCTTCCTGTTCATTCCCTTGCTGCAGAGTCTCGGAGCGTCACCCGCTCAGTCCGGCAGATGGCAGCCGATATTTGACCGGCTCCTGGCGCCTGTTCCCGAACATCTGCTGACCGCCTTCCTGGTCGGAGCGCTGTGCGCCAGCATCGTTCTCAAGAACGCGGTCCTTTTCGTCAACACCTGGGTGACCCGATACGTGGACGGCCTGGTTGCGCATCGATTGCGGTCCAGGGTTTTTGACCAGACGATAAGTTCATGCATCGACTACCGGGTTGAAAACAAACGATCGGACATCATCACAACGATCGCCAACAATACCTGGAAGGTAAGCCAGGCGTTGGCCCTGGCTTACCGATTGATGGTCTGCTCTTGCACCTTCATCGTCTTTGTTGTGCTGATGCTGTTGATCTCCGTTCGACTGACCTTTTTCTCGACGCTGTTCCTGCTCGTCGGTGCCATGGCCATCCGTTTGGCTACACGTCGCGCCGACGAGACCGGCAAGGCCGTGGTTGAAGAAAACAAGCAGTTCGGCCTCAGGATGTGGGAAAGCATCAACGCGCTGCAGTTGATCCGCGCCTTCACGCAGGAAGACTACGAGCGTCGTCGGTTCCTGCAGATATCCGACCGGGTGCGGCGGCGTCTCTTGCGGCTCGATATACTCTGGGCGACCCCGGGGCCGGTTTCGGAAATCTCGATCACGGTCCTGATTGGCGGACTCATTCTCGTCGCAGAATCCGCCAACATAGGAATTGCTGCGCTGGCCGCTTTTCTGTCGCTGCTGTATCGACTCCAAGGTCCCACGCGCGAATTGCTGCAATCCAAGATTGCACTGGACGGGCTGGCCGGCGCCATTGACGACGTTGATGACTTCTTGCGCAGAACCGGCACACCTTTTCTTAGTCAAGGAAGCCTGGCCGCGCCTGCGCTCAGCAGGGCGGTCGAATTCCGCAACGTCTCCTTTCGCTATGCCCCCGATCAGCCGCTGGCACTGCAGGATGTCTCCTTCAGCATTCCGGCCGGTAAGACCACGGCGATCGTGGGAGAGTCGGGTGCCGGCAAGTCGACGGTCATGGCGCTGCTCTTTCGTTTCCAAGATCCCAGTTCGGGGGAGGTCGTCGCCGACGGCGTGCCACTTGTTGCATTCGAACTCCAGACCTGGCGCAAGCGGCTATCGCTGATGTCGCAGGAAGTTTATCTCTTCAACGACACGATAGCGGCCAACATCGCCTATGGAGATTTCGATACGACTCCAAACGATCTGCACCAGGCGGCCCGAATTGCAAGGGCGGACGATTTCATCCGCTCGCTTCCGGATGGTTATGAAACGCAGATCGGCGACCAGGGAATGCGCCTGTCGGGCGGCCAGCGGCAGCGGATTGCGCTTGCCCGGACGATTCTTCGCAACCCCGATATTCTCTTGCTGGACGAGGCCACGAATGCGCTGGATGTCGAAACCGAGCAAGCTTTTCAGATCGCGCTCGAGCAATATTCGCACAATCGCACCGTGGTCGTCATCGCCCACCGCCTCTCGACTGTCCAGGCGGCCGACCAGATCATCGTGATGGCCAAAGGACGGGTGATCGAGGTCGGTTCGCCGGATCAACTGCTGAAGCGACCGGGCCATTTTTCGAGGCTCCACGAATTTCAGCACGGACGTGCCGCCATGGGGGCGAATTAGCCGATGCGGTACAAACTTGTCGAAGTCGAACTGTCAAAACCGCTAGCCCCGATTGAGCTCGCTCCCGATGAGAATGGCGTCGGTGTCATCGCCCGTTGGCAAGACCGGCTGATCGCGTTCGAGATGATCGCGCTGCCTGCCGCCTCGGCCCTGTCGGTGGAAAGACTGACATCCCTTGCCGACGAACGCTTCGCTGAGCGCATTCTCGTTGCAAAGATGGCAGGAGAACTGCTGCAGAGATGTCCTGCGGTGGAAACGGCGTTGCCGAGCCTCAGCATCGCGATCTGCACCAAGGATCGCGCAAAGCGCCTGTCCCGGCTTCTGGCCTCGCTCGATCTCATTCGCTCGAAATCGGCGTTTCAATCCGTCGAAATTATTGTTGTCGACAATGCTTCGGTCGATTCAACCACGCGCGAGGCCGTTGAGGACTTCAAGGATGTCCGCTACGTTTTCGAGCCGAAGGCAGGGCTCGACTTTGCCCGCAACGCGGCTCTTCGCGCGGCTACGGGAGATCTGGTCGCCTATCTGGACGACGATGTGGTCGTCGATCGCAACTGGCTGGCAGGCCTTGCCAAGGCGTGCCGGGATAATCCCAGCGTCGGCGGCTTTACCGGCCTGGTGCTGCCGTTTCGCCTCGACACGGAAGCCCAGATCTTTTTTGAGCAAAACGGCGGATTTGGTCGCGGCTTTGTCCGCAAGGAATTCCACAACACCCGCTTTGACAATCCGCTGCACCCAGTAGGATCCGGTAGTCTCGGCGCTGGCTGCAACATGGCTTTCGACCGCGCGCTGCTCGTTGAACTCGGCGGTTTCGATGAGGCGCTTGACACCGGATCTCCGCTGCCCGGTGGTGGCGATCTCGACATTTTTTATCGCGTGCTGCGTTCGGGCCGGCCGATGATCTATGAGCCGGAATATGCCGTTTACCACGAGCATCGCGAGACGATTGAGCAGTTGAGGCGGCAATATTGGACGTGGGGCCTTGGAATGATGGCTTTCCTTGTCAAAAGCCGCCGGACCGACAAGGAACTCAGAGCACGGCACCGCGCCATGGTTCGCTGGTGGTTCTTCAACCAGTTGAAGGCGCTGGCGCGTGCGGCGCGCGGGCTTCGGGGCCGCGATTTCCGTTTCGGCATCGCGGAGCTATTGGGTGGAATCTACGGCCTTGCAGGCGAATACGATCGTTCGAGCGCCCGTGTGCGGACAATCCGGGAGCAGAACCGATGACCGGCGATGCCTTCCGTGTCAGGCATGTCGATCTCGACGCCATTGATGCCGATGCCGATGCGGGCGACAGCCCTTCGCTATCGATCTTCTGGTGGAAGGACTTGCCGGTGGGGATGCGCGCGTCGCTGCCGGATGAACTGCCGTACACAAAGGCGCGTTTGCGGCAATTCGCGGCGGAATTTTCGGCGGCACAAATGGCCGCGCGCAGCACCTCACTGGGCGCCCCAATACAGGCCACTCATGAGGGGCGGCCAAAGTCCGCGCTCTCTCTCACTGCCGCCTTGGAGGCCAAGAACCTGATCGACGGCCTTGATGAGCTTGCAACAGCGTCTTCGGCATCCGCGCAAGACATTTCGGTTGTGATTTGCACCCGGGACCGCGGCCCAGCGCTGGCCGGGTGCCTTCGCAGCATTGCAAAACAACGCAGCGCTCCGGGTGAAGTGGTCGTCGTTGACAATTCCCGCGACGGCAACGCGCGGTCGTTGTGCATGCAATTTCCGGAGGTCCGTTACGTTCATGAAGCGCGCCCCGGACTGAGTGTCGCGCGGACCGCCGGCATTCGCGTAAGCCGTCAAGCCATCATCGCCTTCACCGATGACGATGTCGAAGTTCATGCCGGCTGGACTGCCGAGATTGCACGCGCCTTTGCGGAGCGCGACGTCGAGGCGCTGACGGGCCTGGTATTGCCGGCCCGGCTCGATACGGTCGCACAACGCAGCTTCCAGTTCGACATGGGCGGGTTCGGCACCACTTTCGTGCCGCTCGTCTTCGACCGGCGCTTCTTCGAGGAGACCCGGCCAATTGGAGCACATGTCTGGAGAATCGGCGCCGGTGCCAATATGGCCTTTCGCCGCTCCGTCTTCGACCGAATCGGCGTGTTCGATGAGCGCCTCGGCGCCGGCGCCGCCGGCTGTTCCGAGGATTCGGAATTCTGGTACCGGTTGCTGGCAACCGGAGGCGCCTGCCTCTATGAACCCAGGGTTGTCGTCTTTCACCATCATCGCAGCGACTGGCCGGGTTTGAGACGGCAGATGAGGGCCTACATGAAGGGCCATGTCGCGGCCCTTGTCGTGCAATATGATAATTTCGGCGACCGCGGAAACATCATTCGGATCTGGAAAAAGTTGCCGGCTTACTTCTTGAGGACATTCCTCAGGACGCTTTTCGAAGGCCCGCCCGGCAGGATCGGAATTCTGGCAGCGGAAGTGGAAGGATGGCTGGCCGGTCTTCAATTTCTCTTGCGTTTCGGCTGGCGAAAGCGACGAACCTTACCCCCGCAAGCATTGGCTGAGGAAAAAACCTGATGATCCGCAAGGCGCCGCTTGGTCAGTTTCTTTCCCGCAACCCCTTTCCACACGGCCTGACCGACGGCCTGTTTTACCGGGAGAAGATGCGAGCCATTCACCGTGTTGCTCCCTCGGGAATCGAGGGGCGAATATTGGAAATTGGCGGTGGCCGCAGTGGATTGGCGAGCATCCTCTATCCGAACGCGGATATCGTCACCCTCGATGTCGATCCCGAACTGGGCAGGCTCCAGCCGCCATGGGCGAGGTCAACCTTCGTCTGCGGCGATGCCTGTGCCCTGCCCTTCGCAGACGACAGTTTCGATGTCGCGACGCTGTTTGACGTGCTTGAACATATCGAGGACGACCGCCGCGCTGCGCAGGAAGCGCTGAGGGTAGTGCGACCCGGCGGATATGTGCTTGTCTCCACGCCTGAGGCCGGTTGGCACTACCCGTATTTCCGTATCATGAAGCCGTTTTGCCCGCATGAGAGCGAACTGATGCGGGAATGGGGCCACGTTCGGCGTGGCTATCGGGATCCCGAGCTCGCTGCGCTCTTCGACAAGCCGCCGGAACTTCGGGCCACATTCATCAACCCGGTGACGGCGTTCTTTCACGACGTCGCATTTTCCCGTATTGGAAAGCGCCGACGCAAGTTCCTCTACGCGTTGGCGGCGCCCATTACGGCGGTTGGCTATGCGCTACACCGGCCCTCAACACGCGGTACGGAAACGGCCTTTTCCTGGCGCAAATGACCTCTTGGCAAATGACTTAGTACGCAAATGACTGGCCGCCAAACCTCGCTCGTCGTTGCCCTCTTCCCATGGGGCGACGTCATGGAGGAGTTTCTCGACCCGATAGGGTTGCGGCTTGAGGAATTCGTTGGGCAGATGACCGGCGGCTGGCTGTTCGGCTATGCGGCCGCCCTGCAACTGGCCGGGCACAGGCCGATCATTGTTTGCGCATCCGAGCATGCCTCGCGGACAGAGTGCTATCTTCATGCGGGAACTCGTACGCCTATCTGGGTCGTCCCGGGGAAGCGCGCGCGCCAGGGCCACTCTGCGGCGGCTTACAGTCTGCGACGCTGGGCCACGACGCCGCTGTCCGCCTTCCGAAAGGTCCTCGCCCAATCTCAATGCGACGTGATCCTCGCCCAGGAGTATGAATACACCCGGTTCGATGCGCTCGCCTGGCTGGCGCGCCGCATGCGCATGCCCCTCTATGCGACCTTCCAGGGCGGCGACCGCACATTGTCCTGGATCGAGGCGATCGCCCGCCAGGCATCGCTTCGCGCTTGCAGCGGCCTGATCGTTGCATCGGCTGCTGAGCACGAACGGCTCAGCAAAGCCTACCCGCGCATTGCACTCGACATCGCCAATATCGCCAACCCGATCGACGTCGAGGAATGGAAAGCGATCGCGCGCCAGAAAGCGCGGAAAAGCCTCGGCTTGCCGAGCGAGACATTTATCGCCGTCAATCACGGGCGCATCGACATCCGCCGGAAAGGGCTCGATGTGCTCTTGAAAGCCTGGTCCTCCTTTTCCGGGGACGCGTCATCCGAACTGGTGATAATAGGCTCCGGTCAGGATCGAGATAGATTTGCCAGGCTCTTGATCGAGGCCGGACTGCCGAATGTGAGATGGCTTTCCGATTATACTACGGACCGGTCGCTGATCCGGCACTGGCTTTCGGCGGCGGATGCCTACGTCACGACCTCCCGCATCGAAGGCATGCCGGTCGCACCGCTGGAGGCGATGGCTTGCAGTCTTCCCATCGTCGCCACCGATGCACAGGGGCTTCCCGACATTTTGGCAAATGGCCAAGAGTCGGGTGGCCTGATGGTTCGAAAGGATCGCCCGGACGAAGTCGCGCATGCCCTGAAGCGCCTGAAGGACGATCTGCACTTGCGCGAAAGCCTGGGTCGGGCGGCACGAAAGCGGATAGAGGAAAATTTCTCGCTTGCCGCAGTCGCCGCCGCACTCGATTGCTTGCTGACCAGGCGGTAGGGTTCCTCCGCGAAAAAGATCGTCACAACCGGCGGCGATACCAGGCCAGCGCCGTTTCGGCGATCCGGTCGATTCCGGATTGCTCAGGCATCCAGCCGAGTTCCCGGGCCGCCTTGCCGGCCGCGGCGACAAGCGCAGGCGGGTCGCCTGCCCTGCGCGGACCGTAGGCCACTGGGAGGCGCGTTCCCGAAGCCCGGCTCACCGCATCGACCAACTCGTTCACCGTCGTTCCGTTTCCAGTGCCCAGATTGTAAACATGGACTCCCGGATCGCGCAGAAGCTTCTCCCCTGCCAGAACGTGAGCACGGGCGAGATCGGTGACGTGGACATAGTCCCGTACCGCGGTTCCGTCCCTTGTGTCGAAGTCGGTGCCATTAATGGTAAAAACCCGGCCCGACCTGATCGCCGCCTCGATAGCGAGCGGAATGACATGCGTTTCCGGTTCATGCCGCTCACCGACCTCGCCGTCGGGATCACATCCGGCCGCGTTGAAATACCGCAGCACAACCGCGTTGAGGCCATGGGCATCGGAAAGATCGTCCACCATTCTTTCTATGATGAATTTCGACCACCCATAGGGATTGATCGGCGACTGCGGATGCGTTTCGTCGATCGGCGAACGAACGGGAACGCCGTAAGACGCGCAGGTGCTCGAAAAGATCAGCTTGTCGACGCCAGCCTTCAGCATTTCCTCGAGCAAGACCAGCGTCCCAAAACTGTTGTTTCGGTAGTAGAGTTCCGGGCGCTCGACGGACTCGCCGACATAGGCGTAGGCGGCGAAATGCGCCACCACATCCGGCCGATACCGGTGCAGCGCTGCTGCCACCCCTGCACCGTCGCAAACATCGCCCTCGACAAGCGGTCCCCATTTGACCGCGTCCCGCCAGCCGCGCGAGAGGTTGTCATAGGCAACGACCGACCAACCGGATTTGGCGAATGCCTTGCAACAGTGTGAGCCGATATAGCCCGCCCCGCCAGTGACCAAGACTGTTTTCATTCGGCTGCAGCGGACCGAGCATATCGCGATGAGACCAAGTCTTCGAAATAGGCAATGGTCGTGGCGAGACCGTCGCGCAATGCGATTCTTGGCTCCCAATTGAGCTCGCGCAAGGCACACCCGATATCAGGCTGCCGCTGCCTTGGGTCATCGACGGGCAAAGGTAAAAACCTGATCTTGGATCGGCTTCCGGTAAGTTCGATCACGAGATTTGCAAGTTCGAGCATCGTGAATTCGACCGGGTTGCCGAGATTGATCGGGCCGGTAACATCGTCGGCCGTGTGCATCAGGCGAACCAGACCGTCGATGAGATCATTGACGTAGCAAAATGAGCGTGTCTGCTCGCCGGTGCCGTACACGGTTATCGGCTTGTTTCGCAGTGCCTGCATGATGAAGTTGGAAATGACGCGGCCGTCGTCCGGACGCATCCTCGGACCGTAGGTGTTGAAGATGCGCGCTACCTTGATCCGCAGCCTGTGCTGCCGCCAATAGTCGAAAAACAGGGTTTCGGCACACCGCTTGCCTTCGTCGTAACAGGAACGGGGACCTATCGGGTTTACCCTGCCCCAATAGTCCTCGGTCTGCGGGTGAATCTCGGGATCTCCGTAGACTTCAGACGTGGACGCCTGAAGGATCTTTGCGCGAACCCGCTTGGCGAGCCCCAGCATATTGATCGCCCCATGGACGTTGGTCTTTGTCGTCTGGACCGGATCGAACTGATAGTGAACCGGGCTTGCCGGGCAAGCAAGGTTGTATATTTCATCAATTTCTACGTAGAGTGGAAATGTCACGTCGTGGCGAATGATCTCAAAGGACCTGTTGTCGAGCAAATGCGAGACGTTTCTCCGACTTCCTGTGAAGAAATTGTCGACGCATACAACCTCGTGGCCTTCAGCAAGCAACCGCTCGCATAAGAACGATCCCAGAAAACCTGCGCCCCCCGTCACCAAGACTCGCTTTGCCTGCTGCATTTTAGGGATCCTCACGCCAGTTCTTCACGCAATCGAAATGCGCAAAGCCCTGAGGCGAGGATAGGAAAAAAATGCTGCGCAGCAAACACAAAATGTTAACGCACTTGAAATGGTCGCGTGAGTGCGCGGCGCACAATCCATGAAAAAGCCCTTAATTTGCCATTCTTTGACGGTTTTTCGTAGAATCTCAGGCTACCGGCAGTCGACATTTGGGCGCTGCGCTGCATCATGATCGATTGTTAATTAAGGGAGATCGGTCCTGTTGACCCGGCTCCTATCACCGCCGATGAACGCCTCGCGACTGGGAGGGGGTCAAAAGCTGACATATGCGATGTCCACTTTCGACCCCTGCATCCTCTCTCCGCCAATCCTACGCCGGTTGCAACTCCCTGCGGGGCAGCCGCGGGAAGGCGATCGCCACCGCAACCGCGCCGAGCCCGACCAGGGCCGAGCCGATGAACAGCCAAGAATAGCTGGCATAGGCGTCAAACACCATGCCGCCGGCGAGCGGGCCAAAGGCCATGCCGATGCTGGACAGCATGGTTACAGCACCAAACACCGTGCCAAGGATGCGCTGGCCGAAATATTCGCGCGCCAGCACCGCATAGAGCGGCATCACGCCGCCATAGGTGGCGCCGAAGATGACGGCGAGCGTGTAGAATTGACCAAGCTCGCTGACCGCAAGATAGGCTGCAATGACCACCGACTGTATCGCCAGACCGGTAATCAGCACCGGCTTGACTCCCAGCCGGTCGGCAAGCACGCCGTATAAAAGCCTGCCGCCCAGCCCCGCCAGGCCCTCGATGCTGTAAATGCTGACCGCCGCCATCGGCGCTATGCCGCACAGCATCGCATAGCTCACCATGTGGAAGATTGGCCCGGAATGCGCCGCGCAGCAGGCAAAGAAGGTCAGTGCCAGAACGATGAATTGCGGCGAGCGGAGCGCCTGTGGAACCGACATGCCGGTATCGTCGGCGGCAAGATCGGAGGCGGCGTCGTCAGCAGCAAGCTTGGGCGGCTGGCGCACCAGCAATGCGGCCGGCACCAGCAGCGCCCACGCCGCGATACCGATGACCAACATGGCGGTGCGCCAGTCATAGGCTGAGATCAGCCAGCGCGCGAAGGGCGAGATAGTCATTGGTGCCACGCCCATGCCGGCCGAAACCAGCGAAACCGCAAGACTGCGGTTTTTGTCGAACCACGCCGTGGTCAGCGCGATCATCGGCGCAAAAAAGGCGCTTGCCGCGAGGCCGACGAGCACGCCATAGGTGATCTGGAAGACAAGCAGCGAGCCGGTGCGGCTGGCCAGTACCAACGCCAGCCCGAGCAGCACCGCGCCTGTCATCACGACAATGCGAGCGCCGTAGCGATCGTAAATGGCGCCCCAGGCGAAGCCGCCGAGGCCCATCACCAGGAAGTTCAGCGTCATCGCGCTCGATATGCCGGCACGCGACCAATCTGTGTCGAGCGCCATCGGTTCGAGGAAGATCGCCAGCGAGAACATCGCCCCGAGGGCGACACAGGTCATCAGGGCGCCAGCCGCGACGATGACCCAACGATAGGAAATGCGCATATTTTTCTCCGAGATCGTTTGGACACGGCGCGACTTCTTTCGAGCTTCGTCACACCGCTTGCGTCCGAAGGACGATGCCGACATTTCGAATCCTACAATCCGGTTGCATTTTTTATCCAGTCAGGAAATCGCGCCACTCAATTGCTCCATTGCCCACTCGATTGGTCCATTGCCCACTCGATTTGTCCATTGCATTGACCGTGCGCCGTCCTGGGCTAGATTTCCAACCTGGCGATCAGGAGCTATCAGGCATGGAACTTCATCGCGGCCGTCTCATCGACCACGTCCAGCTGGTGGTCAGCGATCTCAAGGCAAGCCGACGCTTTTACGAGGCGGTTTTCAAGGTGCTCGATGTTCCCATCGGCGGCAGCGCCGAGGATTACTTTTGGGCCGACGAGCTGTTCGTCTCCAGCATTGACAGCCGGGCGGCCAGCGGACAACTGACGGGCCGCCACCACCTTGCCTTCCAGGCCAAGGACCGTGCGATGGTCGACGCCTTCCACAAGGCCGGCCTCGACGCCGGCGGCGTGGACAACGGCGCGCCGGGCGAGCGGCAGCACTACCACCCCGGCTACTATGCCGCCTTCCTGCTCGATCCCGACGGCAACAACATCGAGGCCGTCTTTCACGGGCCGGCCAACCGAAGCGCCGCTTCGGTGAAGATTACGTTTTAGCTCGGGGTTCGCTTGCGCTAGGGACAGGGCAATCTCGCCACGTCGCGCCGCCCCTCATCTGGCTGCCGGGTGCCCGGCAGGGCGATGAGGGGCGGCACCAACGCTTAATATTCAACTTCAACGCCGAACTCTGTGGCTGTTTTTCGGGATTTCAGCCCGGCACACGCTTCAGCGCCTGCGCCATGCAGTGGATGCCGCCGCCGGTCTTCGAGATCTCGCTCATGTCGACCGCCGCCACCTCGAAACCGCGCGCCTTGAGCTGGCCGATCAGCGTCTGGCTGGAGGTCGGCGCGATCACCCGATCCTTGCCCAGCGACATGAAGTTGCAGCCGAGCGCCATCGTGTCCTGGAACGGCACGTCGATGATCTCGTGGCCCTTGCCCTTCAGCCAGTCGACGATGCCCGGCTCGGTGCAGCCGAGGCAGACGGCGGTCAGTTTCTCGGCGATCGGCACCACCATCAGATCGATATGGACATAATATTCGTCGATGAAGGCGATGCGGGTTTCCCAGCCCTCCTTGTCGAACCAGGCCTGGACCTGGCGCGCGCCCTCCTCCTGGGTGCGGGCGCCGCCACAGCCGATCAGCACCACGCCGTCCTCGATGACGTTGAAGTCGCCGCCCTCGAAAGTGCCCGCGGTGACCATGTCGTAGATCGGAATGCCGAGCTTCTCATAGGTGCGGATCGCCGCATAGTTCTCGCCGCGCCGCCACCATTGGGACATCGCGGTGATGAAGGCGCCATACGGCGTCATGACACTGGAATCGCGCGAATAGACCTGCATCGGCAACTCCGGCGTCGGCTCGTGCCAGTGGATGTTGACGCCGAAATGCTCGTAAGCGGCGACCAGGTCCTTGTGCTGCGCCTGCGCGATCTGGACGTTGCACGGCGCCTCGCGCAGATGCTTGCGCGACAGCGAGCTGGTCGAGAGGTGGCGCAGGAAATTCGGCGAGCCGAGCAGCACGTCGGTCAGGGCGTCGGTCTCGTTGGCAAAGCCCCAGGCGGTCAATGGCTTGGTGCCGCCGGCCGGATTGCGGCGCTGCAATGAAAACGGTTCTGCTGCGATGCGGTCATGGACGGTCATGGGATTTCTCCTGGCTTCGAGTGATCACGCGGCTTGCGGGTTGCTTGGTATCCACCAGCCCCGTCCGCGCGGGGTGGTGACATATTCCGGCCAGCGGAAATGGATCGGCGGTTCGTAGTCGCAGAGCGGCGCCAGCCAGTTGCTGCCACCAATGCCGCCGCCGGTGCGGGCGACGAATTCGTCCATCGCCGCGTCGCGGGCGGCCTTGTCTTCCAGCAGGCGAAGGGCTGCCAACGCAATCGTCTTCGACGCGCAGGCAACCATCGGATCGATGGTAGCGGAAATGCCGCCCAGCGCATTCATCGCCCAGGACGGGTAGGCGTGGCCACTCTCGCGACGCAGCGCCGGCCGGGCGACGTAGAACCGCGCCGTCGGCGTCTGCCACGACATGTCGGTGTAATCGTCGGAGGTGGAATTCAGCTGCGACGGCGGCAAGTCGCGGCGCAGCAACGCCTCCGCCTCCCCAGGCGCAATCAGCTGCTCCAACTCGGCGATAAACGGCTCGTCGGTCGCCGCGCCGCCGGCATTGACCTGGATTTCGCGGGCAATCGCCTTGGCCGTCTCGTCCCAGCGCGGCGGCCCGACCGTCGACAGCGCATCGTAGGCAATACCCGCCATGGCATGATTGGCTAGCCCCGGCCGCGACTTCGACACCCAGTGCCGCTCATGGCGGCAGCCGCTCATCTTGGCGGCGGCTTCGGCATTGCGGTCGAGCACGGCGGTGACCTGCTCGGCCATCGCAAGCGTCGGCACGCGCATCATGTACTGGATCTCGGCCAGACCCGCTGCCAGATTGTCGGCGGTCGCCTGCCCTGCAGTCAGGATCGCCTCGCTGATCGACCAGCCGCCCTGATGCGGCAGCATGGAATCACGCAGCGCCTTGGACGCCATGTACATCATGACAAGCGCGTCGTTGGCGCCGGGCGCCCTGACCGCCGTATGCGCCTGCGGGATCGGAGCGCCATCGCTTGCGCGAACCCAATTTTCGGGTTCGTCGCAGACAAAGCGATAGATCATCGCATAGGCCGCGCCGCAATGCGTGTCCCAGCGCGCCGTGTTGCAGAGCGGCAGCATGTAGAAAGGATGGAAGGAGATCATGCCGGCAAGGCCATCGTAGTAGCCTTTTGCGGCATGGATCGGCTTCGACCCCCGCACTTTTTCCGCCGGCTCGCCGGTGAAGCGCAGCGAGCCCGATATGCCGTGGCGCTGCATCGCCGCCTTGGTCGCCAAAAGCCCGCCCAGGCTGGCAATGCCGAGGCCGGAATGCGGATCGGTGTGGCCGCCGGCCTGAGCGCCTAGACCAGGACGCGGTCGCTTGACGGTCGCCGCGTCCTGGCAATTGCCCGGCACCGCGTCATACTCGGCATACATGCCGATCGTCGGCCCGGCGCCGTTGGTCCAGTGGGCGCAAAAGGCGGTCGGCATCCCGCCGGAGCCTTCCTCGACCGAAAAGCCCTCGTGCAACAGACGCTCGACATACCAGGCGGCCGACTGGTATTCGCGCCAGGCAGTCTCGCCGAAATCGAAGATCGTCCGCGTCCATGCCGACAGCGACGGCTGAATGTCGTCCAGACAGGCAAGCGCGGTCGCTTGAGCCGAGTTCGTCACCGGATCCTCCATCGGTCAAAGAAAGCAGTGAAGCGCCTCGCCAAAAAGTGATATGTTTTCCCGGCTCATGCAAATTCGGTTCACCTCTTGAGAATTCCCTCGACTCAGGCGCTGCGCGCCCTCGACAGCTTCGCCCGCCACGGCAGCGTCTGGCGCGCCGCCGACGAACTGCATCTGACCCGCAGCGCGGTCAGCCATCAATTGCGGCTACTCGAACGCGACCTCGGCTTCGATCTGCTCGAGCGCATCGGCAAGGGCGTGGCGCTGACGCCGCGCGGCCAACGCTACGCCAGCGACGTGCGCAAAGCGCTGACGGTGCTCGGCGATGCGGTAACGCGCCATGCCGGCACCGGCGTCGGCGGCTCGTTCAGCGTCAGTTGCACGCCGGGCTTCGCCTCGCTGTTCCTGTGCACGCACATCGGCGAATTCCGGCAGATGTACCCCGATGTCGCGCTGCGCATCCTGACACCGCGGCGGCTGGACGACGTCAGCAATGCCGACGCCGACGCCTTCATCGCCTTCGGCGTCGGCAACTGGCCGAACCGGGCGGTCGAGCTGTTGTGCGAGATCTCGTTCACGCCGCTGTGCAGCCCGACGCTGCTCAACAAGATCGGTGGGTTTTCCAAGCCGGCCGACGTGCTGCGCGCCAATCTCCTGCATCTCGGCGACACTGAGGACTGGGCGCGCTGGCTGGCGCTGTCGAAGGTCGAGAATCCCGACATCGAGGGCGGCATTTTCTTTTCCGACATGAACCTGGTCTTTTCGGCCGCCATCGCCGGCCAGGGCATCGCCATAGGTGACGAACTGACCAGCCGCCGGGCGCTGAGCGAAGGCCGGCTGGTGCGCCCCTTCGACATCGCAATCAGTTCGCCACGGTCGTATTTTCTCGTTTCCGAACATGCCAAGGCGGCGCATCCGGTGCTGGAGGCGTTCGGGAGGTGGCTGAGGTCGAAACTGTCGGAGAACAGGATCCATCCGTATTGAGCGGGACGATGGAGCGCCGATCTCCCCCCTCGTGGGGGAGATGCCCGGCAGGGCAGAGGGGGGCGCGAAGGAACGCTAACTTTTGCAGCAACTCTGAAACCAGCGATGGGCAGCTCCAAATAGTTGATAGGCTGGCGGGACAGCGCCCTCTGTCCTGCCGGACATCTCCCCCACAAGGGGGGAGATTGGCTGCTCGAGCGTCCCGCTCGCCTCTCCCACGTCGACAACAGATGAATCAAATTTGCCGGTCAGGCGAAAACTATTCGGTTGCGGTGAGCCGCCGCCCTGCCTACGATTTCAATCAGCATTGAGGGACAAGGCAGGATGCAGCAACCCGGCCGTGCCGCAGAGATCAAGGCAATCGGGATCGGCAAGAGCTTCGGCTCGTTCCGTGCACTGGACGATCTGACGCTCGATATCGGTCGCGGTGAGTTCCTGACCCTGCTCGGACCGTCGGGTTCAGGCAAGACCACCTTCCTGATGATCCTTGCCGGTTTCGTGCAGCCGACCAACGGCCGTCTGTTCAGTGACGGCGTCGACATTACCGAGCGGCCGGCCGAGCAGCGCGCCGCCGGCATGGTTTTCCAAGGCTACGCCCTGTTCCCGCATATGAGCGTCGAGGCCAACATCGCCTTCCCGCTCAAGGTGCGCAAGAAGCCGGCGGCCGAGATCAAGCGACGCGTCAGCGAGATGATCGAGCGGGTCGGGCTGAAGGGCCACGAGAAGAAACTGCCGTCGCAATTGTCCGGCGGCCAGCAGCAGCGCGTGGCGCTGGCCCGCGCACTGGTGTTCGAGCCGGGTGTGCTTTTGCTCGACGAGCCGTTCTCGGCGCTCGACAAGGGCTTGCGCGGCCAGATGCAGGCCGAGATGAAGCGGCTGCACCAGGAAACCGGCACCACCTTCGTCTTCGTGACCCATGATCAGAGCGAGGCGCTGGCGCTATCGTCGCGCGTCGCCATCTTCAACCACGGCAAGTTGCTGCAGGTCGGCGCGCCGGACGAGGTCTACGACCGGCCGGCCAACCGCTTCGTCGCCGAGTTCCTCGGCGAGATCAACATGCTGCCGCTGAAGGGCGTGCGCAACGCCGACAACGGCGCCACAGGCCTGTGCGAAGACCGCACCATCACCCTGCGCGGCAATGCAAGCGCCGTCGGCAGCAACGCCATCCTGGCGATCCGGCCCGAATACATGTCGATTGCGCCCGAAGCGACAGCCGGCGAGAACGGCATCGCCGCGACTGCGGTCGCCTCGACCTATCTCGGCGCTGCGACGCGGCTCGATCTCACCACGCGCCAAGGTGCCAAGGTGACGGTCTCGGTGCCGAACGAGGTCGCCGCTTCGGCACTCAGCAAGGGAAATTCCGTATGGCTGACATGGCCGGCGGAAAAAGGTTTCCTCCTTCCGGACGGAGGACAATGACGATCGGCGTGGCGAAGCTGAATTCGCCAGGCTGGCTTTCGGGAAATATCAACGACAAAAAAGGGGAACTGACATGACAAACAATTCAGAGATGAGCGAAACCAGGAAACACTCCATCGAGACACTGTCCGCCAGGGCGGTGCGCGGCGAGATCTCGCGCCGGCAGTTCACGCAGCTGGCCGCACTCGTGCTGGCCGGCACGCCGATGCTGCTGCGCTCGACCGGCGCCTTCGCGCAAGCCAAGGAACTGGTGCTGGTCAATTGGGGCGGCGACGCCATCACCGCCTATGACGCGGCCTATGGCCAGGCCTTCACCAAGGAGACCGGCATCACCGTCAAGATGGACGGCTCCGGTCCGACCGAGGGTGCGATCGCCGCACAATTCAAGAGCGGCGCTCCGACCTGGGACCTTGTCGACGTCGATCCGTTCTCGGCCATCACGCTCGGCGCGCAGGGCATGCTCGAGCCGATCGATTACTCGATCGTCGACAAGAAGAAGATGCGCGAGGGCTTCGGCTGGGAGCACGCCGCCTCGACCTATTTCTTCTCCTATGTCATCGCCTACGATTCCGAGAAATTCGGCAGCCAGGCACCGACCGGCATGGCCGACTTTTTCGACGTGACGAAATTCCCCGGCAAGCGCTCGCTCTACAAATGGGGCGTGTCGAGCTGGGAAGCGGCACTGCTCGCCGACGGCATCGCGCCGGCCTCGCTCTACCCGCTCGACCTCAAGCGCGCGCATGACAAGATCGCCGCCTTCAAGGAGAATGTCGTTGCCTATTGGGGCGGCGGCGCCGAAAGCCAGAGCGTGCTGCTCGACGGCGAGGCTTCGATGGCCATCGTCTGGTCGACCCGAGCCTCGCTGATCGAGCAGGATTCCGGCGGCAAGATCAAGTTCATCTGGGACCAGGGCCTGATCTCGCCCGGCGCGCTCGCCGTGCTCAAGGGCAATCCCGGCGGCAAGGACGCGGCGATGAAGTTCATCGCCAGCGCCCAGGATCCGGAAAAGCAGCTGATCATGTTCGACAAGCTCGGCCAGGGTCCGGCCAATCCGGCCACCGACGCGCTGATCCCCGCCGACAAGAAGCGCATCAACCCGGTCGACCCCGAAAACATGAAGAAGCAGATCCCGCTCGACATGGAGTGGTACGCCAAGAACTACGGGGCCGCACTCGACGAATACACGAAGATCATCTCCGCCTGATAGACCGGGATAACCGGGGCCGAGATGAAAGCATATCTCTCCGACAGGATGGGCGCGGCGCTGTTGATGGCGCCGCTGCTGCTGTTCCTTGGCGCCGCCTACGCCTGGCCATTCTTCGGCGTCGTCAATTGGAGCTTCACCCTGCCCGAGCCGGGGTTCGGGCAATATGGCACGCTGCTCAGCGACCCGCTGGTGCAGTCGGTGTTTGTCCGCACGCTGCGCATCGCTGCAATCGTCACGATCGTTTCGGTTGCCGCCGCCTACGCCATCACCGTGATCTGGGTGCGCGGCACGCCGGCGCAGCGGGTGATCGCCGAGTTCTGCATCCTGGTGCCGTTCTGGATCTCGGTGCTGACGCGCGCCTTCGGCTGGGTGGCGCTGCTTTCCAATCGCGGCCTGTTCAACACCTGGCTGCAGGCGATCGGCTTCATCTCGGAACCGCTGACGCTGGTGCGCAACGAATTCGGCGTCATCGTCGGCATGACGCATTTCCTCATTCCCTTCGCCGTGTTTCCGCTGGCGTCTTCGATGCGCAGCCTCGACGACCGCGTGCTGCTGGCGGCGCGCGGGCTCGGCTCCAGCCGCATGCGCACCTTCTGGTCGGTGTTCGTGCCAATGACCCGCTCCGGCATCATCGGCTCGGCGCTCATCGTCTTCGTCTTTTCGCTCGGCTTCTTCGTGACGCCGGCGATCCTCGGCGGCGGCCGCAGCGTGATGGTCGCCGAGCTGATCTATCTGCGCATCTTCCAGAGCCCGGACTGGGGCCTGGGGGCGGCGATCAGCGTCGTGCTGGTGCTGTTCGTCGGCGCGCTGATGGCACTGCTGTTCCGCTATGTCAGACCGAAGCAGCTGATCTGATGCCGACCTACCGCCCGGGCCCCGTCTCGCTGATCCTCGCCGCACTGGTGGCGCTGTTCCTGCTGTTGCCGCTGCTCGCCGTCATCCCGGTGTCGCTGACACCGACCCGCATGCTGGCGATGCCGTCCGGCGAATTGTCGCTGCGTCACTACCGGGCGCTGATCGAGGATCCGCGCTGGATCAATTCGATCCTGCTCTCGATCAGGATCGGCGTCGTCAGCAGCGCCTTTTCCACCGTGCTGGCATTGTGCTTCAGCCTCGGCGTGTGGATGTTCCAGCCGCGCTTCACGGCCGCGCTCGTAGGCTTCGTGCTGCTGCCGATGGTGGTGCCGCCGGTGGTCTCGGCGATCACGCTCTACTTCCTGCTGACCTCGATCTCCGGCGTCTCTTCGTTCTTCGGCTACGACACCTGGCTCGGTGTCGCCATGGCGCATGCGGTGATGACGGTGCCGTTCGCGACGGTGCTGATCCTGGTGTCGCTCAGCCAGCTCGACCGGCGCATCGACCTTGCCGCGCGCGGTCTCGGCGCCACGGTGTGGGAACGTGCCACCCGCATCATCGTGCCCAACATCAAATTCGGCATCGTCACTGCCGCCCTGCTGTCCTTCGTGCTGTCCTGGGAAGAGATCGGTGTCACCCTGTTCATCACCTCGGTCAACGCCATCACGCTGCCCAGACTGATGTGGATGGGCCTGCGCGACAACATCGACCCGGCGATTGCAGCCCTCTCGGTGATTCTGATCATCATCACGGTGCTGGTGCTCGCGGCGCGCAGCCTTGTGGTCAGGCTGCGCCGGGCCCATTAGGGCAGAAGCGTGCCTGCCCTACCCGGGTCGGCATGCACCGCAAGGCCATTGCATTCGTTGCGTTGGAACGGGACGCCCGCCGACTCCTGGCGGCGGAGTGCCGCCTTCACGCCATGGTGACAGGCGCGAATGAAACCTTGCGCCACGATATGCGTTTTGGTGGGTTCAACTCATCAAAGGTTCCACCATGAACCAAGGATGGTTTTCCAAGCCGGTTGCGGTTTCGGTCGGCATCACGGGAGCGATCCGACATATTTCCAACGCACAACAGGCCGTCGAATTGCTGACAGGCCAGTGGCGCGACGCCGGCAGTCTGCAACACAGCTCAGCGCTGCGCGCATGCCGCCGGGCCATGAGCGGCGATGTTACAACCGAAGCCGCAAGAGATGCCTTTGTCGGCGCCGCGCGGGAGGCGCATGTTCTGGTCGAGTGAGTGGCCGAACAGAGCCGGATAGATGGCGGGCCATACTAAGGCAAGCTACCCCATGGCGTGGCGGATGGTCTTGGACAGACGGCTGAGGAATGCCGGCCTCGACGAGGCGTCAAGCTTCCAAGACAGCACCGCGGTCGCCATTTTCCGCGGCAACACCCCGACCGACAGGAACCAGGCGGCAAGGACGGCGCGCCGGCGCAGGGACGCCGTCATTTCGAGGCTGGCCACGGCGCCCGCCGCCCCGAGCGCCAGCCGGGAATCATTGGCCACGGGGTGCTGGCGCTTGTCTGCGCACAGCGACGCCAGCCGCTCTTCCAGATGGACCGGATCGTGGCGGACAGCCTCCGACGGCACGATGGTCAGGCCGATCCGGGAGGCCTGGTCTGACAGCGCCTGCATGCGGCGGAAATCGTGGGTTACCCGCCAGCGTGCCCGCTCGGCGAGCTTTTCACCGAACACCGAATGGTTGGCGCCGTGGATCCGGTAGGCGCCGACGCATTCGTCGATGGACTGGACGTGTCCGTACATGGGCGCCAGCGTTGCAAGGTAGCCATCGGCGCCCTGGCGGAACTCCGCCTCCGGTATAGGCATGATCGATTCGAGGGTTGTGCGATCAAAGGCCAGCCCGCTGGTCACAGTCGTCTGATAGCGGCCTTTGTGCAGCAGTTTCGGCATGACATCGCCGCTGTCGAAGGGCAGTTCGGGCGGCGGAAAGACGTCCTTGATGCGTTGTCGTTCGTCGACGATATGCAGCCTGGACTGCACCTGGGCCGTTGCCGCATCCCAGGCGTCGACGATCCTGGAAACGGCGGTCGGATAAAGAAAATCGTCGGCGTCGAGGAACAGGACGATCTTGCCCGAGCTTGCCGCAAAGCCGGTGTTGAACGCCGCGGCATGCCCGCCATTTTGCGCGCGCGGGCAGGCGAGGATCCTGTCCCCATATGATTTCATGATTGTCGTGGAATTGTCCTGCGATGCATCATCGACGACGATGACTTCGACATCCGCGTAGTCTTGTTCCAGGGCGCTGTCGATGCTGCGTTTGAGGAAACGCGCGTAATTGTAGTTCGGAATGATGATGGATACCGGAATCCTCGGGACAGACTGCATCGCATTTGACCTCGCATCTTGCTTTGGTTTCGGCAAAGCCCGCTCACGGGCATGCCGCCTCTTCAAGTGTCCGACGAGTTCCCTGAGGAAAAGCCTGCGGCTTCCCATCAGGCGACGGGCTCGCCTTCGAGGGCTGCCGCCTTGGTCAAGAGCGTGGGTCGGCGGCAGAAAAAGCTCCGACGGTTTTCGGCCGGTCGCAACCGAGCCCGACGGAAATGTCTCGCCTTCGGTCGCGATCAGGTCGGGATCGAAGCGGACGGGCACCTTGAAGGCATTGCGGATACTGGCCTTCAAATACGGCTGGAACAAGCCCCGCGCCAAGAACAAGATTCACAACCCTGTTACATCTGAGGCAGCACGCAGCGGCATGGCCTGCGGATAATTGCGGATGCTAGAGATTGGCGGCTTCTATCCCGAAGCCGGCGGCAAGCCGGCTTCGGGATATAACCATGCAGACCTGAACGGTTCAGGCGGCCTGCAGCCCCGGCAGCGACAGATCGGCTTCCTCCGGCAAGTCGCCTGCCATCGCGGCAGCGAACCTGGTCTGGTCGAGTTCCCCTTCCCAGCGCGCCACGACCACGGTCGCCACCGCATTGCCGATGAAGTTGGTCAGCGCCCGGCATTCCGACATGAAGCGGTCGACGCCGAGGATCAGCGCCATGCCGGCGACCGGCACTGCGGGCACGACCGAGAGCGTCGCGGCCAGCGTGATGAAGCCGGCGCCGGTGATGCCGGCGGCGCCCTTGGAGCTCAGCATGGCGACGGCGAGCAGCAGGATCTGGTCGCCGAGGGTGAGCGGCGTGTCGGTCGCCTGGGCGATGAACAGCGCGGCCAGCGTCATGTAGATATTGGTGCCGTCGAGGTTGAAGGAATAGCCGGTTGGAACGACCAGCCCGACCACCGAGCGGTTGCAGCCGGCGCGCTCCATCTTGGCCATCAGGCCCGGCAGTGCCGCTTCCGAGGACGAGGTGCCGAGCACCAGCAGCAACTCTTCCTTGACGTAGCGGATCAGCGCCAGGATCGAGAAGCCGTTGTAGCGGGCGACCGCGCCCAGCACCACCAGCACGAACAGCAGCGATGTCAGGTAGAATGTGCCGATCAGCATGGCGAGGTTGGCGATCGAGCCGATGCCGTATTTGCCGATGGTGAATGCCATGGCGCCGAAAGCGCCGATCGGCGCGGCCTTCATCAGGATGGCGACGAGGCGGAAGATCGGCGTGGTCAATGCCTGCAGGAAATCGACGACCGGGCGGCCGCGATCGCCGACCGCGGCAAGAGCGAGCCCGAACAGCACCGAAAAGAACAGCACCTGCAGGATGTCGCCCTTTGCGAAAGCGCCGGTAATCGTGTCGGGGATGATGTTCATCAGGAAACCGACGATGCTGGTGTCGTGCGCTTTTTCGGTGTAGGTCGCCACCTTTGTGGCATCGAGCGCGGCCGGATCGATATGCATGCCGGCGCCCGGCTGGACGACGTTCGAGACGACGAGGCCGACGACAAGCGCCAGCGTCGAGAATGCCAGGAAGTAGATCATCGCCTTGCCGGCGACGCGGCCCACCTTCTGCAGGTCGGAAACGCCGGCGATGCCGGTCGCCACCGTCAGGAAGATCACCGGCGCGATCACCATCTTCACCAGCTTGATGAAGGCATCGCCGAACGGCTTCATCGCTTCGCCGGTTTCGGGATAGAAGTGGCCGAGCAGCACGCCGGCGGCGATCGCCGCCAACACCTGCACATAGAGATGCCGGTAGAACGGAAGTTTGCCGCGCGGCGCGGCGGCAGCGAATGCTGTCTGCATGACGTCCTCCATTGTGCTCCGATCGAAAGCTCGACCTCCCGGAGCGATTGCATTTGACCCCCAGCAGCCTCGCGACCGCTGAAGTCGTGTTTGCAACTGCCGTGCCAGACTGCGCTTAAGAGGCTATCGATTTGATTTTGTTGAGTATCCTCGAACTCAAACTTTTGGCTTTGCCCTCACAAAGTGCGGATGTTCGCATGGCCGAATTGTGCTTTGTGCGAAATCATGCACAAATGGGCGATGCTGCAACGCCCCGCCGCTGCCTTGCCTTCGACGCCCGAGCAACTCGGCAGGCGAGCGCGCCGTGCCTGGCTGCTGTTTGCGGCCATCGCCCTTGCGACGGCCACCGCCGCACTTTACGGTGCCGGCCTCTATGGCCGCACCACGGAGCTCAGGGGACTGGCGGCGCAGGGCCGCACCGACGCCAATCTGAAGGTCGCGCTATTGCGCGCCGTTCTGGAAAGCCCGCGCGCCCTGCCCCTGCTTTTGTCGGAAGACCAGCAGGTGCGCGACGCGCTGGCGCAGAAAAGTGCTGCTGCAATCGATGTGCTGAACCGCAAGCTTGAAGGGCTGGTCTCCGGCACCAAGGCCTCGGTGCTCTATGTCATCGGCACCGACGGGCTGGCGATCGCCTCCAGCAACTGGCGCGAGCCGATCAGCTTTGTCGGCAACGACTACCGGTTCCGCGACTATTTTTCCGCGGCGATGCAATCCGGAACCGCCGAATATTTCGCGCTCGGCAATGTCAGCAAACGCCCAGGCCTCTATATCTCGCGCCGCGTCGGCGATGCTGCCGCACCGCTGGGCGTCGTCGTCGTCAAGGCGGAGTTCGATCAGCTCGAGGCCGACTGGCACGAGGTGAACCGCCCGGCCTATGTCAGCGACGAGCGTGGTATCGTCCTGATCACCAGCGTCCGGTCATGGCGCTTCATGACGACGGCGCCGCTTGCCGCGTCTGATCGTGCCGCCATCCAGAACAGCCAGCAGTTCGGCGATGCACCGCTGATGCCGTTGCCGATCACGCGCCCGCAGGCGCTCAGCCCGGACACATCCATCGTCCACGCGGTGACGCCCGGCGGCAGCGACGCGGAATATCTCCGGCTTTCAGCCCCGGTTGCTTCGACCCCCTGGCGGCTCGATTATCTCGTCCCGGCCGAGGCGCCGATCGCCGCCGCGGCCCGTGAAATGCGGCTCCTTGCGCTCGGCGTCTTGGTCCCGTTGCTCGGCCTTGCTGCGTATCTGTTGTGGCGCCGGCAGTCGGGACAAATGCGGATCGCCGCCGAACAGGCGGCCCGCACCGAACTCGAGCGCCGCGTCGTCGAACGAACCGAGGATCTGAGCCGTGCCCGCGATCGGCTACTGGCGGAGATATCAGACCATCGCAGCACGGAAGCCAAGCTGCAGGTGGTGCAGCAGGATCTGGTCCAGGCCAACCGCCTCGCCATCCTCGGCCAGGTCGCCGCCGGCGTCGCCCATGAGATCAACCAGCCGGTTGCCACCATACGCGCCTATGCCGACAACGCCCGCGTCTTCCTCGACAGGAAGCAGACCGCGCCCGCCGAGGAAAACCTCGGCGCCATCGCAGCACTGACCGAGCGCATCGGCACCATCACCGAAGAATTGAAAGCCTTTGCCCGCAAGGGCCGCACCGCCGCCGAGCCTGTCGAATTGCGCGGCGTCATCGAGGGCGCCGTCGTGCTGTTGAGAAGCCGCTTTGCCGGCCGGCTCGACGCACTGGCGATCGACCTGCCACCGCCGAGCCTCAAGGTCATGGGCAACCGGGTCCGGCTCGAACAGGTGCTGATCAACCTCTTCCAGAACGCGCTTGAAGCGCTGGACGGCCGCAACGACGCTCATGTGCGGGTTTCGGTCGAGGAGACCGCGGACGGCGTGACGGTCGGCGTGTCCGATAACGGACCCGGCATTCCGCCAGGGGTTCTCAAATCGCTGTTCACGCCGTTCAATACATCCAAGGAAAAAGGCCTCGGTCTTGGTCTCGTCATCTCGAAGGATATCGTCGCCGACTACGGCGGACGCATCGAGGTTTCGAGCGACGGCAGCGGCACCCGCTTCACCATCCATCTCTTGAAAGCAGCATAGTGGCCAAGGCAGCATGACGAACGACGACGCAGCGCCGGTCATCTTGGTCGATGACGACAGCGATCTCCTCAAGGCCACCGCGCAGACGCTCGAGCTTGCCGGCTTTTCGGTCTCGGCTTTTTCGGTGGCGGCCGAAGCGCTGGCCAGGCTCGACACCGGTTTTGCCGGCGTGGTCGTGTCGGATATCCGCATGCCTGAGATTGACGGCTTGCAGCTTTTCGACCGCGTCCTGCGGCTGGACCTGGACATTCCGGTCATCCTCGTCACCGGGCATGGCGACATCGCGGTTGCCGTCAAGGCGATCAAGGACGGCGCCTACGACTTCATCACAAAGCCCTTCGCCGCCGACCGGCTGGTGCAGAGCGTGCGCCGCGCCGCGGAAAAGCGCCACCTGGTGATGGAGAACCGCGCCTTGCGCGAGGCGGCCGGAGAGGCGCAGGACGGCCTGCCGCTGATCGGCCAGACGCCGGCGATGGAAAGGCTGCGCCGCACGCTGCGCCAGATCGCCGACACCGATGTCGATGTGCTGGTGACCGGCGAGACCGGCTCCGGCAAGGAAGTGGTAGCCAGCCTTTTGCATCGCTGGAGTCGCCGCGCCAAGGGCAATTTCGTCGCGCTGAACTGCGGCACGCTGCCCGAAACGGTCATCGAGAGCGAATTGTTCGGCCACGAGGCCGGCGCCTTCACCGGGGCGCAGAAGAAGCGGATCGGCCGTATCGAGCACGCCAGCGGCGGCACGCTGTTCCTCGACGAGATCGAAAGCATGCCGGTCTCGACACAGGTGCAGATGCTGCGCGTGCTGGAAATGCGCGAGGTCACCCCGCTCGGCACCAACGAAATGCGGCCGGTCGACCTGCGCGTCGTTGCCGCTGCCAAGGTCGATCTCGGCGATCCGCGCCAGCGCGGCGCGTTCCGCGAGGATCTCTATTACCGGCTCAACGTGGTGACGATCTCCATTCCGCCGCTGCGCGAGCGCCGCGACGACGTCGCCCTGCTGTTCTTCTACTTCGCCGAGCGCGCCGCCGCCCGCTTCCGGCGTCCGCTGCCGGCGGTGCCGGCCGCGGTGCACCGCCATCTGAGCCACCATGACTGGCCGGGCAATGTACGCGAGCTCGCGCATTTCGCCGAACGCTTTGTGCTTGGACTGGAGGAAGACGCTGGAGCGCCATCCCCTGCCCCAGCCCAGCCGGACGCCGCCATGAAGCTGCCGGAGCGGCTGGAGCGCTACGAGGCCGACATCATCCGCGAGACGCTTAACCGCAACGAAGGCGACGTCAGGCGCACGATCGAAGCACTGGGGATTCCGCGCAAGACCTTCTACGACAAGCTCCAGCGCCACGGCATCGTGCGCAGCGAGTTTTCGAGGTAATGGCCAATGTCGGCGCTGCCCTCATCTGCCCTGTCTCCAGCGTTGGTGGTTGGCGAAAGCCGAAGCGGCATCCAATCTCCCCCCTTGCGGGGGAGATGCCTGGCAAGGCAGAGGGGGTGCTGTCCCTCCGACCTGCCACGCCCTTAGGCTGTTCCTTCCCCCCTCTGTCCTGCCGGACATCTCCCCCGCAAGGGGGGAGATCGGCAGCTTCGCAGATGGCGCTACGCTGAAAGCTTTAAGGTAAGGCTGCAGCAGGGCAATGAGGGGCAGCACCAACGTCTGCGAACATCCCTCCACCGCAGCAACTCTCCTGACACTCACCCGATTCCTGTGTCCGCGAACATGCGCTAGACTGCCGGACTTCAACCGGACCACCACCTCCATGATTGTCCAGACCTGCATCAATGGCGCGCGCAGCGCCGATTTCCATCCGCAGCTGCCGCTTGATCCCGAAACCATGGCGCGTGACGGCGCCGCCTGCGTGGCCGCCGGTGCGGCCGAGCTGCATGTTCATGCACGCGGGCTAAATGGCCGCGAAAGCCTTGCGCCGGCGACGATAGACCGGACCGTGCTGACGCTGCGCCGCGCCTGCCCGGGAACGCTGATCGGCGTCTCGACCGGCGCCTGGATCGAGAATAATGACGAGCGCACGCTTGCCGCGATCACCGGCTGGACCGAATTGCCTGACTACGCCTCGGTCAATCTGAGCGAGGAAGCCGCACCCGAGGTCATGCAAAGCCTGCGGCAGCGCGGCATCGGCATCGAGGCCGGACTCGCCTCCGTCGCTGACGCAGAGCGCCTGGTCCGCCTCGACCATGGCAGCCAGGTGCTGCGCATCCTGATCGAGATTTCCGAGCAGGAGTTGGACGAGGCGCTGGAAGCCTGCGACGGCATCGCCGCCGTGCTCGACCGGGCCGGACTGCGTCGCGCCATCCTGCTGCACGGCGCCGACGCCACGGTATGGCCGTTCGTGCGCAGGGCGGCGGAGCGCAACTGGTCGACGCGCGTCGGGCTGGAAGACGGCAAGGCGCTTCCGGACGGCACTACGGCATCAGGCAATGCCGCACTGACGGCTGCTGCCGTCGCGATCTTCCGGGCCGGTCGCTGATTCATCCCGTAGGTTTCGGGCGCCTTGCCCGATCTTCTCGGGATGCTGCGTCAGGCCACGTCCCGCAAAGTCGAACGCGGCGTCGCCGATTTCGCGATTGCGCGATCCTCGTGGAGCGCAAAGCCTGTGGCGCCCGGGTCGCCCAGTACAGAGCGGAGCTGCATGCTCGGGATGTGGTAGTCGCCGCCATTCTGCTGCCGATAGGGAATCGGCCGGGTTGTCTCGAGCGTCCGCATCCTTTCGCGCAGGCGCTCCGCGACAGGCTCGAAATCGGCCTCGCCGAAACGATCCACTCTGTAGACGACGAACGGCGGCAGCACGTGGTAGCCCGGATAGTAAAGGATCCCGTGATTGATCGGGAATAACAGGTCGTCGATCGGGCCATTGACGCCGCGGGCGGAATAATGCTCCTCCCAGCCGCCGGCGGTCACGATCAGCATCGCGCGCTTGCCGGCGAGCGTTCCCTCGCCAAAGCGGTCACCCCATCGCTTGTCGCTGTGCTCGCCGACACCATAGGCGAAGCCGTAGGCGTACACCCGGTCGACCCAGCCCTTGAGGATCGCCGGCATGGCGTACCACCACAGCGGGAACTGGAGGATCAGCGTGTCGGCCCACAGCAGCTTGTCGATCTCTGCTTTAACATCTTCGGTTAGCGTGTTGGTCACAAAAGCCTTTTTGGATGCCCCAGCCGGCAGGAAGCGTGCTTCGGGAGGCCACGACGGAAAGTCGGCACGGTCCACCTCGGCTTTCCAGCCATCGGCATAGAGGTCCGATATCAGCACCTCGTGGCCCTGGGCCTCGAGTTCCCTGATGGCGACGTCACGCAATGCGCCGTTGAGCGAACGCGGTTCAGGATGAGCAAAAACAAGCAGGACTTTCATGGATCAACTCCGAAGAAGGACAATGAACGCTGAAGGTAGCCAGCCCCTGGGTGATCCGCTACATCTGAGCAATGCATAAGATTATGCCGAATAATGGATAGATCTGATGTGACCCTCGAGCGCATGCGCACCTTCGTTCGCGTCGCCGAGCGCGGTAGCCTGTCGGCGGTGGCGCGCGAGCTCGGAGTTGGGCAGTCGACGGTCACTCGGCATTTGCGTGAGCTCGAAGACGCCGTCGGGGTGCCCTTGCTCAGCAGGACCACCCGGCGTGTCACGATGACCGATGAAGGCAGCCGTTACTATGCCGACAGCGTCCAGATCCTGCGCCTCGTTGAGCAGGCCGGCGACGAGGCACGGGGCACCCGCGGCGCTTCGGCCGGCACGATCCGGATATCCTGCACGGCGGCGCTCGGGGTCTTGCACATCAGCCGGCTGATCTTCGCCTTTCAGGACCGCTACCCCGACATCGGGGTCGATCTCAGCCTCACCGACGAGCGCATTGACCTTGTGCGGGAGGGCGTCGACATCGCGCTTCGCCTCGGTCCGCTCACCGACAGCTCGATGAAACTGCGGGCGCTCGGCCAGTCCCGGCGTTTGCTGGTGGCGTCGCCCGCCTATCTGGCGGCGCGGGGCAGACCGGCCGTCCCACAGGATCTGCCTGGCCACGAAGGCATCCGGATGTCGAACATCGCGGGAAGCGACACGCTCGCCCTGCAGGGACCGGGCGGAGAACGCCATGCGGTGCCCATTGGCGGCCGATTTCGGGTCGACCATGGGCTTGCCGCACGCGAAGCGCTCGTCGCCGGTCGCGGCATCGCACCTGCCCATCACTGGCTTGTCGACGATCTCCTCGCCGCCGGCCGGCTGGAAGTGATCCTGCCCGACTTCGCCCCGCCTCCCATTCCGCTGAGCATGCTGATCGTCCCGGAGCGCGCCGGCATTGCCAGGGTCCGGCTGCTGGTCGATTTTCTCGCCGAGCGGATCGGCGGCATTCCTGGGATCGAGAAACCGCGTTAGTCGGCATGCCCTCGGTCGGCTGCGGCTGGCAAAGCCCTCCCGTCTTCCGGGATGCGGCCTTGTTGACAGCGGCCGAACGCTCTTGCGATTTAAAAAGATACGCCCTAAGCTGTTTTCATATCAGAAAGAAAATACGATAAATTCTTTCCATTTATGAAAGCCTGAGTGTTTGCGGGAACATCTCGATCAGACCGACCGGCGACTGGTCAAGCTGCTGTCGCAGGATGCGCAGCTTGGCGTCAATCGGCTCGCCGAGAAGATGGCCGTCTCCGTCCCGACGGTGCGCATGCGGCTGCGCAACCTGCTTGACCGCAACCTGCTCAAGATCGTCGGGCTGCTCAACCTGACCGAGCGCCCAGAATTGATCTCGGCGATCGTCGGCATCAATGCGCAGGGGCGCGGCCGCGCCCGGGAACTGGCGCAGCGCATCGCCGAACTGCCTTTCGTGAACTCAGCCTCGGTGGTCACCGGACGCTTCGACATCATCGTCGACGTGACGGTGGCCGGCGATGTCGCCGATCTCTATCGCGTTACCAGCGAGCTGATCCCCGGCGCCGGCGAGCCGGGCGAAGTCGTGCGCAGCGAGACGTTCGTCGTCATGGCCTCCTGCAACAAATGGGTCAGCCTGCCGGAAGGCTGCTGGTCGGACGAGACCAAGCGCGACGAAACTGGGCGCGACGAAACTGGGCGAAAGGAAATACCATGAAGATCGCGGTTCTCGGCGGCCTCGGCCTGCAAGGCCGGGCGGCGATCGCCGATCTCGTCGCCAGCGCCGATGTCGAAGAGGTCGTCTGCGTCGATACTGCGCCGAATGGGCCAGCCCGGCTTGGCGGCCTGGCCGACGTTGCCCGCGTGCGTTTCGTGGTGCCCGAAGGCGCGATCGCCCCTGTGTTGGCGAACGTGCTGGCGGGTGTCGACGCCGCAATCGACCTGTTGCCGCAGCCGCTGATGCGCGAGGCGGTGCTGGCCGCGATCGCGACGCGCACGCCGCTGGTCACCACCAATTACGGCAAGACGATCGCCGACCTCGAACCGGCGGCGGAAGCGGCCGGCGTTTCGATCATGACCGAATGCGGGCTCGACCCCGGCATCGACCTTGTGCTCTACGCGCGCGCCGCCCGTCAGTTCGACGCCATCACCGCGATCGATTCCTATTGCGGCGGTATCCCCGAACCGAAGGCGATGGCCAAGCCGCTATGCTACAAGGTGAGCTGGAATTTTGACATGGTTCTGATGAGCCAGAACCGCGACAGCGTGCTGGTCGAGAACGGCAAGCGGGTCGATGTGCCGGCCGGCCAGCAACATGAAAATCGCTTTATCCACGAGATCGAGGTCTCGGGGCTCGGCAGGCTGGAAGCCTTCCCCAATGGCGATGCGCCGCACTACGCCGGCATGCTTGCCGCCGCCAAGGGGCTGCAGCGCTCCGGCCGCTATTCGTTGCGCTGGCCGGGTTGGTCGGCGTTCTGGGCGCCGCTGAAGGAGCTTGGCTTCCTTTCCGAAGACAAGGTACCCGGTGTTGGCGCCAGCCCACGTGAATTTCTCGGCCGGCTGCTCGGCCCGCAACTGCAATATGGCGCCGACGAGAAGGACCTTTGCGTGATGCGCAATGTCTTTACCGGCACCCAAGGCGGCCGCCGCAAGACGGTAACATCGGACTTGGTCATCGAGCGCGATCTGGCCTCCGGCCTGTTCGGCATGAGCCTCGGCGTCGGTTATCCCGCCAGCATCGTGGCGCAGATGCTGGCGCGGGGCGAAATCACCGAGCCCGGCCTGCTCAACCCGCTGTTGCATGTGCCCGACGGCCGCTTTCTCGATGAACTGGCCCGGCGCGGTATACGCGTATCCGAAACGATCGACTGGGACTGAAGGATTTTCATGCCGCTCAAAAAGCACCCCAAGGGGTGGAACAACAAAGTGAAAATAACAAACGACAACAAGGAGGAATGCCTAATGAATATTGCCAAGCTTTTCATCGCAGGCCTTGCGCTCGCCGGCCTCACTGTCGCGGCCAGTGCCGGAACGCTCGACGAGATCACCAAGCGCGGCGAGTTGCGCGTTGCCGTGCAGACGCAGGGACCACCCTTCTCGCTGGTCGGCGCTGCCGGCGAACGCACCGGCAGTTCGGTCGAGCTTGCCGAACTGATGGCCAAGGAAATGGGCGTCAAGATCACCTTTTTGGATTTCGATTGGGACGGTCTGATCCCGGCGCTGCTGTCGGGCAAGGCCGATCTTCTCGTCGCCGACATGACGCCGACGCTGGCGCGGGCGATGAAGGTCGCCTTCACCAAGCCTTACATGTACACCGGCAGCACCGTCTTCACCAAGGCCGACGGCAAGTTCAAATCCACCGAGGATTGCAAGGCCAAGGGCACCAAGATCGCCGTGCTGCTCGGCGCCACCGGCGAGAAGGAGGCCAAGAAGGCCTTCCCCGACGCCGACATCAAGAGCTACAAGGGCGGCGGCCCGCTGCTGCTTGACGCCGTCAACAACGGCCAGGCCGATTGCGGCGTCAACGACGTCTCGGCGGTCAAGGGCCAGTCGACCGCCTACCCGGCCGGCAGCTTCACCGTCATGCCGGACATGCTGTCGAAGGAGCCGCTGGCCTTCGCCACGCGCTATGACGAGCAGGACCTGCTGACCTGGATGAACCTGTTCCTCGATCAGGTCAGCCTCGACGGCCGCCTGCAGAAGAACCTCGACTACTGGGTCAATTCCGACGATTGGAAGAAGGATCACTGAGTGGAGTGAATAGCCAATAGTGAATAGTGAATAGTGAGTAGTAAATCGCTACTCGCTACTCGCTACTCGCTATTCGCTAATCCCTATTCACCATTCACCGCCCAGCGATGCTCGAAAATTTCAGCTTCCGCACCATTGTCGAATATCTGCCCCTGTTCGGGCAGGGCCTCGTCACGACCGTGTGGCTGTCTGTCCTTTCTTTTGCCGGGGCGCTCGCCGTCGGCATCGTGCTCGCCGCCATGAACCTGCAGCGCGGCTGGCTGTTTCGCGTGCCGGCCAAGGCCTATATCGACGCGGTGCGCGCCACGCCCTTGCTGGCGCAGCTTTATTTCCTCTATTTCGGCCTGCCGCGGCTCGGCATCATTCTGCCTGAGCTCGTCGTCGGCATCCTTGCTTTGTCGCTGAACAGCGGCGCCTATGTCGCCGAGATCATCCGCGCCGGCATCCTGTCGATCCCGCGCGGCCAGGTCGAGGCTGGCGTCGCCTCCGGCATGACCTACATCCAGCGCATGCGCCTGGTCATCCTGCCGCAGGCCTTCAAGGTGACAATCCCGCCGCTGCTCGGCCAGGCGATCGTGCTGGTCAAGGATTCCGCGTTGCTATCGCTGATCGCGGTCGCCGAGCTGACGCGCGCCGGGCAATTGCTCGCCTCCGACCGCTTCATGCCGGCGGAAGGTTTCATCACCATCGCCGCCTTCTACCTGCTGCTCTATTACGGGCTGAAGGGACTGGCGGCACTGTCCGGGCGCTGGCTCGGCCTCGCGGGGGCACGGACATGATCTGGCAGCAGCTGCAAAGCATAGCCGGCAGCTATCCCCTCGCCCTGCGCGGCCTCGGCATGACCGTGGTGCTGTCGCTGATCAGCCTGGTGCTGGGCACGCTGATCGGCTTTGGCCTCGGCATCCTGCGGACCGGCGGCAACCGGCTGATCAGTGGCGTGATCGGCGCCTGGGTCGACCTGATCCGCGGCACGCCGTTCCTGGTGCAGATCTTCCTGATCTTCTTCATCCTGCCTGAACTCGGCATCGAGCTCGACGCCTTCACTGCCGGCATCATCGCGCTGACCAATCTGGCCGCCTGCTTCATCTGCGAAATCGTCGTCGCCGGCATCAGCTCGGTGCCGACCGGCCAGGTCGAGGCGGCGCTGGCGTCCGGTCTGTCGCGCTGGCAGCGCATGCGCCAGGTGGTGCTGCCGCAGGCGATGCGCATCGTGCTGCCGCCGCTGGTCGGGCAATATGTGCTGCTGATCAAGGATTCCTCTGTCGTTTCGGCTATCGGGCTCACCGACCTCACCCGCGTCGGCTGGCTGGTGGTGCAACGCGTGCCGAACGGCCTGCTGGTCTTCTTCCTCGTCGGCCTCGGCTATTTCGTCGTCTGTTATCCGCTGATCCTGCTGGCCCGCCGGCTTGAGCAGCGCATGGGTGCGGCCCATGGCGAGGTGCAGTTGTGACGTTGAACCTCAGCAAAAATGGTACCGGCATGATCGAGTTTCGCGGCGTCAACAAATGGTTCGGCGCGCTCAATGTGCTGAAGGATATCACGCTGAGCGTCGAGCCGCGCGAGGTGGTCGTCGTCTGCGGCCCGAGCGGCTCGGGCAAGAGCACCTTGATCCGCTGCATCAACGGGCTGGAGACGATCCGCGACGGCGACCTGGTGGTCGACGGCCAGCGCCTCGGCGACCCCGCCACCAACATGACGCAGCTGCGCACCGAGATCGGCTTCGTCTTCCAGTCGTTCAACCTCTATCCGCACAAGACGGCGCTCGAGAACGTCGCGCTGGCGCCGATCCATGTCCGCAAGATTCCGCGCACTGAGGCCGAGAAGGCCGGGCGCGAGCTGCTCGCCAAGGTCGGCCTTGCCGACAAGGTCAACGCCTATCCGGCGCAACTCTCCGGCGGTCAGCAGCAGCGCGTGGCGATCGCCCGCTGCCTCGGCATGCGCCCCAAGATCATGCTGTTCGACGAGCCGACCTCGGCGCTCGACCCCGAGATGATCTCGGAAGTGCTCGACGTCATGGTCGCGGTGGCCGAGGAAGGCATGACCATGATGGTGGTGACCCACGAAATGGGCTTTGCCCGCAAGGTCGCCCAGCGCGTGGTGTTCATGGATGCCGGCGCCATCGTCGAGAGCGGCACGCCGGATGAATTCTTCTCGCACCCCAAGACCGACCGCAGCCGCGCCTTCCTGAGCAAGATTCTGCGGCATTAGAGTCAAAACTCAACCGGCTGGCTGTCGCCAATGGCCGAGACGGGTGGAATGTTGCCATTCGTCTCGTCGATGGGAACGAGCAATTAGCGCCATGTTCAGACATTCGCGGTGCTTCTCCAGAGCGGACGTTAGCTCATCGGTAGGAGTCGACCTGCGGACCATGCCTGATGGTAGGTGTAGGGAACGGCGTGACCCCCATGCGATGAAGCGGCGGTAGGCCGCCGCTCCGAATTTGAGCGGCCCGTCCGGCAACGCTATAATTGACCGGCAGGGGACGTTATCGATGACGCAAATCAGAGCCATGACTGAGCAGGACGTGCCGTCGGTATCGCTGCTCATTGGAGAGTCTTGGCGCAGGACGTACTCGCCAATCATGGGTGCCGAGACCGCGGCCCGGATTTCGGATGAAGATCACACGCTGCAGCGGATTGCGGCGGAACTGACAGACACCAACAAAATGTCGTTCGTGGCAGAACGGCCAGACGGCTCGATTGCCGGCTACGCGATGGCTAAGATGAATGAAGCCGGCGACGTCATGCTTGACCGGCTCCACATCGATCAAAGCGAGTACAGCACCGCGCTAGCCGCTAATATATTGCACGCTGTCTTTGCCGCCCATTCCGGCATCCCGAGCATCGCACTCGAAGTGCTCGAGGGAAACGACCGGGCAATGGCCTTTTACCGCAAACATGGTTCGAAGTGGTCGATCGCAGGGCCGCGTCGCACGGTGCAGAAGGCCATGCATCGTTGATTATGCGCAAACTGCTATCGCGCGCCTAGTCGGAACTCGCGCATCGAACAGTACATCACGTCTTCCGTCCCCAGCGCACCGGCGGCCTCCCCGTTCGCAATCCAAATAGACGTCATTCAGCTGTTTGATTGGCATGTCAGCGTGAGCGAACGCGAGGTCCTGAGCGTCAGAAGCCGACAATGAAGCCGGACTGATTGCGATCAGCACGGTGCCGAGCGTCACAGGCGCGAGGGACTTAACAACTGACATGATCATTTTGAGATCCTCCCCAGCTCCCTTCGGTCAACATTCAGTCCTTGGGGTCGCAGGTGTAGTGCCGTTCGAAGGTCCCGTCCGCGCGCCGCTGCTTGTCGAA